>NZ_CP171640.1:3465466-3820621 GCF_043950245.1 Agromyces sp. MMS24-K17 | reverse complement strand
CCGGGCGTGCGCGTCGCCGAGCGCGCGGGGCAGCACGCCGCGTCCGGCGAGCGTGAACACATACCGCGCGACGATGTTGTGGAACGACAGGATGCACGCGAACAGGCTCGTGACGAACAGCACCTGGATGATGTGCGCGCCGACCGTTCCGAGGTACTGCTCGGTCGTCGTCGCGAGGATCGTGCCGGCGTTCTCGGTGGCGTTCTCGACGATCGTGCTCTCGCCGTTGGCCGTGACGAGCACCCAGCTCGAGACCGTGTAGAACAGGCCGATCGCGATGAGCGCGATGTACGTCGCGCGCGGGATGGTGCGCTCCGGGTCCTTCGCCTCGTCGCGGAACACCGCCGTCGCCTCGAACCCGATGAAGCTGAGGATGGCGAACAGGATCGCGAAGCCGGGCGCACCCGACACGATCTCCGACGGCGTGACGAACGCGGTCGAGAAGCCCTCGGGGCCGCCGCCGGAGAAGATCACGGCGGCGTCGAGCGCGAGCACGATGAGCACCTCGGCGATGAGCAGCACGGCGAGCACGCGGCCCGACAGCTCGATCTTGAAGTAGCCGAGCAGCGACACGACGACGAAGCCGACGGCCGCGTACACCCACCACGGCACGTCGGGGACGCCGTAGCTCTTCAGCAGCTCGTTCGCACCCGGGCCGAAGAGGCCGAACACGCCGGCTTCGAGGGCGAGGTACGAGAGCAGGGCGGCGAACGCCGCGCCGAGGCCGGCGCTGCGGCCGAGTCCCTTGTCGACGTAGGCGAAGAACGCGCCGGCCGACTTCACGAACGGCGTGGCGTTGGTGAACCCGACCGCGAAGAGCAGCAGCACGGCGGTCACGACGATGAACGTGAACGGGAAGGCCGCGCCGTTGCCGAACGCGATGCCGAGCGGCACGGGCCCGCCGATGACGCCGAGCGGCGAGGCGGCCGCGACGACGATGAAGACGATGCTCGCGACGCCGAGCGAGCCGCGCAGGCGCCGGAACTCGGGCGGGACGACGGCCGCCTCGGGAGCGGTCGACGAGCCGGTCGGCGCCGAGCCGGTCGGCGCCGACGCGGCGGCGGCCTCGTCGGTCGTGGTGGTGTCGGTCATGGCGGGGTCCTTCGGGGTGGAGGGGGACGGGAGGGTGGGGCGGAGGTCAGGCCGGGGCGGCCGGTGGGACGCCGATCGCCCACTCGTAGGGCGGTTCGGCGTCGTTGACGAGGGCGTCGCCGACGATGCGCGCCTTGAAGGCGACGGGGTTGTGCGAGGCGACGGTGCGGGCGTTCCGCCAGTGACGATCGAGCGCGAGGCTCGTCGAGGTGGCGGATGCCCCGAGCGCGTCGAACAACCGCGTCGCCGAATCGAGGGCGAGCGGTCCGACGGTGAGCTGGGCCCGGGCAGCGGCGAGCTCGGCCGCACGCTTCGCGTCCGCGCGCACCTCGGCTGCGGCCCCGCGCACGTCGTACGCCGCCTGCAGCGCCGCGGCGGCGTGCAGCACGATCGCCTCGGCCGCGAACGCGTCGGCGTCGATGCGGCCGACGATCTCGAGGATCTGCGGGTCGTTCCGCGTGTGCGCGGCGTTGCCGTGGCTGAACGTGCGGGCGCGGGTGGCGACCTGCTCGGCGGCGTCGACCGCGGCGGCGCGGGCGATGCCGGCCTGTACGGCGACGAGCACGAGCTGGTACAGCGCGGTCTGGTAGTCGAATCGCTCGGCGAACGGGTACACGTGCTCGGCGTGCACGGGCGCGGCGTCGAACACGGCCGTGCCGCTGCCGGTGAGTCGCTGGCCGAACCCGGTCCAGTCGTCGGTGACCGTCACGGCGTCGCCCGCCGTGGAGACCAGCGCGGCGACCTCGACGCCGTCGGGCGTGACGGCGGTCGCGTCGATCCACTCCGCGAAGATCGAGCCGGTCGTGTAGTACTTGCGACCGCTGATCGCGAAGCCCTCAGCCGTCGCGTCGAGCTTCGTCGCCGTGGTGCCGACCACGACGTTGCCGATCTCGGTGACGGCGTTGCCGACGAGCTCGCCGTCGGCGAACCGCCGGAGCCAGGCGTCGCGCTCGGCGGAGGCCGGGGCGTTCAGCCGGTCCTCGACGAACGCGAGGTGGCCGCGCAGCGCCTGCGGTACGTGCGGGTCGACGGCGGCGAGTGCGATGAGCAGGGCGAACAGCTCGGGCAGCGTCGCGCCGTCGCCGCCGTGCTCGACCGGCACGCGCACGCCGGTGAACCCGGCGCGCTTCAGCGCGTCGATCGCGGCGAACGGCAGTTCGCGGTCGAGTTCGCGCCGGAGGGCGCCCTCGCCGATCTCGGCGAAGACGGGGGCGTACTTCTCGAGGAGCGCGCTCACGTGTAGAGGCTCACGGGCTGCACGGTGCCGTTCAGGAAGTGGGCGCCGACCTCGATGCGCTTGTAGTCGACGGGGTCGTGGAGGCTGTGCGTGCGGATGTTCCGCCAGTGCAGGTCGAGCCCGGTCGCGGTGGTCGTCGAGCTCGCACCGGTGACCTCGAACACGCGGTTCGCGACCTCGAGGCCGACCTCGGTGGAGACGACCTTCAGCGCGGCGACCGCCACCTCGAGCTCGGCACGGTCGTCCTCGGTCGTGGCGAAGCCGAGGGCCACCGCGGCGTCGTACGCCTGGTCGAGCCGGTCGGCGAGCGCCTCGACGGCGGCGGTGCGGGCCACGAGCTCGCCGAACACGCGGTGCGTGACGGGGTCGTCGGCGTACCGCTCGACGCCGGAGAGGAACCAGGAGTTGCGGCGGGCGCGGGTGATCTCGCGCGCCTGCGCGAGCGCGCCCTGGGCGATGCCGAGGTAGACGTTGCCGAAGAGGAGCTGCACGCCGGGGGTGACGACCGTCGAAAACGGCTCGCCGAGGTCGACGCCCACGAGGTCGTCCGTGCCGATCGGGACATCCGTGTACTGAATGCCGCCGCTCGCGGAGGCGCGGTAGCCGATGTTGTCCCAGTCGCCCACGTGCCGGATGCCGTCGCGCGTCGTCTCGACCGCGAACACGAGGAACTGCCCGTCGCGCTCGCCGCCCTCGGCGACGGCGCCGGCGATGACGACGTCGGCGACGGCCGCGCCGGTGGCGAAGGCCTTGCGGCCGTTGAGCCGGTAGCCCGCGCCGTCGGCGACGAGCGAGAGGTCGGGGCTGACGGGGTTGAATGAGTCGCTCCACACCCAGTTCGCCTCGGCGCTGCGGCGCAGCCAGGCGGCGGTCGTCGCGTCGTCGGCGCCGTAGAAGACGGCGCAGGCCTGGTTCAGCCAGCTGTAGCCCAGGATCTGGGCGATGGATGCGTCGACGCGGGCGATGATCCGGGTCACCGCGAAGGCGGTCTCCCAGTGCGCGCCGGCACCGCCGAGGTCCGCCGGCACGAGGAGGTTCGCGAGGCCGGAGTCGCGCAGGAGCTGCACGGGCGCGACGGGCAGCGAGTTCGCGCGGTCGCGCTCGACGACGTCGACGGCGAGGGCGTCGGCGACCTCGCGGGCGATCGCGCTCCAGTGCGCGAGTTCGTCCGCCGAGGCGTGGCCGTGCCACGGGGTCGTGCGGTCGGTGGCGGTGGGTGGTGCAAGGGTCATGGCGCCAGAGCGTCGCGCAATCCGGCGGCGCCCGCCAACTCGGCGCAACATGGTTTCGCTCCGTGACGCCGCGTGTCGACGCGGTCGGCGCGCGCCGGGCCTTCGGCCACGATGGTTCGGTCAGAAAGGCGGACCCCATGTCGCAGCGACCCATCCGATTCAACGCGTTCGACATGAGCTGCGTGGGCCACATCTCGAGCGGCCTGTGGCGGCACCCCGACGACCAGGCCCACCGCTACACCGACATCTCCTACTGGACCGAGCTCGCGAAGCTCCTCGAGCGGGGCGTGTTCGACGGCATCTTCATCGCCGACGTGCTCGGCACCTACGACGTGTACGGCGGCACCGCCGACGCGGCGATCCGCCACGGTTCGCAGGTGCCCGTCACCGACCCGCTGCTGACGGTGTCGGCGATGGCCGCGGTGACCGAGCACCTCGGCTTCGGCATCACGGCGGGCACGGCCTACGAGCACCCGTACCCGTTCGCGCGCCGGCTCTCGACGCTCGACCACCTCACCAAGGGCCGCGTGGGCTGGAACGTCGTCACCGGCTACCTGCCGAGCGCCGCACGCAACATGGGCCACGACGACCAGCTCGAGCACGACCAGCGCTACGACATCGCCGACGAGTACCTCGAGGTGCTCTACAAGCTCTGGGAGGGCTCGTGGGAGGACGACGCCGTCCTGCGCGACCGCGAGTCGGGTGTGTTCACCGATCCGGCGAAGGTCCACGCGATCGAGCACGAGGGCGCGCACTTCAAGGTCCCGGGCATCCACCTGGTCGAGCCGTCGCCGCAGCGCACCCCGGTGATCTACCAGGCGGGCGCGTCGAGCCGCGGCATCGCGTTCGCGGCCGAGAACGCCGAGGCGATCTTCGTCGCCGCGCCGAGCAAGCGCGCCGTCGCGAGCCAGGTGCGCCAGCTCCGCGACGCGCTCGAGGCGGCCGGCCGCGACCGGTACGCCGCCCGCATCTACGCGATGGCGACGGTCATCGTCGCCGAGACCCCCGAGGCCGCGCGCGCGAAGGAGCAGGAGTACCTGTCGTACGCGAGCGACGAGGCGGCCCTCGTGCTCATGTCGGGCTGGATGGGCGCCGATCTCTCGCAGTACGACCTGGACGACCCGATCGGCGACGTGCAGAGCAACGCCATCCAGTCGCTCGTGACCTCGTTGCGCGAGGAAGCCGACGCCGGCGAGACGTGGACCGTGCGCACCCTCGCCGAGCGGGGCAAGATCGGCGGCTTCGGCGTGCGCATCGTGGGCTCGGCCGAGGAGGTCGCCGACCAGCTCCAGACGTGGGTCGAGGAGACCGACGTCGACGGCTTCAACCTCAGCTACGCGATCACGCCGGGCACGTTCGAGGACATCGTCGAGTTCGTCGTCCCCGAGCTCCAGCGCCGTGGCGTCTACCCGACCTCCTACGAGGAGGGCACGCTGCGGCACCGGCTCCACGGCCGCGGCGACCGCCTGCCCGACGAGCACCGGGGGGCGAACTACCGGATCGGCTCGCGCGTCGCCGCGGGCTGACGACTCGGCCTGATCCCGGCCGCGGCGGGCGCCCGATCCGGGCGCACCCGCCCCGGCTAGGATCGGCCCATGGGGGACGACGCGGTCACGCGAGCACAGGAGGCGGCGGCCGCGGCGGCCGCCCAGGCGGCGGAGTTGCAGCGCCAGGCGCAGGAGGCGATGCGGCTGGCGCAGGAGGCCGCAGCGGCGGCCGAGGCCGCGGCTGCGGCGGCCGCGCAGCAGGCGGCGACCACGCCGGCGGCGCCATCGGATGCTTCGCCCCGGGCGTCGAGCCCGGCGGATGCCCCGCCCGAGGCATCCGCACCACCCGAGGGCCCGCTCGACGAGACCGCCGTCGAGGCCATCCGCGCCGGCTACGCCTTCGAGGGCGCGGCGCTCGAGCTCGGCGCGCTCGTCAACGGCGACCCGCGGCCCGACGTGCAGGTGCGCATCCCGATCGCGATGACCAACCGGCACGGCCTCGTCGCCGGCGCGACCGGCACGGGCAAGACCCGCACGCTGCAGGGCCTCGCCGAGCAGCTCTCGGCGCACGGCGTCGCCGTGTTCGCCGCGGACATCAAGGGCGACCTGTCGGGCATCGCGACGCCGGGGGAGGGGAACCCGAAGCTGCTCGCCCGCACCGAGGGCATCGGCCAGGCGTGGGAGGCCGCCTCGTTCCCGGTCGAGTTCTTCTCGCTCGGCGGCACCGGGCGCGGCGTGCCGATCCGGGCGACGGTCGCCGGGTTCGGGCCGCTGCTGCTGTCGAAGGCGCTCGGCCTGAACGACACGCAGGAGTCGAGCCTCGGGCTGGTCTTCCACTACGCGGAGGACGCGGGGCTCGCGCTCCTCGACCTCGACGACCTGCGTTCGGTGCTGCAGTACCTCGTGAGCGACGACGGCAAGGCCGAGCTCGAGGGGCTCGGCGGGCTCAGCACGGCGACGGTGGGGGTGATCCTCCGCGAGCTCGTGGCGTTCGCCGAGGCGGGCGCCGACGTGTTCTTCGGCGAGCCCGAGATCGACACGGCCGAGTTCCTGCGCACGGCCGCCGACGGCCGCGGCATCGTGAGCCTCCTCGAGGTGCCGGGGGTGGCCGACAAGCCCGCGCTGTACTCGACGTTCCTGATGTGGCTGCTCGCCGACCTCTTCAACGACCTGCCCGAGGTCGGCGACCTCGACCGGCCGAAGCTCGTGTTCTTCTTCGACGAGGCGCACCTCCTGTTCGCCGACGCGTCGAAGGACTTCCTCGCGCAGGTCGTGCAGACCGTGCGGCTCATCCGCTCGAAGGGGGTCGGCGTGTTCTTCGTCACGCAGACCCCGAAGGACGTGCCGGGCGACGTGCTCGGCCAGCTCGGCTCGCGCATCCAGCACCAGTTGCGCGCCTTCACGCCCGACGACGCGAAGGCGCTGCGCGCGACCGTGTCGACCTACCCGAGGTCCGCGTACGACCTCGAGGAGGTGCTCACCACGCTCGGCACGGGCGAGGCGATCGTCACGGTCATGAACGAGAAGGGCGCCCCCAGCCCGGTCGCGTGGACGCGGCTGCGGGCCCCGCAGGCCCTCATGTCGCCGACGCCGGATGCCTCGATCGACGCCGCCGTCGCGGCGTCGCCGTTGCAGGCGAGGTACGGCACCCCGGTCGACCGGGAGTCGGCGCACGAGCTGCTCACCGCCCGCATGAATGCGGCGGCGGCCGCCGCGCAGGCCCGGGCGGATGCGGCCGCGCAGGCGAAGGCCGACGCCGAGCTCGCGAAGCAGCAGGCGGCCATCGACCGGCAGCGTGCGAAGGACGAGCGGGCCGCGCAGGCCGAGTACGACCGCATCATGAAGCAGACCGGCGGCTCGTCGAGGTCGGGGCGCACGGGTTCGCAACGCTCGGGGTCGTCGCGCTCGCGGAGCGGCTCGTCGAGCGTGCTCGAGCAGGTGCTCGGGTCGAAGGCGACGCGCGATGTGCTCACGAGCGTCGTGGAGGGTATCTTCGGCACGAGGAGGCGCCGATGACCGAGCCCACGACCCTGCCGAGGACCGAACCCGCGATCCGCCCGTACCGGGCGAGCGATCGCGATCGGGTCCGCGAGATCTGCCTGCTGACCGCCGCGGGCGGCGGCGACGCGACCGGGGTGTACTCCGACGACGACCTCATGCCCGAGGTGTTCGCGCTGCCGTACGTCGACTACGCCCCCGACCTCGCGTTCGTCGTCGCGGAACCCGCCGCCGAGCCGGCCGTCGGGGCCGAGCCCGGCGAGGAGCGCGTGCTGGGCTACATCATCGCCGTCGCCGACACGGCCGACTTCATCGACTGGTACCGGCGCGAGTGGGCCCCGGGCTTCCGGGCGAGGCATCCGCACGCCGGGCCGCCGACGGGCCGCAACCCCGGCTTCACCGAGGCGCAGCTGCTCGAGGCCGGTGGCGACCCCGAGCGGATGCGCATCGCCGAGCTCGACCGCTACCCGGCGCACCTGCACATCGACGTGCTGCCCGAGCTGCAGGGCCAGGGCTGGGGCCGACGCCTCATCGACACCCTGCGAGCGGCGCTCGCCGAGCGCGGCGTGCCGGCGGTGCACCTCGGCATGGACCCGGCGAACGTGAGCGCCCGCGCGTTCTACGACCGGCTCGGCTTCCACGAGCTGCCGTCGAGCCGCCCCGACGCGCCGCTGCTGGGCATCGCGACGAGCTGATCGTCGGAACGTCCGCGGAGCGCGGGAGCGCGGGTGCGGCGGACCGGATGCCCCGCGCCGCTCAGCGACCGAGCGAGAACCGCTCCCACCAGTAGAGGAGCTGCGGGTCGCTCGCGCGCAGCTCGGTGCGCGTGACCGGGTGCTCGCGCACCTGCATCGGCACGTCGAGGGCCGCGGCGATGGCATCCATCGACTCGGTCTCCCAGTAGTCGCCGCGGAGACGGAGCAGGCAGCGGCCGTCGCGGCCGACGACGAAGAACTGGTCGGTCGTGTCGAGGCTCACGCCGCGGTAGGTCTGCAGGCGGACGATGCGTTCGATCTCCCGGGCGGGCACGACCTGCACGCCGCCGAGGAAGCCGGTCTCGACGAGGCCGTAGCGACTCGCGGTGACCTCGGTGCGCCGGTAGCGCAGGGCGGCCCAAGCGAGCGAGACGACGAGCACGATGGCCGCGCCGGCGACGATCGCCCGCGACACCGGGTCGTCGAGCAGCCAGCCCAGCACCAGGAGGAGCGGGATCGACAATGCCCCGGCGGAGAGTCCGACATCGAGGCCGAGTGAGCGACGCGGCCTCAGGGTCAGAACCCTGAGGCCGTCGCCCCCTACTGCCGACGGCGTCGAGACGGGGCCCCCTGCGTCCCCATTCCCCGTTTGCACCAACGCCGCTGACATCTCTTGAATCATCCGTTGGCCGCGAGCGAAGCGCTATTCCGCATTAGGGGGACACCGGGTCCCCCGGGCGTTTCGCGTAACCGCAGACACGGGTGGAAATGCGAGTTTCACGCCGCGATCGCGGCGGATATGCTGCATCCATGACGCACTATCGGATTTCCGAAGCCGCCGCCGTGCTCGGGGTCAGCGACGACACCGTGCGCCGCTGGATCGACGCGGGCACCCTGCCGGTCGAGGTCGACGAGCAGGGCCGCCGCGTCGTCGACGGCCCGGTGCTCGCGGCGCGCGCCGTCGAACTCGCCCAGTCGCCCGACGACCCGACGAGCGTCGGACGCAGTGCGCGCAACCGCTTCCCGGGCATCGTGACCCGCGTGCTCGTCGACGGGGTGATGGCCCAGGTCGAGGTGCAGTCCGGTCGGCACGGCGTCGTCTCCCTGCTCTCGGCCGAGGCCGTGCACGAACTCGGCCTCGAGGTCGGCTCGCCCGCGGTCGCCGTCGTGAAGGCGACGAGCGTCCTCATCGAGACGCCGC
Source organism: Agromyces sp. MMS24-K17 (assembly GCF_043950245.1). Classification (GTDB taxonomy): domain Bacteria; phylum Actinomycetota; class Actinomycetes; order Actinomycetales; family Microbacteriaceae; genus Agromyces. The sequence goes on along the minus strand of NZ_CP171640.1, from coordinate 3,811,679 downwards.
GCTGACCCTCCCGTCCGACCTCGTCCCCGAAGGAACCCATGCGCACCGATCGCTCCGCTCACTCACTCGTCCGCATCCGCCGCAGCCTCGCCCTCGCGGCCGGGCTCACCGCGCTGGCGGCCCTCGTCGGCTGCGCCGGCACCGCCGACGGCACCTCGGCCTCGCCCGAGGCATCCGCCTCGGCCACGCCCGAGCCCACCGGCGAGCTCACGGTCTACGCCGCCGCCTCGCTGACGGCCGCGTTCGACGAGCTCGCGACCGAGTTCGAGGCCCTGCACCCGGGCGTCGACGTGCTGCCCATCGTCTACGACGGCTCGTCGACGCTCGCGACCCAGCTCGTCGAGGGCGCGCCCGCCGACGTGTTCGCGTCCGCCGACGAGCGCACCATGGCCACCGTGGCCGACGCCGACCTCCTCGACGGCGAGGCCGAGCTGTTCGCCACGAACACGCTGCGCATCGCCACGCCGGCGGGCAACCCCGGCGGCGTGGAGTCGATCGACGACCTGGCCGACCCCGCCCTCGCGGTCGTGCTCTGCGCGCCCGAGGTTCCGTGCGGCGCGGCATCCCACCAGCTCCTCGACCTCGACGGGGTGACCGTGGCGCCCGTCAGCGAGGAGCAGAACGTGTCGGCCGTGCTGACGAAGGTGAAGGCGGGCGAGGCCGACGCCGGGCTCGTGTACGCCACCGACGTGGCCGCCGCGGGCGACGCCGTCGAGTCGATCACTCCCGAGAACGCCGACGAGGTCGTGAACCGCTACCCGATCGCCGCGCTCGCCGCGGCGCCCAACGCCGAGGCGGCGGCCGCCTTCGTGGCCTTCGTGCTCGGCCCGCAGGGCCAGGCGCTGCTCGCGTCGTACGGCTTCGGGGCGCCATGACCCCGACGGGACCGCGCCGGGCGAGCGCGACGCGTGCGGCGCGCGCCTCGCACACCGAGCCCTCCCCGCTCGGCGCGATCCCGCCGTTCGTGCTCGTGCCCGCGGCCGTCGCGGTGCTCGTGCTGCTGCTCCCGCTGGTCGCGCTCGTCGCACGGGTCGACTGGGCGACGCTCCCGGCGGACCTCACGGCACCCGCGACCCTCGAGGCGCTCTGGCTCTCGCTCACGACGGGCGCGATCGCGACCGGCTGCTGCCTCGTGCTCGGCGTGCCGCTCGCGGTGGTGATCGCCCGGGCCACGCCGCGGGTCGCCGGCTGGCTGCGCGCCCTCGTCACGGTGCCGCTCGTGCTGCCGCCCATGGTCGGCGGCATCGCGCTGCTGTTCCTGCTCGGCCGGACCGGACTCGTCGGGCAGTCGCTCGACGCCTGGTTCGGGCTGCGGCTGCCCTTCACGACCGCCGCCGTGGTGATCGCGCAGACATTCGTCGCGCTGCCGTTCCTGGTGCTCTCGGTCGAGGGCACCGTGCGGGCGAGCGGCATCGGGTACGAACGCGTGGCGGCGACGCTCGGCGCCTCGCGATGGACGACGTTCCGCCGCGTGACCCTGCCGCTCGCAGCTCCCGGGCTCGTGGCCGGCACCGTGCTGTGCTTCGCCCGCGCGATCGGCGAGTTCGGCGCGACCGCCCTGTTCGCCGGCAACGCGGCCGGCACGACCCGCACGATGCCGCTCGCGATCTACACCGCGTTCAACGGCGCCGGCGTCGGCCAGGGCACCGCGGTCGCCCTCTCGCTGCTGCTGCTCGTCGTCGCGATCGCCATCCTCGTGCTGGTGCGCGGCTGGCGACCCGGGAGCGCGTCGTGAGCGCGGCGCCCGGCGGCCGGAGCGGCGCGTCCGTCCCGCGAGCGGACGGGGGAGCGGGGCCGGATGCCTCGCGCGGCAGCCTCGTCGCCGACGTCCGCCTCGCCCGGGGCGACCTGGAGCTCGTCGCCCGCGTGCAGGTGCGACCCGGCGAGGTCCTCGCCCTGCTCGGCCCGAACGGCGCCGGCAAGTCGACGCTCCTCGCCGCGCTCGCCGGACTGCTCCGGCCCGACGCCGGGGTGGTGCGACTCGACGGACGCGTGCTCACGCGGGTCGCCGGATCGGAGCCGGGCCCGGTGATCCCGGGCGACGCACCCGTCGCGGCAGCCGACCCCGCCGTGCACGTCCGCCCCGAGCACCGCCGCATCGGCCTGCTCAGTCAGGAGCCGCGGCTGTTCCCGCACCTGACCGCGGCCGCGAACGTCGCCTTCGGCCTCCGGGCCGGCGGCATGCGCCGGCGCGAGGCATCCGCCGCAGCCGACGAGTGGCTCGATCGCGTCGGGCTCGCCGGCCTCGGCGGCCGACGGCCCGCCGAGCTGTCGGGCGGCCAGCGGCAGCGCGCCGCCATCGCGCGCGCGCTCGCGGCGGGGCCTGCGCTGCTCCTGCTCGACGAGCCGTTCGCGTCGCTCGACGCCGAGGTCGCGCCGGCCGTGCGCCGGCTGCTGCGCGAGCAGCTCGCGGAATCGGGCACCTCGGCCATCGTCGTCAGCCACGACGTGCTCGACGCCGTCGTCCTCGCCGACCGCACGGCCGTGCTCGAGCGCGGCCGCATCGTCGACGAGGGCCCGACCGCGGCCGTGCTGCAGGCGCCGCGCAGTCCGTTCACCGCCGCGCTCGCCGGGGTGAACCTCGTGGCCGGCGTCGCGGCCGACGGCGGAGTGATCGCGGGCGGGCACCGATTCGTCGGCTCGGGCGTGCCCGAGGGCGGGAGCGGAAGCGGGCGTGACGGCGGCGACGGCGCGCGCGCCATGACCGCCGGCGGGCCGACGGTCGAACCCGTGCCCGACGGCGCGGCCGCGGCCGCGGTGTTCCGGCCCTCGGCGGTGCTCGTGTCGACCGTGCGACCCGACCACACCAGTGCCCGGAACGTGTGGCCGGCCACCGTCACCGACCTCGAGGCGGTGCCCGGCGGCATCCGGCTGCGCACCACCGCGCCCGACGTGCTCGTCGACGTGTCGGCGGCGGCGGTCGCGGAACTCGGGCTGCGGCCCGGGTCGTCGGTGTGGCTGCAGGTGAAGGCGGCCGAGACCGGCGTGCACCGGCTGCACTGAACACGGCACTGAGCGGCCGGACGCGAACGGCGTCGCGCGGTCCTGGAACCGCGCGACGCCGTCGACGTGTGATCAGGCGACGATCAGGACGCGAGCGCCTTCGCCTTGAGGGCGTCGTACTCGGCCTGCGAGATGGCGCCGCTCGCGAGGAGCTGCTGGCCCTTCTCGATCTCGGCGGCCGGCGACGCGCCGCCACCGCTGCCGGCGACGTTGCGGATGTAGTCGGCGTTCGCCTGCTGCATGCCCTGCGCGCGCTCCAGGTTCCGCTGGGCCATCGACTGGCCCCGCGCGATCAGGTAGATCAGCGCGGCGAGGAACGGGAACACGATCAGGAAGATGATCCAGAGCGCCTTGCCCCACCCGTTCAGGGTGTGGTCCCGGAAGAGGTCGATGACGATCGAGATGAAGATCCAGATGCACGCGAACAGGATGTAGAACCAGAAGAGCCAGACGAGGAAATCCCAGAAGTTGTTCATGCTCGACCTTTCGTCGGGACGGCAAGGCGAGTCCCCCTCGGACGGCCCCCGTCACCGGGAATCCTAGGGTCGGCACGACCCCGGACTCAATGGTGATTCCGGCCAGTCGTCGTTCCCGGCATGCGGCAGCATGGCCGGGTGAGCGCAGCGAGCCCGATCGAGGGGTACGAGGACTGGCCGGCCACCGCGTGGGGCACGGCGCGACGGCGCGTCGGGATGCCCCGAGCCGACGCCGTGGCCGCGGCGATCGGCGTGCCGGTGCCGCCGACGGCGGTCGCACCTCGCGTCGTCGATCGCGTCGAGGCCGACGGGCTGGAGGTCACGGCGCTGGCGTGGCCTGCGGGCTACGGTCCGGAGACCCGCGCGTTCCTGCTGCGGCCGGCGGGGGAGCGGGGCATCCTGCCCGGGGTGCTCGCGCTGCACGCCCACGGCGGGCAGTTCGCGACCGGCGCGCTGCAGCTGGTGCGCGCCGATCCGTGGACCGAGCCGGCGCACGACGCGTTCCGCGACCGCTACTTCGACGGGCTGGCCGCCGCGAACGACCTGGCACGGCGCGGGTTCGCGGTGCTCGCGCACGACGCGTTCCTCTGGGACTCCCGCCGCGCCCGCCGTTCCCGTGTCGAGCGATCGCCGCAGACCGAGGAGACGATCTCGAAGGCCGCCGGCATGCTCGGCACGACCCTCGCCGGCATGGTCGCCCATGACGACCTCGTCGCGTTCGACGTGCTGGCCGGGCTGCCGGGCGTCGACGCCGACCGCATCGGCGCGTTCGGCTTCTCGGGCGGCGGCGGGCGCGCGTGGCTGCTCGCCTCGCTCGAACCGCGCCTGCGGGCGGTCGTGCAGTCCGGCATGACGGCGACGTTCGACTCGCTCGTGCCGGACTACCTCGATTCGCACTCGTGGCTGCTGTTCGCGCCCGGCCTGCGGCAGGTCGCCGAGTGGCCGCTGGTCGTGGACCCGGCCGGTGGGGCGCACGCGCTCGTCCAGGCCGACACGGCCGATCCGCTGTTCCCGGCCGACGGCGTGCGCGACGCGGTGCGGATGCTCCGAGCCGCCTGGTCGCCCGACCGCCTGCGCGTGGCCGTGCGCGACGTGGGGCACGTCTGCGACGCCGAGATGCAGGCCGAGGCGTGGGCCTTCCTCGCGGAGCGCCTCGGCGCGGGCACCTGAACGGGGTGCCGGCGCGACCGGGTCAGGCCGGACGTCGCTACGCCGACTTGTCGACCCAGGTCACGCGGGTCGAGTCGTTGTAGACGTAGGCGAAGCTGCTGGCGCCCTTACCGGGGATCGTGATGATGCCCCGGCCGGCGGCCACCGCATCCTCGATCTGCGACCGGACGGCCCGCCACGCCGCCTCGTCGGAGAACGTGAACTTCGCCGGCGGTTCGCCGATGTAGAGGGTGACGTCAGTGGCCATGCGGCGATGGTAGCGGGAGGCCGAATCTCACAGCGTCCATGATGCAGAAGAGGCCGCACCCCCTTCGGGCGCGGCCTCTTCTGCATGGCGGAGGATGGGGGACCCCGTCGGTCGGGCTCCGCCCTCCCTCCTCCTCGAATCACAGCGTCCATGATGCAGAAGAGGCCGCACCCTTCGGGCGCGGCCTCTTCTGCATGGCGGAGGATGGGGGATTCGAACCCCCGAGGGCTTTCACCCAACACGCTTTCCAAGCGTGCGCCATAGGCCACTAGGCGAATCCTCCAAGACCCCTCACGCACCCGCCAGAGCCCGGTTACCCTTGCTTCGTCTCCGACCTGGGGGAGTTGGCCTGGGTGGCGCCACGTGAGGAGCCTCCGACAGTCTACCCGAGCCGGATGCCTCGGACGAACCACGACTCCGCAGCCTGACCCTGTCTCCGCGTCGCCACCCGCCGATAGGCTCGGAGTCGTGGCGCACAGCATCTACATCTGCTCGGCTGAGGGGAACACGGGGAAGTCGACGGTGGCGCTCGGCGCGCTCGACACCCTCGCCAGGCGTGCGACGAAGGTCGGCGTGTTCCGGCCCGTCGCACGGTCGACCGAGGAGCGCGACTACGTGCTCGACCTCCTGCTCGCGCACGACGGCGTCGTGCCCATCGACTACGACGACGCGATCGGCGTCGACTACGACGCCGTCCACGCCGACCCCGAGGGTGCGCTCGCCACCATCGTCAGCCGGTTCAAGGCGATCGAGGCGCGCTGCGACGCCGTCGTGATCATCGGCACCGACTACACCGACGTCGGCAGCCCGACCGAGCTCTGGTTCAACGCCCGCATCGCCGCGAACCTCGGCGTGCCGGTGCTGCTCGTCATCGGCGGGCGCGTGCCCGAGGGCCGCGGACGCAGCGAGGAGCTCGGGCTCGCCGAGCCGCGCACGCCCGCCGAGCTCGCCCAGCTCACCGAGCTCGCGGTCGACGAACTGGCCCGCGAGCATGCCACGATCCTCGGCATCGTCGCGAACCGCGCCGATCCCGACCGGCTCGACGAGATCGCCGCCGCGGTGCGCACCGCGGCCCGCGTGGAGGCCGGGGCCTCCGGCGCCGCCACCGCCGACGGCCTGCACGTGTGGGCCATCCCCGAGGACCGCTACCTCGTCGCGCCCTCGATGCGCACCATCCAGCGTGCCGTGAACGGCGACCTGCTGTCGGGCGACCCCGAGCTGCTGAACCGCGAGGCCCTGGGCGTGGTCGTCGCCGCGATGTCGATGGAGCACGTGCTCGCCAGGCTCATCGAGGGCTCGGTCGTGGTGATCCCGGGCGACCGCAGCGAGGTGCTCCTCGGCGTGCTGACGGCCCACGCGTCGGCGACGTTCCCGTCGATCGCGGGCATCGTGCTGAACGGAGGGATCCCGCTCTCCGAGACGGTCGAGCGGCTGGTGGAGGGCCTGCGGGCCACGCTGCCGATCATCCGCACCGACCTCGGCAGCTACGCGACGGCCATCGCGATCACCCAGGCCCGCGGCCGGCTCGCCGCGGAGTCGCAGCGCAAGCGCGACACGGCGCTCGCCCTGTTCGAGCAGCACGTCGACGGGCAGGCGCTCCTCGACGCGCTCGAGGTGGCCCGCCCCGAGGTGGTCACGCCGATCATGTTCGAGCACCAGCTGCTCGAACGGGCCAGGGCGGCGCGCAAGCACATCGTGCTGCCCGAGGGCGACGACGACCGCATCCTCCGCGCCGCCGCGACGCTGCTGAAGCGCGGGGTCGCCGACCTGACGATCCTCGGCGAGGAGATCGAGGTGCGCAGTCGCGCCATCGGCCTGGGCCTCGATATCTCGGCCGCGCAGGTGGTGTCGAGCCACGACCACGTGCTGGTCGCGAAGTTCGCGGTCGAGTACCAGAAGCGCCGCGCCCACAAGGGCGTCACGCTCGAGCAGGCGCGCGAGCGCGTGTCGGATGTCTCGTACTTCGGCACGATGATGGTCGAACTCGGGCTCGCCGACGGCATGGTGTCGGGTGCCGCGCACACGACGGCGCACACCATCAAGCCGTCGTTCGAGATCGTGAAGACCCGGCCCGACGTCGAGGTCGTCTCGAGCGTGTTCCTCATGGCGCTCGCCGACCGCGTGCTCGTGTACGGCGACTGCGCGGTCGTGCCCGACCCGACGGCCGAGCAGCTGGCCGACATCGCGATCTCGTCGGCGCGTACCGCCACGCAGTTCGGCATCGAGCCGCGCATCGCGATGCTCTCGTATTCCACGGGCGAGTCCGGCTCGGGGGCCGACGTCGACAAGGTGCGCCTCGCGACCGCGCTGGTGCGCGATCGCGCGCCGGAGCTCGCGGTCGAGGGCCCGATCCAGTACGACGCGGCGGTCGATGCGGCGGTCGCGCGCACCAAGCTGCCGGAGTCGGATGTCGCGGGGCGGGCGACGGTGTTCATCTTCCCCGACCTCAACACGGGCAACAACACGTACAAGGCGGTGCAGCGCTCGGCCGGCGCGGTCGCGATCGGCCCGGTGCTCCAGGGGCTGCGGAAGCCGGTCAACGACCTGTCGCGCGGGGCGCTCGTGCAGGACATCGTGAACACGGTCGCGATCACCGCGATCCAGGCAGCGGAGGTGTAGCGCATGAGCGTGGTGCTGGTCGTCAACTCGGGATCGTCGTCGTTCAAGTACCAGCTCATCGAGGTGACCGGGTCGCGCACGCTCGCGAGCGGCCTGGTCGAACGCATCGGCGCCGCCGAGGGGCGGGCGGTGCACAAGGTTCCGGCGGGGGATGCCTCGGGCGGGGCATCCGAGTCGGAGCGCGTGCTGCCCATCCCGGACCACACCGCCGGCTTCCAGGTGATGCTCGACGCGTTCGCCGCGAACGGGCCGTCGCTCGAGGAGTTCGCGCCCGTGGCGGTCGGGCATCGGGTGGTGCAGGGCGGCGCCCGGTTCTTCGAGCCGACGGTCGTGACCGACCTGGTGAAGATCAACATCGACGAGCTGTCGGCGCTCGCGCCGCTGCACAACCCGGCGAACCTGCAGGGCATCGAGGCGGCGCAGCGGGCGTTCCCCGACGTGCCGCACGTGGCGGTGTTCGACACGGCGTTCCACCAGACGATGCCGCCGGCGGCGTACACGTACGCCATCGACCGCGAGCTGGCGGCGAAGCACCGGGTGCGCCGGTACGGGTTCCACGGCACGTCGCACCGGTTCGTCTCGCGTGCGGCGGCGGAGTTCCTGGGCCGGCCGGTCGAGGAACTGCGGCTCATCGTGCTGCACCTCGGCAACGGGGCATCCGCCTGCGCGGTATCGGGTGGCCGCTCGGTCGAGACGAGCATGGGCATGACCCCGCTGGAGGGGCTCGTGATGGGCACCCGGTCGGGCGACGTCGACCCGGCGGTGCTGCTGCACCTGCAACGGCGCGCGGGCCTGACGGCGGACGACGTCGACGACCTGCTGAACAAGCGCAGCGGCATCCTCGGGCTGAGCGGGCACGGCGACCTGCGCGACGTGGAGGCCGCGATGGCCGACGGCGACGAGGCGGCGACGCTCGCGCTGGAGGTGTACGCGCACCGCATCCGCTCGTACGTCGGGGCGTACGCGGCGCAGCTCGGCCGGGTCGATGCGATCGCGTTCACGGCGGGCGTGGGGGAGAACTCCGCGCTGGTGCGGTCGTGGGCGCTGGCGGGACTCGAGGGCTTCGGCGTCGAACTCGATCCGGCCCGCAACGAGGGCCCCGAGCGCGGGCCGCGCCGCATCTCGACGGATGCCTCGCGCACGGCGGTGCTCGTGATCCCGACGAACGAGGAGCTGGAGATCGCCCGGCAGACCGTGGCGGTCATCGAGGCGTAGGCGCACGCGCCGGCGGCTCACGGGCCGCCAATTCCACAAGAACACTTGTACAAGAGTTCTTGTGGGTATACGCTCGGGCCATGCCCGCCGAACCCAGACACATCGACGTCCGCGACCCCGGGCCCATGCGCGCCCTCGCGCACCCGGTGCGCCTGCGCATCCTGGGCCTGCTCCGCGTCGAGGGCCCGGCCACCGTCGGCCGGCTCGCCGAGCGCACGGGGGAGGCGGCCGGCTCGGTCAGCCACCACCTGAAGACCCTCGCGAAGCACGGCTTCGTCGAGGGCGCGCCCGAACTCGCGCGCGACCGCCGCGAGCACTGGTGGCGCGCCGCGCACGAGTTCACCACCTTCGACGTCGCCGACGTCGAGGGCGACCCCGAGCGCCGCGACGCGGCCGACGCGATGCGCCGTGCCGTGCTCGACGCCTCGCACCTCGAACTGGTGCAGGCGCTCGCCGCCGAGCGCGACGACGACCCCGCATGGGTGCAGGCGAGCGACTCCAGCGACATCGCCGCCCACCTCACGCTCGAGGAGTTCCGCGAGATGGTCGCCGAGGTCGAGGCCGTCCGCGACCGGTGGTTCCAGCGCGGCCGGGACCCGCGCGAGGGCACCCGCATCGTCCGACTGATCACCCACGCGTTCCCGAGGAGCGACGCATGAGCGAGGCCACCGTGCCCGAGGCATCCGACCTGACCGACGTCGCCGGACCGGCAGCCGCACCCGCGCCCCCGGAGGAGCCGCGCCGCCTGATGCCGCTCGTGGCCGCGCTCGCCGCAGCCCTCTTCTCGCTCGGCGGCAACGCGATCTCGCTCGTCGCCCTGCCGATCATCGCGCTCGACCTCACCGGCTCGCCGCTCTGGGCGGGAGTCGCCGGCGTGTTCGCGACCGTGCCGCTCGTGATCGGCGGCGCCTTCGGCGGCGTGCTCGTCGACCGGTTCGGGTACCGCGCGTCGAGCATCGCGGCCGACGTGGCGAGCGGCCTCACCGTGCTCGCGGTGCCCGTGCTGCACGCCACCGTCGGCCTGCCGTTCTGGGCGCTGCTCGGCCTCGCCTTCCTCGGCGGGCTCCTCGACCCGCCCGGCGACACCGCGAAGACCTCGCTCACGCCCGACCTCGCCGCGCTCGCGCGCGTGCCGATCGCCCGCGCCGCGGGCGCGCAGTCGGCCGTGCAGCGCACCGCCACCATGATCGGCGCGGGCACCGCTGGCGTGCTCATCGGGCTGTCGGGGCCGATGGTCGCGCTCGTCGTCGACGCCGTCGGGTTCGGCATCGCCGCGCTGCTCGTGCTGCTGTTCGTGCCCGCCCGGCTCGCGGCGCGCGCCCGGGCCGCGGCGGACGTCGAGGGCGACGGCGAGGCGGTCGCGCCCGACGCGCCGGCCGACTCCGGCGGGTTCGTCGCCGGCCTCCGCTTCGTCGTGCGCTCGCCGCTGCTGCGCGCGATCATCCTGCTCGTGACCCTCACCAACGCGATCGACGCCGCCGGCCTCACCGTGCTGAAGCCGCTGTACGCGTCCGAGGTGCTCGACGACCGCGCGATGCTCGGCTTCATGGTCGGCACGTTCGCCGCCGGCGCGCTCGTCGGATCGGCGGTGTTCGGCGTCGTCGGGCACCGCTGGAGCGGGCGCTGGATGTTCGCGATCTGCTTCGTCCTGGCCGGCGTGCCGCCGTACCTGGCGATGGCGCTCGAGGCGCCGGCGCCGGTGCTGCTGCCGGTGCTCGCCGCTTCGGGCCTCGCCGCCGGCGCGCTCAACCCGATGATCTCGACCGCGATGTACGGGCTCATCCCCGACGGCATGCGCGCCCGGGTGTTCGGCGTGCTGACCGCCGGGGTGACGGCGACGATGCCGCTCGGCGCATTCCTCGGCGGAGCGGCCGCGCAGGCGTTCGGGCTGGTTCCCACGGTCGCCGCGTGCGCGCTGCTCTACGCCGTCCTCGGCGCGAGCCCGCTGGTGCTGCGCTCGTTCGACGGGCTCGCCGCGGCGCGACCGCGCGACTGAGGGCGCGGACCAGACCGCTCGTCAGCCGATGCGGCGGGCGCAGTCGATGCAGAGGGTCGCGGTCGGGCGGGCCTCGAGGCGGGCGACGGTGATCGCACGACCGCAGCTCTCGCACACGCCGTAGCTGCCGTCGGTCAGGCGGCCGAGGGCGCGGCGCACGTCGGCGAGCTCGTGCTCGGCGTCGGTCAGCACGGCCGAGCGCTGCGACCACTCCTGGGTCATGGTCGGGCCCTCGGGGTCGTGCTCGTCGTCGGCGGAGGCATCCGACCGTGCGGCGCGCACCTCGCTGATGCCGATGCGGTGCTCGGCGAGGCGCTCGTTCGCCTCGGCCTCCTCGGCCAGCAGCAGGCGCTCGAACTTCTCGAGCCGTGACGGGGTGAAGCTCCGGGTGGTCATTCCGCCCTCCTTCCGCCGCCCCGGGCGGCGTCGACGCGCGGCGTACGCGACGCCGCGTGCCCAGCATGGTACGCCCTCGCCATCCGGATCCCGTGTCGGACGCGGCAACTAGCATGGTTCCGTGGTCACCGCCCTCTATCGCCGCTACCGGCCCGAGACCTTCGCCGAGATGATCGGCCAGTCCCAGGTCACCGAGCCGCTCATGACGGCGCTGCGCACCGATCGGGTGAACCACGCCTATCTCTTCAGCGGCCCGCGCGGCTGCGGCAAGACGACCTCGGCGCGCATCCTGGCGCGCTGCCTGAACTGCGCCGAGGGCCCGACGGATGTCCCGTGCGGGGTCTGCCCGAGTTGCGTCGAGCTGTCCCGCGGGGGCGGCGGCTCGCTCGACGTCGTCGAGATCGACGCCGCGAGCCACAACGGCGTCGACGACGCCCGCGACCTGCGCGAGCGTGCGGTGTTCGCCCCGGCGCGCGACCGGTTCAAGATCTTCATCCTCGACGAGGCGCACATGGTGACGCCGCAGGGCTTCAACGCGCTGCTGAAGCTCGTCGAGGAGCCGCCCGAGCACGTGAAGTTCATCTTCGCGACGACCGAGCCCGACAAGGTGCTCGGCACCATCCGCTCGCGCACCCACCACTATCCGTTCCGTCTCGTGCCGCCGGCGCCGATGCTCGAGTACGTGCAGAAGCTGTGCGACGAGGAGGGCATCACCGTGCAGCCCGGCGTGCTCGCGCTCGTCGTGCGCGCCGGCGGCGGGTCGCCGCGAGACACGCTGTCCCTGCTCGACCAGCTGATCGCCGGCTCCGAGGGCACGACGGTCGACTACGAGCGCGCGGTCGCCCTGCTGGGCTACACGCACGGCGCCCTGCTCGACGAGGTCGTCGACGCGATCGGCGCGAAGGATGCGGCGGGCGCGTTCGCCGCGGCCGACCGGGTCGTGCAGACCGGCCAGGATCCGCGCCGGTTCGTCGAAGACCTGCTCGAGCGGCTGCGCGACCTCATCGTGGTCGCGGCCTCGTCGCCCGAGTCGGCGAAGTCGGTGCTCCGCGGCATCCCGGAAGACGAGCTGGCCCGCATGGGCGCGCAGGCGACGCTGTTCGGCCAGGCCGAGCTGTCGCGCGTCGCCGACCTCGTGAGCCAGACGCTGACCGAGATGACGGGAGCCACCTCGCCGCGGCTCCACCTCGAGCTCATGCTGGCGCGCGTGCTGGTGCCCGCGGCCGACGACTCCGAGCGCGGCGCGCTCGCCCGCGTCGAGCGCCTGGAGCGCCGCGTCGGCGTCGACGGCGCCGTGCCGGTCGCGGAGGCGGCTCCGGCTTCCGCCGGTGGTCGCGTGGCGGCGCCGGAGGCACCCGCACGTGGTCGAGGCGCGAGCGCCGGCGAGCGGATCGAGACCACCCCGCCCGCGGCACCCAGCACGCCCGCGGCACCCACCACCCCCGCCGGCCGCGCCGCCTCGCCCGAGCCGACGCGCCCCGAACCCACCCCCGCCGCCACCCCCGAACCTCCCGCGCCGCGCCCGAAGCCCGTCGGCCCGGTCACCACGCAGCTCCTCCGCGACGCATGGCCCGAGGTCCTCGGCGTGCTCGAGCGATCGAAGCGCACGGCGTGGATGGCCGCGCTGAACGCGCACGTCATCGAGTACCGCACCGACGACGCCGTGCTGGTGATCGGGTTCCCGAGCGCCCGCGACGTCGAGGAGCTGAAGAGCGGCGCCGGCAAGCAGAGCAACGCCGAACTGCTCCGCGGCGCGATCCACGACATCCTCGGCGTGCAGGTGAAGTTCGTGCCGCGCGTCGTCGGCGCGCAGGCGACGTCCGCCGGTGGTGCGGCGGGCGGGTCGGCCGGCGACGGCGCGTCCGGCCCGGCGTCGTCGGGTGCCGGCCAGCCGGGTCGCGGTGCCGCGGACGCCGGTCCGTCCGGTGCCGGGGCGGCGAGCACCGCGTCGTCGGCACCCGGGTCTTCGAACCCCGGCCCGTCGAACCCCGCCGCGTCGAACCCCGGCCCGTCGAACCCCGCTGCGTCCAGTCCCGCCTCGCCGGCTCGCGCGACGTCCGACCCCGGCTCGGCGCGGGCGTCCGGCCCGGCGACGCGGTCGGGCGCGTCCGCGCGCACGGCCGGTGCCGCCACCTCCGCCGGGCCCGCCGGTCCGGTCGACTCGTGGGCCGTCGTCGCGATCCCGGCGGACGAGCCGGCCGATGCAACCGCAGCCCCGACCTCGTCCGCTGCGGTCCCGTCGGCGTCGGGCCCGGTCGGCGGCCAGTCGGCCGCCGCTTCCGTGCCCGCGAGCGAGCGTTCGCGCGAGGCATCCGCCCCGACCGCCACGCTCGAGCGGCCGGCGGTCGAGTCGGAGTACGGCGCCGTGCCCGACGACGCCGAGGCGCCCCCGGAGGACGAGGAGCCCCCGTTCGACCCCGGCCCCGAGCCGGAGGCCTACGACGCCGCCCCTCCCGCGGCCGCCGCGCCGGCGCGCGGCGAGCGCCCGGCCACGGCCGCGAAGGGCCGCCCGTCGAACGCCCGCACCGCCTCCGCGCCGAAGGGCGGCGGCACCGGGTTCCAGCGGTACGGCGAGTCGGTCGTGCGCGAGGTGCTCAACGCGACCTTCCTCGAGGAGGTCGACGCGCCCGCACCCGCGCCGCGCGGCCTCGGGGAGCGTGGGTAGTCCGTGTACGAGGGCATCGTCCAGGAACTGATCGACGAGCTCGGCCGACTGCCGGGCATCGGGCCGAAGTCGGCCCAGCGCATCGCGTTCCACATCGTCCAAACCGAGCACTTCGACGTGACGCGGCTCGCCGAGATCCTGCTCGAGGTGCGCGACAAGGTGCGCTTCTGCGAGATCTGCGGCAACGTGTCGCAGGAGGCGACCTGCTCGATCTGCCGCGACCCGCGCCGTGACGCGACGCTCATCTGCGTCGTCGAGGAGGCGAAGGACGTCGTCGCGATCGAGCGCACGCGGGAGTTCCGCGGGCTCTACCACGTGCTCGGCGGGGCGATCAGCCCGATCGACGGCATCGGGCCCGACCAGCTGCGCATCCGCCAGCTCATGCAGCGCCTCGCAGATGGCACCGTGAACGAGGTCATCCTCGCGACCGACCCGAACCTCGAGGGCGAGGCGACGGCGACGTACCTCAGCCGCATGCTCACCACGCTCGAGATCCGCGTGACGCGCCTCGCCTCCGGCCTGCCCGTGGGCGGCGACCTCGAGTACGCCGACGAGGTCACCCTCGGCCGCGCCTTCGAGGGCCGCCGCATCGTCGGCTGACGTTCGCGCCCCGTTCCGACCCGGCGTCCACCACTTGACGCCGCCCGGCGACCACGGGTGGACTGGACCCATGGCGAGCATGGCGGCGGAATGGGTGGCAGGGTACGTCAAGGCGTGGGAGTCGAACGATCCGCGTGACATCGCGGCGCTGTTCACCGAGGACGCCCGGTACCTCACCGCCCCGGATGTCCCGCCCCGCGTCGGCCACGAGGCGATCGTCGCCGGTTGGATCGAGGACCTCGACGACCCCGGCACGTGGGCGTTCGACTGGCGCATCCTCCACGAGGAGCCCGGGATCGCGTTCATCCAGGGCCGCACCGACTACCCGGCGCGCGCCGACGACTACATCAACCTGTGGGTGATCCGCTTCGCCGACGACGGCCGGGCGACCGAGTTCACCGAGTGGTACATGAAGCGGTCGCACAAGGGCTGAGCTGGCGGGTGCGGGCGCGCCCGCGGGCGGCTGCGGCTACCGCAGCACCTCGACGAGCACGATCCACGCGTGCAGGATCGCCGAGGCGATCGCGAGGATCGAGGCCGCGGCGAGGCATCCGAGCCCCGCGGCAGGCGAGCCGACGAGCACGAGCACCGCACCCACGAGGAACAGGGCCACCGGCAGCCACCCCGCGAACGCCTTCGCCCACCGTGGGCCGTACGTCCGCGGCTCGGCGAAGATGAGCTGCGTCGCGCGCAGCTCGAACCACGCGGCGACGAGGGCGACGGCGAGCACCTCGAGCCCGAACGCCCACTCGGGCTGGTCGGGCACGAGCCCGAGCGCGGTCGTCGTGATCGCCGCGACGAGCGCCGCGAGCGCGGCGGCGGCACGCCCCGGCAGCGAGGCCGTCTGCATGATCTGCGCGATGTTCACCGAGACGGCGACGATGAGCAGGCCCGCGAGGGCCGCCGCCGCGCCGAGCATCGCCACGTTGAACTCGCTCCACGCGTCGGTCAGCTCCCCCATGCCCGCATCGTATCCGCGCGGGCCGTCGCAGCGGGGGATGGGCGGCGTCACATGGCCGGGGCGACATACGCCCCGACGTAGGATGGTGCCGCGGCGCACGCCTCGGCCCACGCGCTCGACGGCACCCGTCCCGCGCCGCACATCACCCCCGGGGAGACCACGTGAGCTTGATCGTGCAGAAGTTCGGCGGATCGTCCGTCGCCGACGCGGAGAGCATCAAGCGGGTCGCCAAGCGCATCGTCGAGACCCGCAAGGCCGGCAACGACGTGGTCGTCGCCGTCTCCGCGATGGGCGACACGACCGACGAGCTGCTCGATCTCGCGAACGAGGTCACGCCGATCCACGCCCCCCGCGAGCTCGACATGCTGCTCTCGGCGGGCGAGCGCATCTCGATGGCGCTGCTCGCGATGGCGATCAAGGGCATGGGCCACGAGGCGCGCAGCTTCACCGGCAGCCAGGCGGGCATGATCACGGATGCCACGCACGGCGCCGCCCGCATCGTCGACGTCACCCCGGTGCGCCTGCGCGAGGCGCTCGACGAGGGCGCGATCGTCATCGTCGCCGGCTTCCAGGGCTTCAGCCGGGAGTCGCGCGACATCACCACGCTCGGCCGCGGCGGCAGCGACACGACGGCGGTCGCCCTGGCCGCCGCCCTCGAGGCCGACGTGTGCGAGATCTACACCGACGTCGACGGCGTGTTCACCTCCGACCCGCGCGTGGTGAAGAAGGCGCACAAGCTCGACCGCATCACGAGCGAGGAGATGCTCGAGCTCGCGGCGTCCGGCGCGAAGGTGCTGCACATCCGGGCCGTCGAGTACGCCCGCCGCCACGGCGTGACGCTGCACGTGCGCTCGTCGTTCAACAACTCGGAGGGGACCATCGTCTACGACCCCTCGCGAAGCCCCGAAGGAGCTGCTGTGGAAGATTCCGTCATCGCCGGCGTCGCCGTCGACCTCTCCGAGGCGAAGATCACCGTCGTCGGCGTGCCCGACAAGCCGGGTGTCGCCGCCGCCATCTTCACGATCGTCGCGGGCGCGAACGCCAACGTCGACATGATCGTGCAGAACGTGTCGGCCGCCGCGACCGGCAAGACCGACATCTCGTTCACGCTGCCGAAGGCCGAGGGCGAGAAGGCCCTCACCGCGCTCGCGAGCGTGCAGGCGAAGGTCGGCTTCGAGTCGCTGCAGTACGACGACCAGATCGGCAAGCTGTCGCTCGTCGGCGCCGCGATGCGCTCGGCGTCGGGCGTGTCGGCGAAGCTGTTCGAGGCGCTGTACGAGGCCGGCATCAACATCGAGATGATCTCGACGAGCGAGATCCGCATCTCGGTCGTCACGCGTGCCGACTCGGTGAACGAGGCCGCTCGCGCGGTGCACACCGCGTTCGGCCTCGACGGCGACATCGACGCGGTCGTCTACGCGGGCACCGGCCGCTGAGCCACTGACGTCCGCCGTCGGGTTCCTGCCAAGGCAGGCGCGACGGACGTCATCCGGGCGCCGGGGCCTCGCGCGTCGGGCACACTGGAAGGAGCGGTGCGCGGTCGCCGTGCACCCCACGAACGAAGGAACATCATGGCCAACGGAGTGAACATCGGCGTCGTCGGCGCGACGGGCCAGGTCGGCGCCGTCGTGCGTCGCCTCCTCGAGGAGCGCGACTTCCCGGTGGCCTCGATCCGCTACTTCGCCTCCGCGCGCTCGGCTGGCACGACGCTGCCGTGGAAGGGCGAGGACGTCGTCGTCGAGGATGCCGAGCTCGCCGACCCGACGGGCCTCGACATCGCGATCTTCTCCGCGGGCGGGGCGACCTCGAAGGTGCAGGCGCCGCGGTTCGCCGCGGCCGGCGTCACGGTCATCGACAACTCGAGCGCCTGGCGCATGGACCCGGAGGTCCCGCTGGTCGTCAGCGAGGTGAACCCGCACGCCATCGACGAGGCGAAGAAGGGCATCATCGCGAACCCGAACTGCACGACGATGGCCGCGATGCCGGTGCTGAAGGTGCTGCACGAGGAGGCCGGCCTCGAGCGGCTCATCGTGTCGACGTACCAGGCCGTGTCGGGCGCCGGCCTCGCCGGAGGCGAGGAGCTCTACGCGCAGGCGAAGGCGGCCCTCGAGCAGGACACGCTGGGCCTCGTGCACGACGGCGCGTCGGTGACGCTGCCCGCGCCCGAGAAGTTCCCGCGGCCGATCGCGTTCGACGTGATCCCGCTGGCGGGCTCGATCGTCGACGACGGCGACCTCGAGACCGACGAGGAGAAGAAGCTCCGCAACGAGAGCCGCAAGATCCTCGAGCTGCCGGGCCTGCTCGTCGCGGGCACCTGCGTGCGCGTGCCGGTCTTCACCGGCCACTCGCTGTCGATCCACGCCGAGTTCGCGAACTCGATCACGCCCGAGCGCGCGACCGAGCTGCTGTCGGATGCCCCGGGCGTGGCCCTGAGCGACATCCCGACGCCGCTGCAGGCCGCCGGCACCGACCCGAGCTACGTCGGGCGCATCCGCCAGGACCAGTCCGCACCCGAGGGCCGCGGCCTCGTGCTGTTCGTCTCGAACGACAACCTGCGCAAGGGCGCCGCGCTGAACGCGGTGCAGATCGCCGAGCTCATCGCGGCCAAGGCGCCCGCCGCCGTCTGATCTCCCGTCGCGGACCCGGCAACCCGGACCTCCGCGACGCACCCCGGCGACCCGGCCCGCCTCGGCGGGCCGGGTCGCTAGGCTCGACCCCATGGAGGGGTCGGGGGGTCCCACTCGTGCGCGGCTGATCACCACGATCGACCGCTCGGTCGTGCTCTCCGAGCTGCTCTTCGCGGCGGCGGTCGTCGCGGCCGCGCTGGCCGAGCTCCTCATCCGCCCCGACCTCGTCGCGCACCCGGCGTTCATGGGCGGGTTCGTGCTGGTGGCGGTGACCCTCGGCGTGACGATCATGGTGCAGTGGTCGACGGTGCCGCCGGCTGCGGTCGTGGTGGTGCCGGTGCTCGACCTCATCGCCGTCGGCGTGATGCGCGCCGCCGATCATGTGAGCGGGCTCGGGCTGCTGTGGGTGTTCCCCACCATCTGGCTGGCGAGCTACTTCGGCATCGTCGGGGTGGTGGTCGCGCTCGGCACGGCGCTCGGCTTCATCGTCGTGGAGGAGGTCGCCTCGGCGGCTCCCTTCGGCCCGGCGTCGATCCCCGGCACCGTGCTCGTGCCGATCGCGCTGGCGTTCGTCGGCGTGTCGGCGGCGTTGACCAGCCGTCGTACGAGGGCGGTGCGCACGCTCATCGCCGCGCAGGCGCGGCAGCTCGAGCGGGCGCTGAAGCGCACGCGCCGGCAGGAGGAGCTGCTCAGCGAGGTGCTCGACGCCGTCGAGTTCGGCGTCGTCCGACTCGACCGCGACGGTCGGCGAGCGATCGTGAATCGCGCATACGCCCGCATGTACGGACTCGACCGGCGCTCGCTCGACGAGGCGAGCGAGGCGGCAGTGCTGGGCGGCGATCGCGTCACCCCGCTGGCGATCGACGAGCTGCCGTTCAACCGGGCGGTGCGGGGCGAGCAGTTCGACGACGTGCTCACGTGGGTGCCGTCGCCGGGCGGGGAGCTCGCGGCGATCTCGGTGACGGCGCGCGCCCTGGTCGGCCTCGACGGCGAGGACGACGGCAGCGTGCTGGTGGCCCGCGACGTCACCGGGGAGCTCGCGGCGGTGCGGGCACGCGACGACCTCGTGGCATCCGTGTCGCACGAGCTGCGCACCCCGATGACGTCGATCCTCGGCTACGTCGACCTGTCGGTCGACGAGCCCGGCGTCCCCGAGCGCGTGCGGCAGAACCTCGAGATCATCGAGCGCAACGGCGAGCGGATGCTCCAGCTCATCGCCTCGATCCTCGCCGGCGCGAAGCACCGGGACCAGCAGGCTCCGCTGGACCTCGGCGACGTCGACCTCGGACGGGTCGTCCTCGACTGCATCGAGGCGCTGCGGCCGCGGGCCGACGAGCAGCGCCTGTCGATCGACGTCGCGAACGTCGAGCCCGTCGTGGTGCGGGGTGACGCCTTCCGGCTCCGGCAGGTGCTCGACAACCTCGTGTCGAACGCGATCAAGTACAACCGGCTGGGCGGCTCCATTCAGGTCGCCGCGACCGCGGAGGACGGCACGGCCTGGGTGACGGTGCGCGACACGGGCATCGGGATCCCGGCGGCCGAGCTGCCGAAGCTGTTCGAGCGGTTCTTCCGGTCGGCGGCGGTGCAGAAGGGCGCGATCCACGGCAGCGGGCTCGGGCTGCCGATCGCGAAGGACCTCGTGGAGATGCACGGGGGCGGGTTGCACGCGGAGAGCGTGGAGGGGAGCGGCACCACCATGATCATGAGCCTGCCCGTCGCCGGACCGGGGACCGCATGATCCTCGACACGTACACGCTCCAACTGGCGCTCACGGTCGTGACGACGGTCAGCGGCGTGCTGTTCCTGCTCGATGCCTTCCTGCGCCAGGCGGATGCCGCGGGCCGCGTCTGGTCGCTCGGCTTCGTCTCGGGGATCGTGTGCTCGTTCAGCCTGTCCGTGCTCACGCTGTACCCGACGGCGTGGTGGACGGCGGTGGCGGCGGCGACGACGAACGTGTTCGCGGTGGCGGCCTTCTGGAGCGGGGCGCGGGCGTACAACCGGCGCCGCGACCTGCTGTGGGTCGGCGTGGTCGTGTCGCTCGCGATCGGGGCGGCCGTCGTGCTGGGCAGCGTCGGCCTCATCGGTTCGGCCGGGCTCGCGCTGCTGTACGCCTCGGTCGCGTCGTTCGCCGCGCTCGGACTCGTCGAGTCGCTGCGCTCGCCGATGAGCCGGCACTGGACGGCGCGCGGATTGTCGGTGATCTTCGCGTTCGTCGCGGCGTTCTACGGGGCGCGGACGGTGGTCGTCCTCCTCCTGGGTGCGGACGCCGAGGTGATGCAGACCCTCCTCGGCCGCGGCGCCGCGGCGGTCGTGGTGATGGCGCTCACGATCACGACGGTGGTGTGCATGACGATCCTGCAGGGCGAGCGGGTGCCACGGGTCGGCGAGCGCGGGTCGTCGCTCGAGTTCACGGCCGACGGACTGCTCACCCGCGACGAGCTGCTGCAGATCGCCGACGACTGGGCGGAGCGGGCCGACTTCCACGGCGACCAGCTGGTGGTGCTGCGGTTCGAGCTCGATGAGCGGGAGTCGTTGGATGCGGCGTTCGGCCGGTCGACGGGGCTGGGACTCGCGGGGGACTTCGCCGCGGTGGTGCGCCGCTACGCGGGCGCCCACACGATCGTCGCCGAGGAGGCGCCGGGGCAGGTGCTCGTCGCGGGCGTGTACCGGCACCTGGCCGACGCGACGGACTCGGCCGAGGAGATCCGGCACGGGCTCCGCGACGAGCGGATCACGGCGGCCGACGGCATCCGGCTCACGGCGAGCGTCGGGATCGTCGGCAGCGACCGGCACGGGTACGACGTGATCACCCTGGTCGACGCGGCGACGAGCGCGGCGCAGTCCGCCCGGGCGGCCGGCGGCGACGTGGTGGTCGAGGGCTGAGCGGGCCGAGCGGCGGGCGGCTCAGTCCGACCCCTCGCTCAGTCCGACCCCTCGCTCGGCTCGCCCGGCTCGCTCGGCTCGCCCGTCGCGCCGCCCGACGGCGCGATCGCGACCGTGAGCGTGTCGACGGCGGTCTGCTTCGCGTAGTCGGTCGACGTGGGCGTCGACTGCACGAGCAGCTCGTAGCGCAGGCCCAGCACGATCGACGCGGCGTCCGGGTCGACCGGCGGGAGGATGAACGTCTGGCTGTACGTGTACGGATCGAGGATCAGGTACCCGGGGGAGACGGTGGCCTGGTCGACGATCGGGTCGAACCCCGGCAGCACGGTGCCGTCGGCGGCCCGCACCTCGGGGGTGACCGACGCCCGGCTGAGGTACACCTTCTGGCCGTCGGCCGGGACGACCGTGCCGCGCAGCGAGAAGCTCAGCGGCTTGTTCGCCGCCGCCGTCCACTGGTCCATCGACAGCGTCGACCAGTAGTCGATGGTGAGGGTCACGGCGCCGACCTCGATCGTGCGGGTCGTCGACCCGGCCGCGAGGTCGTTCTGCACCGGCTCGACGGTCGCGGGCGCGCTCGTCGTCGGCGTGGCCGTCGAGGCCGGGTCCCATGGCGGCGCCTCGCACCCGGTGAGGGTCGCGGCGAGCACGAGGCATCCGATCGCGACCGCACCTCGGCGAGGCCCCGGCCGGTGCGCACGGCGACGAGCGATTCCGGCCATGCCTTCCCCCCGTCGGTCTGGCGAAATCTTGAGGTGGACTTGAGCCGACGCTAGCGGATTTCGGAGCGAACCTCACGGATGCCCCGTCAGACTCGAAGGACGACGCGATGGTGGGTCGGCAGTCATCCATTCCCAGGAGCTCGAACCATGACCCAGGTCCACACCATCACGCCGTCCGCCGTGCCCGAGCACGGCACCGTGCTCGTCGACGACGTCGACGCGCCCGCATCGTGGGCCGCGCAGGCGCGCGACGAGGCCGCGGCGATCCGCACCACGATCGGCTGCATCATCCCCGCGTACAACGAGGAGGAGTCGATCGCCGACGTCATCCGGTCGCTGCTGGGCCAGACGCGGCTGCCCGACGTGATCCACGTCATCGTGAACAACTCGTCGGACCGCACGGTCGAGCGGGCCGCCGAGTTCGCCGGGGCGCACCGCCGCGTCGACGCCGACGGCGTCGAGCAGTTCACCGAGGTGTTCGTGCACGACATCGGGAAGAACCCCGACAAGAAGGTCGGCGCGCTGAACTACGGCCACGCGCTGGTCGAGGGCCTGGACTACCTGCTCGGGGTCGACGGCGACACGGTCGCCGACGACCGCGCGATCGAGTTCCTCTCGGCGGAGATCGAGTCCGACAGCCGCATCGGCGGCATCTCGGCGATCTACACGATCGACGACACGAAGATCGAGGGCGGCATCGCGCGCTTCCTCATCGCGGGGCAGCGCGCCCAGTTCGCCGCATTCAACATGCAGAACATGCTGAAGGGCCGCAACATGGCGGTGCTCGGCGGGCAGTACTCGATCTTCTCGATGAAGGCGCTCGGCGAGGCGATGGCCGCGAACCACCAGACCACGCCCTGGGTGAAGGACTCCGAGGTCGAGGATTCGCTGCTGTCGCTGCAGATCAAGAGCGCCGGCTACCTGACGAAGATCAGCGCGCAGGCGCGCGCCGACGTCGGCGGCATGACGACGCTCCGCTCGCTCGACGCGCAGCAGGTGAAGTGGAACTACGGCTCCATCGAGCTGATGTGGCCGGGCCAGCGCGGCGACACGAAGGGCCAGCCGTTCCACCCGAACCTGCGCCAGCGGTGGCTCGAGAACTTCTCGATGGCGGTGAACGGCCTCACCCGCGTCATGTTCATCGTGCTGCTCGCCGGCTCGCTGTCGATCGGGGCGTTCGTGTTCATGTGGTGGTGGCTGCTGCCGCCGATCGCGGCGACGCTCCTGAACCTCCGCACGGCGCTGTGGATGCAGAAGGTCACGGCCCGGGACATCCTGTTCGCGCTGCTCTACCTGCCCGCGGAGGTCTACATGTGGATCCGGCTCGGGCACTTCGTGCGGGCGTGGACGAAGTTCCTCAGCCGCAAGCGCGTCGACAACTGGGCGGCGCAGGCGAAGGCCGAGCGCGGTTCGGGGCAGGGCTACCTGGTGCCGATCATCCTGGTCGGCGCGGTGATCGTCGCGATGGTCGTCATCTGGATGCTGCTGAGCCCGGCCGTGCAGTCGGCGATCCTGTGGGTCGCGTGGCCGGTGCTGGGCGTCATCACCGTGCTCCAGACCCTCAGCATGGTCTTCAACCTCCTCCGTCGCACCCATGGATACAAGGTGTGACGGCCGACTCCGGCGGCCGCCGACCTCACCCGTCGGCGGTCAGCCGGTATCCGACCCCGCGCACGGTCTCGATCCACGTCGGATCGGCCGCGTTCTCGCCGAGCTTGCGTCGCAGGTTCGCCAGGTGGACCTCCACGGCCCGCTTGTCGGCCTCGGTGACCTGGTAGGCGGTGACGTAGCTCTCCCCGTGGAGCGCGAGCGCGAGGTCGGCCTTGCTGCGGACCCGGCGCCGCGACGTGAGCAACAGGTGCAGGAGTTCGAACTCCATGCGCGTGAGCTCGACGTCTCGGCCCTCGACCCGAACGAGGTGCATCTCCGGATGCAGCCGGAGGCCGCGGTGCCCGATCCAGCCGGGCTGGCCGTCGATGTCGGCGGCAGCGGCGGCGGGTGCGACGGCTTCGGCCGGCGCATCCGCCGCCACGGGCTGGGCGACGGGAGGCGGCGCGGCGGGCGGGGCCGCCGGCGCAGCGGAGACCGGCGGGGCTGATGCCCCGGGCGAGACGGATGCCTCGGGCCGGGCGACGTGCTCGGGCGAGGTGGGGGCCGTGGGCTGCGCAGGCCCGCCCCTCCCGGCACCGTTCGACCGGGGACGGCGCAGCATCGCCTCGATGCGGGCCCGCAGTTCCCTCGGCCGGAACGGCTTCGCGACGTAGTCGTCGGCGCCCGACTCCAGCCCCATGAGGGTGTCGATCTCCTCGGAGCGCGCCGTGAGCATCACGAGATAGGTGTCGCTGAACGCGCGGATGCGCTTCGCCGCCTCGAACCCGTCGATGCCGGGCATGCTGACGTCGAGCGTCGTGACCGTGGGGTTCCACCGTCGCACCTGCTCGACGCCGTCGAGCCCGTTCACCGCGGGATGCGTCTCGAACCCGGCCTGTTGCAGCACCTGCTCGAGCAGGTCGCGGATGTCGGCCTCGTCCTCGATCACCACCGCCACGCGGCGGTCGCCGTTCGTGTCCTGCGCTGCATCCGTCATCCGATGCCCTCCCATCGATCCGTCGTGCCCGTCATGCCGTCATCCCCGTCGCGTCGGCCCCGGTTCACTGCCCGGCGTTCCGCACGAGCGCGATCGCGCCCTCGGGCCACCACTCGCCGGCCGCCGGGCCGCCGTTGCAGTGGCCGTCGCTCTCGCCCGGCGGCTTCACCCACAGCTCCGCGTCGACGACCTCGTCCTGGACGCCGGCGGGGTCGGCGCCGAGCGCGAGCCCGGGGGCGTTGCACCAGGCGTCGTCGATGGGCGGCCCTTCGCCGTTCCGGGAGACGTCGATCACGGCGTGTGCGCCGCCGAGCTCCTCCGCGATGCGCCGGGCGTAGGTGCGCTCGGCCTCGGTCGTCTGCGCATTCGACACGTTCGTCGCGAACCCGCGCACCCGGTCGACGCCGGCGCGCTCGAGCAGGTCGGCCATGCGGCCCACGTCGACCCAGTTGGAGTGGCCGGCGTCCAGGTAGACGAACGCGACGGTCCGCGCGAACCCGTCCACCGCCTCGGCGATGAGCGCCGTGCGCCGCCCGGCGTCGCCGCACTCGTCGGCGAGGGCGAGCGAGTCGGGCTCGACCACGACGACCGCGCGTCGCCCGCCGAGCGCCGAGGCGATCTCCTCGACCCACGGCCCGTAGGCCTCGGCCGAGAGCCCGCCTGCCGACTGGCCGCCGCAGTCGCGGCCCGGCATGCCGTAGACGACGAACACGGGCACCGTCGACGAGGCTCCGGCCGCGGTCATGACGCGGCGCACGTGCTCGCCGACCTCGCCGGGCGGGTCCTCCTCGGGCGTGAGCCAGACGGCGGCGGGCTGGGCGGCGATCACCTCGGCGGCGTGCCGCTCGGCCGGGTCGTCGGTGGTCTCGGCGGCGACGGCCGCGCTGGAGTCCGGGTCGACGTAGAACGACCGGCCGGCGAGCGGCGCGTTCACGCCCGCGGCGCCGATCGAGGCGACGACGAGGAACGCCAGCAGGCCCACGACGGCGAGGGCGAGCAGCGCCGCGACGACGCGCGCGAGCGCCGATCGGCTCGGGCGCGCGCTGTCCACGGGCGCCTCGGGCCGCAGCGGCGGCGTCGCACGGCGAAGCGGATGCCCCGCCCCCGGCACCGGGCGCACGTCGGCGTCGAGTCGCGACGGACCCGCTTCGTCCCCAGTCACCGCCACCCCCTCCCGGTGCGCGGACTTCCCCCGGGGAGAGTCTAGGGGGCGGCCCTGCTAGCGCACGGGTGCCCCGTGGTCAAGGGCGCCTCGCGGTCGACTTAGACTGGAAGTCGTGCATTCAGAGGAAACCGTCGACGTCGTCCTGATCGGCGGGGGCATCATGAGCGCCACGCTCGCCTCCCTGCTCTCCCGGCTCCAGCCGGATTGGAGCATCCGCGTGTACGAGCGACTCGGCGAGGTGGCGCAGGAGTCCAGCAACCCCTGGAACAACGCCGGCACCGGCCACGCGGCCCTGTGCGAGCTGAACTACATGCCCGAGGGCAAGGACGGCAAGGTCGACCCGGCCAAGGCGATCTCGATCAACGAGCAGTTCCAGGTCAGCCGCCAGTACTGGGCGCACCTGGTCGCCACCGGCGCCCTGCCCGAGCCGAACCGGTTCATCAACACGACGCCGCACATGACGTTCGTGCACGGCAAGGCCAACATCGACTACCTGAAGCGCCGCTACGCGGCCCTGAAGGACCAGCCGCTCTTCCCGGGCATGGAGTACTCCGAGAGCATCGAGCAGATCGGCGCGTGGACGCCGCTGCTCGCGAAGCAGCGCAATGCCCGCCAGCGGGTCGCCGCGACCCGCATCGAGGCGGGCACCGACGTCGACTTCGGCGCGCTCACCAAGTTCCTCCTCGAAGACGTCGAGCGCCGCGGCGGGGAGGTGCACACGAACCACCAGGTCACCTGGCTGAAGCGCCAGAAGGACGGCATGTGGCGCCTGAAGCTGCGCCACCTCGTCGGCGGCACCCCGAAGGTCGTGAACGCGCGGTTCGTGTTCGTCGGCGCCGGAGGCGGCGCGCTCGCGCTGCTCCAGCACTCGGGCATCCCCGAGATCAAGGGCTTCGGCGGCTTCCCGATCTCGGGCCAGTTCCTCCGCACCACGAACCCGAAGCTCGTCGCGCAGCACCAGGCGAAGGTCTACGGCAAGGCCGCCGTCGGCGCCCCGCCGATGTCGGTGCCGCACCTCGATACCCGCGTCGTCGACGGCCAGACCGCGCTGCTGTTCGGCCCGTACGCCGGCTTCACGCCGAAGTTCCTCAAGACGAGCACCTGGTTCGACCTGCCGTTCTCGATCCGCCTGCACAACATCGGCACGATGCTGGGCGTCGCGTTCAAGAACTTCGACCTGGTCAAGTACCTCGTCTCCGAGCTGCTCGCCGGCCGCGACAAGAAGCTCCGCGCGCTGCGCGAGTTCATGCCGACGGCGAAGGCCGACGACTGGGAGCTCATCACCGCCGGCCAGCGCGTGCAGGTGATGAAGCACGAGGACGGCAAGGGCGGCGTGCTGCAGTTCGGCACCGAGGTCATCACGGGCGCCGACGGCTCCATCGCGGGCCTGCTGGGCGCGTCGCCGGGCGCGTCGACCGCCGCGCCGATCATGCTCGACGTGCTGAAGCGCTGCTTCCCCGAGCGCATGGCCTCGTGGGAGCCGACGCTCCGCGAGATGATCCCGTCGTACGGCCGCACGCTCAACGACGACCCCGCCGCGGCCGAGGCGTCCCTCGCCGAGACGGCGCGGGTCCTGCAGTTGCAGGCGTAGGCGCGAGGCATCCGCTCGCACGGGGCATCCGATCGCTTCGGATGTCCCGTGCTGGCGATTCCCCGGCAGGCCGTGCTACGGTAGCCGACGCTATGAAGTGAGCACATCCCATCGTCCCGCGCCTGAGGCGCCGTTGACTCCGGGTGTGCCCTTCCACTGATCGCGACAGTGTTCGCGTGCACCCGTTCGTCGACGGCTCATGCCCGGCGGGATCCACTCTCCGCTCCCGGGCCGTCGCGCGACCGCGTGCGCGCCGGCCGGTGCATCGGCCTGCCCGCGCGTGCGCGCGGCGGCTCGGGGGCATTCTCGCGAAACGGGGTATCCCCATGGCTGTACGTCTCTCCCACTCCACCCACCTGCGCGCCGACGGCCTGTCGGTCGCCTACGGCGCCCGACAGGTGTTCACCGGCCTCCACGTCACCGTCTCGCCGGGCCAGCGCCTCGGCCTCATCGGCGAGAACGGCGCCGGCAAGTCCACGCTCCTGCGGCTCCTGGCCGACGTCTCGGCCGATGCCGCGGTCGTCGACGGGCGCCTCGCCCGTCCGGAACGCACCGGACTCCTCCTCCAGGAGCCCGCGTTCGGGCCGACCGACCTCGTCGGCGACGTGCTCGAGTCCGCCCTCGCCGAGGTGCGGGCGATCGAGCGCGAGCTCGACGACGCGGCCGCCGCGCTGGCGGATGCCTCCGACGAGGCATCCGCCCGCTACGCCACCGCACTCGACGCGGCCGAACGCGCCGACGTCTGGGCCGCCGGCGCCCGGCGCGACGAGCTCCTCTCGGGGCTCGGCGTCGCCGGCATCGGGTTCGACCGACCGGTCGGCACCCTCTCCGGCGGGCAGCGCAGCCGGTTCGCGCTGGCGGCGCTGCTGCTGCGCGCGCCCGACGCGCTGCTGCTCGACGAGCCGACGAACCACCTCGACGACGCGGCCGCCGCGTTCCTCGAGGAGCGGCTCCGCGCCTGGCGCGGGCCCGTGATGTTCGCCAGCCACGACCGCGCGTTCCTCGACCGCGTGGCGACCGGCCTGCTCGACCTCGACCCGGGGCGGCAGGGCGCGCTCGCGCTCGCCGGGGCGGGAGGCGGGGCATCCGCCGCGGGGGCCTCGCGCGACGACCTGCTCGCCGCGGCCGGCGGCCAGGTCTTCGGCGGCACCTTCACCGAGTTCCTCGAGGTGAAGTCGGCCGAGCGCGAGCGGTGGCGGGCGCAGTACGAGTCCGAGCAGGACGAGCTGCGCCGGCTGCGGCTCGCCGTCGACGAGACCGCGCGGAACGTCTCGCACCACGCGCCCATGCGCGATCGCAACAAGATGTCGTACGGGCGCATCGGCGATCGCGTCGAGCAGCAGGTGAGCCGCCGGGTGCGCAACGCCGAGGCCAGGCTCGAGACCCTCGAGCGCGAGCAGGTGCGCAAGCCCCCGGTGCCGCTGGCGTTCGCCGGCATCCCGTCGGGATCGCAGGTGCTGGCAGACGAGGGCGGCCTGCTGCTGCAGGTGTCGGATGCCTCGGTCGGCGACCGGCTCGCCGTGGGCACGCTCGAGGTGGCGCCGCTCACGCGGCTGCTCGTCACGGGCGCGAACGGCGCCGGCAAGTCGACCCTGCTCGGCCTGCTGGCCGGGCGGCTCGCCGCCGACCGCGGCGTCGTGCACCGGCGGCGGGGCCTCCGGGTCGGGCTGCTCGAGCAGGACGTGCGCTTCGCCGACCCGGATGCCTCGCCCCGCGCGCTGTACGAGCGGGCGCTCGGCGAGCGGCGGGCCGAGCAGGTGCCGCTCTCCGGGCTGGGGTTGATCGCGCCGCGCGACCTCGACCGCCCGGTCGGGGCGCTGTCGATCGGGCAGCAGCGGCGCCTGGCGCTCGCGCTCGTGATCGCCAGGCCGCCGCACGTGTTCCTCCTCGACGAGCCGACGAACCACCTGTCGCTCGGGCTCGCCACCGAGCTCGAGGAGGCCCTCGGCGGGTACCCCGGCGCGGTGCTGATCGCCAGCCACGACCGGTGGCTGCGCCGCCGGTGGGCGGGGAGGAGCTGCGGCTCGAGCGCGGTCGGGTGGTCGAGGCGGCCCGCGCCGCCTGACGCGCCGCGCCGTTCGCGCCTTCCCGCGCGCGGACGCGAATGGTCGCACTGGATGCCCCAGAGCGACCATTCGCGTCCGTTCGGGGCCTGCACTGGAAGGTGAACGCGCGCGAGAGCGAACGACGCGCCGCATGCGGGGTGGCGGATGGCTCGAACATATGTTCGAATGTCTGCATGCGGTGGAGTGGACAGCAGTTGGGCGTCGAGCAGGCCGGCGCGCTGCCCGGCCTCGCCCGGCTGAACAACCTCGTCCGCTCCGTGCAGACCCCCGAGTTCGCCGGGGTCACCTTCCACGAGGTGCTCGCGAAGTCCGCCCTGAACCGGGTGCCGGGCCAGTCGGCCATGCCGTTCGGCTGGACGATCAACCCGTACCGGGGCTGCACCCACGCATGCGCCTACTGCGTCCATCCCGACACGATGATCACCCTGGCCGACGGTCGGGAACGGGCGATGCGGGACATCCAGGTCGGCGAGGAGGTGCTCGGCACCCGCGTGGACGGGCGGTACCGGCGCTACACGCCCGCGAAGGTGCTCGCGAAGTGGTCGACGCGGAAGCCCGCGTACCGCATCCGCCTCGCCGACGGCACGACGATCGTGGCCAGTGGTGACCATCGGTTCCTCACCGAACGCGGCTGGAAGCATGTGGCCGGCGCCATGTCCGGAGCCGAGCAGCGCCCATACCTGACCACGTCGAACCGCCTCATCGGGTTCGGTCGGTCCGGTGTCCAGGCATCGATCTCGGTCATGTCCGACGACTACGCCCGCGGGTATCTCGCCGGCATGATCCGCGGCGACGGCCTGATCTTCCGCGGCGAGTACCGGCGCGCACGCGGCGGCATCAACCGCGTGAACCAGTTCCGGCTCGCCCTCGCCGACGTCGAGGCGCTCCACCGGACGCAGGGCTACCTTCGTCGGTTCGGTGTCGACCTCTCCACCTTCGAATTCGCACCTGCGATGCCCACGCGGCGGCAGATGGTCGGCATCCGTACCGCACGGCGATCGCATGTGGAGACGGTCGAGTCGCTCATCGAGTGGCCCGAGGCGCCCTCCGCCGGATGGGATGCGGGGTTCCTCGGCGGCGTCTTCGACGCCGAAGGCAGCTGCAGTCGCGGCGTCCTTCGCATCAGCAACTCCGATGAGGCGATCCTGGCGTCCATCGAGCGCGGCCTCGCACGATTCGGCATCGCGTGCACGCGCGACCCGGCACGATCGAACGGCGTGGCGAACGTGCGGGTGCTCGGCGGATTGCCGGCGCGGTCGGCCTTCTTCAACATCGCGCAGCCGGCGATCACACGCAAGCTTTCGCTCGTGGGCGCTGCCGTGAAGACGGTCGCCGATCTCCGCGTCGTCTCGATCGAGCCGATCGACGGCGGCCCGGAGGAGCTCATCGACATCACGACGACGACCGGCGACTTCATCGCCGAGGGGGTGATCAGCCACAACTGCTTCGCCCGGCCGACGCACGAGTACCTCGACCTCGACGCGGGGGCCGACTTCGACCGGCAGATCATCGTGAAGGTGAACGTGGCCGAGGTGCTGCGGCCCGAGCTGGCGCGGCCGTCGTGGCATCACGAGCCGGTGGCGCTCGGTACGAACACCGACCCGTACCAGCGGGCGGAGGGGCGGTACTCGCTGATGCCGGGCATCATCGAGGCGCTCGCCGAGAGCGGCACGCCGTTCAGCGTGCTCACCAAGGGCACGCTGCTGCGCCGCGACCTGCCGCTCCTGCAGGAGGCGGCCCGACTGGTGCCCGTCGACCTGGCGATGTCGATCGCCGTGTACGACGACGAGTTGCAGCAGTCGGTCGAGCCGGGCACCCCGTCGACGAAGGCGAGGCTCGCGACCGTGACGGCCGCCCGCGAAGCGGGCTTCGACTGCACGGTGTTCCTCATGCCGATCCTCCCGTACCTGACCGACACGCGCGCCCACCTCGACCACGCGCTCCGCGAGGTGAAGCGCGCCGGCGGCACCAGTGTCATCGCGGCGGCACTGCACCTGCGCGGGTCGGTGAAGCCGTGGTTCATGGAGTGGCTCGAGCGGGAGCATCCCGAACTCGTGCCGCGGTACCGCGCGATGTACCCGGGGCAGGCGGCGTACGCGCCGAAGGACTACCGCCGCTGGCTCGGCGAGCGCATCCATCCGCTGCTCCGCGCGCACGGGCTCGCCCGCGGGCGCGAGGACCCGGTGACCGGCGGGGTGCGGTCGGCCGCGCTACAGCCGTCCGGCGACCTGCACCGCGACGCGCTCGCCGCGGGGCCGGCCTCGCTCGGCGGCCCGGCGACGCTCTTCTGACGCCCGTCCCCACCGCCGACCCGACCCTCGCTCCGCCCGGCGACACCGTTCCGCCATACGGCAGCCTTCCTCCATTTCGCCGTCGATGCCATAATCCGAGACGGGGGGCGGTTCCACGACGATGCGGTTCCGCTGGGGGACACGGCACGAGCGGAAGGGGAACATCGGATGTCGCTCCGCCTGCCCCGCGCCATGGGGTCGGATGCCGCGGCCAACGGATTCGCGAACGCATCCCACGCTGGCGCCGCCGTCAGCCTGGCCTCGGGCATCCTCATCACGGTCGCGTCGTCGCTGAGCGACGTGACGTCGCCCGCATGGGGCGTGGCGCTGGTGCTGCTCGCGTTCGCCGCGACCCTCGTGGTCGTGCATCGCTGGCCCACGATCGCGGCGACCCTCGTCTACCTCTTCGTGGGCGCGGCCGTCGTGTTCGTGGTGACGGTCGCGGTGCTGGGGCGCGGCGACCTGTTCCTCTCGACGAACAACGTGCTCGTCGCGCTGCCCATGGCGGCCCTCGTGCTGGTGAGCGGAGCGGGCACGACGACGGGCGCGAGCCCGCTCATCGGGGTCGCCTGGGCGCTCGTCGGCTGGGGCCTCGGCGAAGCTGCGGCGTTCACGGGCGCCGTCGTGGCGGGCAGCGACTGGCAGGTCAACGTGCCGACCCTCATCGTGCTCGCCATCGTGCTCGCCGCCCGCGGCCACGACGCCGTGAGCCGGCGCGTGCGGCTGCGGGGCGGGTCGCGCCTGCACGACGCCGGCGTGAAGGCGCGGGCCGTCGAGTCCCGGCGCGGCCGCGAGCTTCTCGCGCTCACGA
Source organism: Agromyces sp. MMS24-K17 (assembly GCF_043950245.1). Taxonomy (GTDB): domain Bacteria; phylum Actinomycetota; class Actinomycetes; order Actinomycetales; family Microbacteriaceae; genus Agromyces. The sequence goes on along the minus strand of NZ_CP171640.1, from coordinate 3,779,591 downwards.
GGCTCCACGACACCGCCCTCGACCACCTGCTCGAGATCGCGGCGGCCGGCTCCGGTCCGGTCGACGAGCGCCTGCGCAGCGGCATCCGCCGTGACTTCGCCCGGATCATCGGGCGCGACTGGGCGTCGGGGGCGCTCGACGCCGGTGTCTCGGGCCACATGGTCGACAGCGGGGCGGATGCCTCGGGCGGCCTCGGCTTCGCCGAGCCGCTGGCCGCGAGGTCGGCCGGCTCGAAGACATCGGCCCCCGCCGCGATCCCGGGCGGCCCGACCTCGAGCACCGACGGCGTCGCGAGCGCCGAAGCCCCGGCGAGCACCGACGCCGCCGCCAGCACCGACCGGCCGAGGCATCCGCCCCACCCCGCGCACCACCCGACCCACGCCACCCGTCCGCCCCACGCCGCCCGCCTGCACGACCCCGCCCACCGGGTGCGCGGCGGCCTGCACCTCCTGCCCGGGGCGTACCTCGCGGCGATCAACGCGGGCGTCGCCGTGGAGGAGACCGGCGACTTCCGGGCGATCTCGATGCTCGCGGCCCCGCAGGTCGACGCGCTCGACGGCGCGATCTCGCAGTGCCTGGTGAACGTGGCGCGGCACGCGGGCGTGGTCGACGCCGAGGTGGTCGTCGGCGTCGGCGGCGGCGAGGTCACGGCGGCGGTCATCGACTCGGGTCGCGGCTTCGACATCGCGGCGGTCCCGGGCGACCGCATCGGCCTGCGGGTGTCGATCCGGGCCCGGATCGAGCAGGTCGGCGGCACGGTGCGGCTGTGGTCGACGCCGGGCGTCGGCACGACGATCGTCATCTCGATGCCGCTGCCGGGCCGCCGGAGCGATCACGCGGCGCCGCCTCGACGTGGCGCGCCCGGGGCGCCTGGCGCGCCCGGGGCGCCTGGCGCGCCCGGGAACTCCGGCCCGAGGAGCGCCCGATGAGCAGCGACCTGACCCAGCAGGACCTCGACCCGATCGCCAACGTCACGGGTCGCCCGCTCGTGATCGCCGCCGGTGCCGCGGTGACCGTGTTCGCGCTCGTGCTGACGATCGCGCACGGCAACGAGATCCGGTCGATGCCGGCCGCGGTGCTCGGCGTGCTGCTCGTCGCGGCGGCCGGTGCGGTCGCCGTGGGCTCGACGTCGGGCCGCCGCGCGCCGTTCACCGTCGAGCGGCTGTGGCTCGTGATCGTGCTCGCCGTGGCCGCCGCGATCGCCGAGTACCTGTCGACGATCGGCGCGAACCGGTACCTCTCCGACGACTACGGGGCGGCGGTGATCGGGGTACTGCTGCTCGCGTTGGCGCCGTACGCGACGTGGCGCGCGCTCGCCGCGGCGGGCGGGGTCGCGACGGTCGTGCTGTCGATCCTCGTCGTGGGCGCGGCGCCGTACACGTGGTCGGCGGCGCCGCTGCCGATCCTGGTGCTGGCGGGCGCGACGATCGCGCTCGGGCTCGGCGCGGCCGCGGCGGTGTACTCGTGGACGGCGGTGGCGACGCTGCTGTCGACGCAGCGGGCCGCGAATCGCCGGTTGCTCCGGAGCGGGGACCCCGCGGACGAGTTCGACCGGGCGGGGCATCCGTCGGCGGTGTCGGTACTGCGCGGCGAGGTGCTGCCGTTCCTCGCCCGCGTGATGACGTCGGATCGCATCACGGTCGCCGACGCCGACCGGGCGCGCGAACTCGTCGAGGCGCTCCGCAGCGCCGTGCGCGCCGGCGCCGAGGCGACGTGGCTCGACGAGCTCGCCACCGAGCTGCGGCTCGGGCGCGACGTCGACGTGATCGTCGACGACGAGGCATCCGAGGCGCAGCGCCTGCGCGACGACCAGCGCGTGCTCGTGACGGGCCTGATGATGTGGCTGTCGGAGCACGGCATCGCGTCGGCGCACGTGCTCGTGCGCCGCGACGACCCCGAGGTGCCGGGGCGCGGCCGCATCGTCGTCGCCGCACGCACCGGACTGCTGGAACCCGACGTCGCCCGCCTCGAGTGGTTCGCCCCGCTCGGCCGGGCGGCGGGCATCACCGTCGACCGCGTCGAGGTGGGGGAGAATGTCCGGGTGGAACTTGGTTACGGGATCGACTGATGGCGAAGCTGTACTTCCGCTACGGGGCGATGAACTCGGGCAAGTCGACGGCCCTGCTGCAGGCGGCGTTCAACTACGAGGAGCGCGGGCACGAGGTGCTCCTCGCGAAGCCGTCGGTCGACACGAAGGGCGACCGCGAGATCGTGTCGCGGCTGGGCGTCACGCGCGAGGTCGACTTCACGATCGGGCCGGATGACTCGGTGCTCGACGCGTTCCAGCCGTACCGCACGAGCGTGATCGAGCGCACCGGTCGCGACGTGAGCTGCCTGCTCATCGACGAGGCCCAGTTCCTCACCGGCGACCAGGTCGACGACCTGCTGCGGATCGCGCTGATCGACGACATCCCGGTGCTGGCGTACGGCATCCGCACCGACTTCCAGACCGTCGCGTTCCCGGGCAGCCGCCGCCTCCTCGAGGTCGCGCACTCGCTCGAGGAGCTGAAGACGATCTGCCGGTGCGGCCGCAAGGCGATCTTCAACGGGCGCCGCATCGACGGCCGCTACGTGTTCGACGGCGACCAGGTCGCGATCGACGCTTCGACGGAGCTCAGCGCAAGCGGCGCGCACGAGGTCACCTACGAGTCGCTGTGCGGCGTCTGCTACCTGCAGGAATCGGGCGGGGTGCTGAACGGGCGGCACTGAGGGCGCGCCCTCGCGCGCGTTCAGCCCAGCAGGGCGAGCAGGGTCGCGTTGTAGGTGGCGTGGGCGATGATCGCACCGCCGAGGCGCCCGGTGGTCGCGGCGAGGATGCCGCAGGCGAGGCCGATGACCGCCGCACCGGCCGACACGATCAGGGCCGCCGTCGGACTGGTCGCGTCGAGTGCGTGCAGCAGCGCGAAGCAGAGGGCGCTCGCGACGATGCCGATGACCGTGGCGGCGCGCCGGCCGGCGCCGGCCACGGTCGCGCGATCCCGGATCACCGGTTGCAGGAGTCCCCGGAAGAACGTCTCCTCGATCACCGGCGCGAGCACGACTGGGACGATGAGGAGCGTGAGCCAGCGCGTCGGACCCGGGTCGATCGTCACCAGGCCGGCGCCGCCGGTCGCCGCCGCCTCGATCAGCGTGACGGCTCCGCGGGCCAGCAGCCCCGCGCCCAGCCCCCACAGCACGTCGAGCCAGCGGAACCGCAGCCCGAGCCGGGCGCCGTGCCGCCGCACGGCGATGGCCGTCGCCGCCACGAGGGGCGCCCAGACCGCGAGGTAGGCGCCTGCGAGTTGGACGGCCGGGTCGACGATCCACGTGCGCGTGACCCACTGCCAGCCGAGCATGAGGACGATCGCGGCGAAGAGCCCGGCCGCGGCATCCGCGAACCGACGGCGCGCCGATGCGTGGTCGCCGCGGGCGACCGCCGAACCCGTGGAGCCGGGGCTGGATGCCACACCGGGAGCGTAGCGAACCGGACGCGCGTCCCCGTGCCGACCGCGCCGACGGTTCCCGCGCTAGGTTGGCACTGCGCAACGGAGTGGTGGGGGGACATCGTGGAGGTCCGGGTACTCGTCGTATGCACCGGCAACGTCTGCCGTTCGCCGATCGCGGAGCAGGTGCTGCGCGCTCGGCTCGCCGCGGCCGGCGTCGACGCGACGGTCTCCAGCGCCGGCACCGCGGCCCTGGTCGGTGCGCCGATGACCGAGGAAGCCGCCGCCAGGTCCCGCCGGCTCGGCGGCGACCCGAGCGGCCACATCGCGGTCGAGGTCACGGCGGAGATGCTCCGCGACGTCGACCTCGTCCTCACCGCCACGCGTGCCCATCGCGCCGCGGTGGCACGGCTCGAACCACGGGCCATCCGGCGCAGCTTCACTCTCCTCGAGTTCAGCCGGCTCGCCGCGGCCGGCGCGGCCGAGCCCGTCGACGGGTTCGTCGAGTACGTCGCGGCGGTGGCCGCAGCACGCGGGATCGTCCCGCCACCCCTCGAACCCGCCGACGACGACATCGTCGACCCCTACGGGCGCGGGCCGGGCATCTACGACGTGGCGGCATCGCTCATCGACCGTGCGGTCGACCAGGTGGTCCGCGCGCTGGCGGCGGTGCCGCTCGGACGGACCGGTGTCCGCTAGCCGGGCGAATCCGCCTCCTCGGCAGGGATCCCGCGCGCGGTCGCTGGCGATCGTCGGCATCGGCGTGCTGATCGTCGTCGACCTGGTGCTCGTGTGGGCGGCGTTCGCCGCGGGCGCCCGGCAGCCGGCGGTCGTGCCACCGGTCTTCGACGCCGGCGCGGCATCCGAGACCCGGGCGCCCGCGTCGCCGTCGACCGCGACGCCCACGCCCGAACCATCCGCTGCCCCCGACGCCGGTGCCTCGACCGAGTCGGGCCCGTCGCCCGCGATGGCGGCGCCGAGCCTCGTGCTGGCCGCGCTCGACGATCGCATCGCGTATCGAGCGCCCGCGGGGGAGTGCCCGGCGGTTCCGGCAGCGGTCGAGGTGACGACCGATGGGGGCGCCACCTGGTCGGCGGTGCCGGTCGGCGACGCATTCGGGGTCATCCGCATCGAGCCGTCCGCCGAGGAGATCGTCGACGTTCTCGCCGGGGATGCCGCGTGCCAGCCCGGCCGGTACCGGAGCTGGGTGCAGGGCATCGAGTGGCAGTTCCTGACGGGGGTGCAGCCGTGGCGGCTGTCGGCCGGTGCGGTGGTCGCCCCCGACGGCCGGACGTTCACGCCGTGCTCGGCACCGGTCCAGGTCGAGGCCGCGACGGATGCCTCGGTCGCCGTCGCCTGCACGGACGCACGGGTCGCCGTGACCGAGGACGGCGGGGGCACCTGGCAGGTCTCGGAGCCGATCAGCGGCCTCGCCGCCGTCGCGGATGACGGCGAGTCGACGCTCGTCCTGATCGAGGGGCAGGGCGGCTGCGCGGGGGTGCAGGTCGCCGGGCTGGACGACGCCGGGGTCGTCGGCACGCCCGGAGGCTGCCTGGCGGCGGCAACGATCAACGGCGGAGGTCCCGCGCTCGCGATCTCCGAGAACGGCACCACGGTCTGGGTCGTCGGGGACGGCATCGTGGGGCGCTCCGGCGATCGCGGGGCGACGTGGTGAGCGGTCGCGCGGAACGCCCGACACGCGACGCGGATTACTGCGAATGCTTGCGTCGGCATGCACTCCGTTGCAACGATGATGGCCATGGAGGCGGCCCGCGTGGCCGTCCGAGCGCGCTGGGGGGCACGTGGAGCTGAACGACTACATCCGCATCCTGCGACAGAACTGGATCATCATCCTGGCTGCCGTCCTCCTCGGGATCGCTGCGGGTGCCGCCTACTCCATCGCCCAGACCCCGCTCTACAACTCCACCGCGAAGGTGTTCGTCTCGACGTCGAACGGGTCGACGATCGGCGAACTCCAGCAGGGGAGCACGTTCACCCAGCAGCGAGTGAAGACCTACGCAGACCTGGCGACGACCCCGATCGTGCTGCTGCCGGTGATCAGCGACCTCCAGCTCGACCTCACGCCGGAGGCGCTGGCGAGCAAGGTCACGGCCGCAGCCCTGCCTGACACGACGATCATCGCGATCGCCGTGACGGATCGGGACCCCGCCTTGGCCGCCCAGATAGCTACTGGGGTGTCGGAAAGCTTGACCAAAGTCGTGGAATCGGTGGAGACGACCGAGGTCTCCGAGGAAGCCGCCTCACCGGTTCGCCTGACCCTTGTGCAGCATGCCGCCGTACCGCAGACGCCGTTCAGCCCCAACGTCCCCCTGAACCTTGTGCTCGGCGGACTCGTCGGCCTCGCCGTGGGCATCGGCATCGCAGTGCTGCGCGCGACGCTCGACACCAGGATCCGCAGCGAGCGCGATGTCGAGCTCATCACCGACACCCCGGTCATCGGCGGCATCGTCTTCGACCCGAAGGCTCCCGAGCGCCCGCTCATCGTGCACGCCGACCCGCACTCGCCCCGCGCGGAGTCGTTCCGGGCGCTCCGCACGAATCTCCAGTTCCTCGAGCCGGGCCGCACGGAGCGCTCCTTCGCGTTCACCTCCTCCATCGAGTCGGAGGGCAAGACGACCACCGCGGCCAACCTCGCCATCGCGCTCGCCGACGCCGGATCGCGCGTGCTGCTCGTCGACGCGGACCTGCGCCGTCCCAAGGTGGCCGCCTATGTCGGCATCGAGGGCGCCGTCGGACTCACCGACCTGCTGATCGGCAACGCGGAGCTGCAGGACGTGATCCAACGCTGGGGCCGGAACGAGATGTACATCCTTCCCGCAGGACGCGTCCCGCCGAACCCCTCCGAGCTCCTCGGCTCGCGCAAGATGAGCGAGGTGGTGGCGGAACTCGACCGGGTCTTCGACGTCGTGCTGTTCGACGCGCCGCCGCTTCTGCCGGTGACGGATGCCGCGCTTCTCTCGCGGGCCGTCGGCGGTGCGATCCTCGTGGTCGCCGCCGGCCGCGCGCACCGCGGCCAGGTGAAGGGCGCGTTCGACGTGCTCCAGAACGTGGATGCCCCGGTCTCGGGCGTGGTGCTCACCATGCTGCCCGCGAAGGGACCCGACGCCTACGCCTACGGGCGATACGGATACGGGTACGGCTACGGATACGCACCGAAGGAGACGGTGGGCTGACGTGGTCGCGCTCAGGCCGGCTCTCGCCTGGCGGTCGACAGCGGCCGACTGGCCGTCTCGCCTCGCGGGCCGGGTGCGGGTGACCGACCTCCTCGTGCTCATCTGGGTCGTGTTCGGAACCCAGATCGCCTGGCTCGGCCTGAATCGCACCGCGACCGGATTCAGCGGACGCAGCGACGACATCGCGGTCAGCTACACCGTCGTGTCGTTGTCGATTGTCGCCGGCTGGATGCTCGCGCTGGAGCTGTTCGACACGCGTTCGCCTCGGGTGCTCGGGGTGGGGACCCAGGAGTACCGGGCGATCGCGACCGGAGCGCTCCGGCTGTTCGGCGCCGTGGCGATCGTCGCATTCTTGTTCAAGGTCGACGTCGCACGCGGATACATCCTGATCGCCTTCCCGCTCGGGGTGGTCGTGCTCCTGCTCTCGCGGTGGATGTGGCGGCAGTGGCTCGGCGTGATGCGCCGGCGCGGGGAGTTCGCCTCCCGGGTCATGCTCGTCGGCTCGGTCGACTCGGTGCGGGCGATCGGCCGCGAACTCGAGCGGACGCCCGAGGCGGGATACCTCGTGGTCGGTGCGTGCGTGCCGGGCGCAGCCGATCACGTCCTCTCACCGGGCGTGCCCGTCGTCCCGTCGATCACGCAGCCCCTCGCCGTCATGCGCGACCTCGGCGCCGACACGATCGTCATCACGAGCGCCGACGAACTCGGCCCCGGGCGGGTGCGGGAACTGAGCTGGGGGCTCAACGCCGGCTCTGAGCACCTGGTCGTCGCGCCGAGCCTGATCGACATCGGCGGCCCGCGTATCCACACGCGCCCCGTCGCCGGACTCCCGTTGATGCACATCGAGACACCGCGGTTCGAAGGTCGCAAGCTCGTCGCGAAGCGCGTGTTCGACCTCGTCACGGCCTTCGCATTGGTCGTGCTGATCTTCCCGGTGCTCCTCGTCGTCGCCTGCCTCGTGAAGGCGAGTTCGCCCGGCCCCGTCTTCTTCCGGCAGGTGCGCATCGGCCGGCACAGCAAGCCGTTCCGCATGCTGAAGTTCCGGACCATGGGCGTGGGGGCGGAGTCGCAGCTGAAGGACCTCCTCGAGCAGCAGCACACCGGCGAGATCCCGCTCTTCAAGGTGAAGGACGACCCGCGGATCACCCGCGTCGGTCGCTGGCTGCGCAAGTACTCGCTCGACGAACTGCCGCAGCTGTTCAACGTGCTGCACGGATCGATGAGCCTCGTCGGCCCGCGACCGCAGGTGATGGACGAGGTCGAGCTCTACGACCGCGCCGCGCATCGCCGACTGCTCGTGCAGCCCGGGATGACCGGGCTCTGGCAGGTCAGCGGGCGGTCGTCGCTGAGCTGGGAGGATGCGATCCGCATCGACCTGTACTACGTGGAGAACTGGTCGTTGACGGGCGACGTGGCGATCCTGGCGCGCACGGCGCGGGCGGTGCTGATGCCGGGCGAGGATGCGGTCTGATGACAGGACTGATCGTCCACGAGTGGATTGAGCGAACGGGGGGGTCGGAGAACGTGCTCGAACGCATGGTGCGAGCCTTCCCCGACGCGGACGTTCTCTGTCTTTGGAATAACGCAGGGGAGCGCTTCGCGAGCACCACCATCCGCGAGACTTGGCTCGCTAAGACCCCGTTCCGTACTTCGAAGGCTCTCGCCCTGCCGATGACCGCAGTCGCCTGGAGGACTCGGCAGGAGGAGGCGGACTGGGTCCTGGTGAGCTCGCACTCGTTCGCGCATCACGTTCGGGTGCGCCGATCCGAACCGGCGATCCCGAAGCTCGTTTATACGCATACACCGGCACGGTACATTTGGGCGAGCTCCCTCGATCCTCGAGGTCGGTCGATGATGGCACGTGTGGCGTCCGTGCCTCTACGGGGCATCGACGCGCGACGCGCGCGCGAATCGACGACGCTCGCAGCCAACAGCTGGTTCGTTGCTGAGCGTATCCGAAGGGCGTGGGGACGCGAGGCCGAGGTAATCTATCCGCCCGTTGATGTCCGCACGATCCAGCATCGTTCGGAATGGCTCAGCAGGCTGACCGAACGCGAATTGGAGTTGCTTGATCGCCTTCCCAGCGAGTTCATCCTCGGGGCATCGCGATTCGTCAGCTACAAGCGGCTCGAAGCGGTAATGCTCATCGCGGAAGCGAACCGAACGCCGGCAGTGATCGCGGGGGCGGGACCGGGTCGGGACAATCTGGCAAACCTAGCGAGCCGCTGCTCGGTCGACGTCCGGATCGTCGATTCGCCGTCCTCGGAGCTGCTGTATGCCCTCTATGAACGTGCGCTGGTCTTCGCGTTCCTCGCTGTCGAGGACTTCGGGATAATGCCCGTCGAGGCCATGGCTGCCGGAACGCCGGTGATCGTGAACCGTCGCGGAGGTGCCTATGAGGCGGTCGAGGCGATTAGTGGCGGCGTGGCGATGGATGGGGAGGGCTGGGCTGAATCGCGGTCTGCGCTGCGAGCCGCCGGGCGGGTGGACCGATCCCGAATGCAGGTCGATGCTCGCCGATTTGACGCCGCTGAGTTCGACCACCGGCTTCTGGCATGGCACTCCACTCACACGCGGACGAGCACGTGACTCACCATCGGTGTAGTCGGGCGGAGTTTGATACGAGCCTGGCCGTCGGTCCGAAGTCCAGTGTCTGCGCTGTGTGGATCGCCGCTCCGAGGCCGAGGAGCGACCAGAACAGGATCGCGGTGGGCGGAAGCCAGAACGCCCCCTCGACCAGCGAAGTGATCATGTACGCCACTAGCCCGGCGAAGATCGCGATCGAGAGCTCGGACTTGCCGGCCCACGTCTCCTGAAGCCCGATGAGGACCACGCCCGTGATCAAGGCAACCCCGATGAGCCCACCCGCCTCGAATATCGCGGCGATCGTGATTTCGAAGGCGCCCCCGACGTAGTCGGCGATGCCCTGCGGGCCGAAGATCAACGTGAACGGGTTGGTCGATGCACTCTGCACGAGGTCGAGGGCGGATTGCGTCCGCCCGGTTGCGGCCAGCCAGTCGTCGAAGTCGGTCTGGACGAATCGGTCGAGGACCTGAGGCGCGACGACGAAGAGGATCGGGACGGTGAGGAGCACGGCGAGCATGAGCGAATACCGGGCGAGCACATCCCGCACTGTTCGTGCCCGACGGAGAAGCATGATCACGAACGTCACGAGAATTCCCAGCCAGACGCCGCGGGACAGGGTCAGGAAGGCGACAATCGTGAAGCTGAGGAGCAAGAGAAGCTTCGAGCGCCTTGCGACCATGAAGGCGATCGGGAAGAGCAGGATCAGATTCACCCCAAGTAGATTTCCGTTCTGGTAGGTCGAGAAGAGCTTCACAGACGACCCGACGGCGTTGTTCTTGTCGAGGTACCACGTCGATCCTCCGGCCTGGTAGTCGGTCAGATTGACAGTGAAGCCGGGAACGGCAACGACGTCGCTGCCAAGGAGAAGTTGTAGTCCCGCGTACGCGAGCACCACCCAATAGGCGACGAAGATCCACTTCGCGACGCGGTGCCATCCGGCCTCATCTTTCACGATTCCTAGTACCGCGATGGCCAGTAGGGGCGCGACGACGAGTGCGACCGCAAGGTCGACGACTGCAACGCCATTCGCGCCGCTCAACGCCAATCGCAGGAAGAAGTAGGTGCTCATTAGTGCGATCGCGGGGACCAGCATGTTTCTCGGGGTCCTCCCCCCGATGAGGAACACGCTGAGTGCGGCGATCAGCAGGAGTCCGACCCCCGCGTTGGCCAGGGTCAATGGAATCCCATCGACCTTTACACCCGCCTTGGGAATCGCGATCGATAGCCCGATTGCGATGCACAGCAAAGTCAGAAGGCCCGATCGGCGGGTTGGGGATGAAGCGGTGCGTGTACGGCCGTTCACTTTCGACTCCAAGCGAAACCCTCGCGGTCTACCCGAATGCGATCTCGAGCAGGTGCTGCACATTCGCCTCGATGCTAGTAGAGGCAAGGCGATCCCTGGCGGAGCGCATCCGCGCGTTCGCCTCCGTTCGTTCGCGCATCGCACGTTCGACGGCGAGACTCAGGCCGATCGCGTCGCCGGGCGGGGCGTAGAGTGCGTCTTCACCCATCGAAGCCCGAACTCCCCCGATATCTGTGCTCACGACCGCGCAGCCGCTTAAGGTCGCTTCGGCGGGAGGAAGGTGCCAGCCTTCCGCGTCGCTTACGCAAAGATATACCGCGGCAGCTTGATACAGGTCGCGAAGCGCCTGCGGCGTCGGGTCCTGCCAATGCTCGACAAACTCCGGTAACGCCTGCGGTCGACCCGCCGTGCCGAAGGTTGAGAACCGCCAGTGCGGATGACGTTCGCGCAGGTGCTCGAACACGGCGATCACGAGGTCAGGCCTTTTGATCGCGATCGGTGACATCAGTGACAGCACCATCGATTCCCGATCGTCCAGCGGTGGCCCGGTCGGAAATGAATGGACGTCCATCGCGTTCGGGAGCATGACGGAATCAATACCCGCCGCATCCAACTTTTCCTGGAGCCAGGGGGCGATGACGATTCGGGCGTCCGCCGCGCCCAAGTTCCGGAGGACGAACGCTTCACCTGCGGCCCAATCCTCGAAATGTTGGACGAACGCCAGCGACTTGGCGTGCGCCCGGAAGGCCAAACGATTCGCCCACGGCGTGGTCTCGATTGCGGTGGAGACGACGAGGTCATGACGCGTGAGCCGCGGACGAGGCCGCAGCGCAGTTAGGCGTAAGTCGATCCGAGGGTCGACCTCGAACCAGGGTGCGATTCGCGATCCGTCCCGCAACATTAGGAGCCGGCGGAGCGACGATTTCGCGAACACCCGCGGCGGGAAAGGATCTGAGGCGGCGAAAAAAGCGGTCGTGTGCCAGAGCGTAACCTTTTCGCCACGCTCAGCAAGCACATTCGCGTACTGGTAGACGACCTTGTAGCCGCCGACCGGATGACGCGATGCTCCCGGCAGCAGCACGTGGATCTGCCGACGCGAGTCCGACTGATTGCTAGCGTTCGTTGCCGTCACGATCGGGCTCTCTTCATCGCGGCGCCGAACTCATCCGCGAGTTCAAGCAGTTGCGCTCGCGCACGATCGACGCCAACGCGAGCTCGCTCCACATCGCTCAAGCGGGACGCCCATCTCGACAGAAGCCGCTCGACGAGCGCGCCGAGGTGAACCGATTCGATCGGGATGGACCAATCGGCGAGTCCCACGGTGTCCAAGACCCCTGGGGTCTTGGGTTCGTAGGCAATGCCGATGACTGGAACTCCGACACGGAGGGCGAGAATACATGCGTGCATCCGCGTGCCCACGACCAACTCGAACTCACGCAGCATCAGCATCAACGACAGCGGATCGAGGTCCTCGAGAACGAGGAGGTGGTCGACCCCCGAGGATTCGAGTCGGTGTGCCAGATCCCTTGAGACCGAGACATCGTCGGCCGTCTGTGCGAAGACCACCGGCAGGGCGTTCGGGAAGGCGTCAACGAGGTCCCCAATCGCGTCAGCCATCCCGGCAAGGTAGTTCTCCTGCGCCTGTCGAGGGTCGCGGTCCGACGGGAAATTATGGTCGCGAACGCTTACACCGAAAAGGTGCCGCCCGTGCGACTTCGCACGCGCGAGGGACGAGAGGCACGCAGGTTGCTCGGCGTCGTCGGAGGGGTCCAGGAAGAATCCAAGATCGGTGGTCTGAATTACGCGCGTCAAGTCGAGGCCCATGTCGCGCGCGAGGTTCGCGCTCAGCTGTTCGCGGAGGAACACTCTGCCTGCGTTTCGCCAGACCCACCGCGCGTAGGGGCGGCTGATCCCGACGAAGGGGCCGAACGAGCAGGGACCGAGGTCGTATGCTCGATGCAGCCAACGCGCCAAGGCGAGCGTGGGGACGTGGTACAGCCAGCCGGTATCCGTCCGGCGCTGCGCGATGAGGTACCCGCCTGGGACGGTGATGACGTACTCGGCCCGGAGGATCTCGTCGACCACGCGGCGGACATGGCGAGGAAGCAGCCCGACCGTGCCTCGGCCAATGAGGTGGAAAAGGACGACCCAGACGCGGAGCGCCGCGAGGCAGACCGACACGTGCAGCACGTGGAACACGGACCGAAGGGGAAGTCCGATGAGTGGTATCCGACGGAGGACCCCGGCGATCGCGCGAGTGTACAGCGAGGTCGGTCGAGTGACCATGTCGATCGCCGGCACGCCGAACGCTCCCGAATCTCGGCTGGGGAAGAACGAGGTGACCGTGATGGTGCGACCAGGAAGTATCGTCCCCATCCAGACGACCATCGAACGGACGAGGGCAGCATCGCCACGGTTCCGGTGGTCGAACCCACCGGGAGCGAAAATATGGTCAGACACGTTTCCCCCGTATTCCTCGTCTGCGCCCGACGTCCCCGTGTTCACGTACCACGGTGTCCACCGTGGGGTACAGCGGCGATTCGGCGCGCCAGCCCATTCGAATCCCCCACCAGACCCAGTCCGCACCCTCGGCATCCAGGTTCGCGATCGATCGAACCAGCCGACCGATCGCCCGTCCGAGGCCGGCGATCCGCAGGATTCCGCGCTGCGATCGCGCGAACGTGACCAGGCCAGCCGCCGAGTACATCGCGATCGCCCCTCCCGCCGTCGCATGAGATGTGGACGTCGCGTGTCGCGCGAGGGCGGAGGGCTCGACGCCGAGGTTCCAACCGTGGTCGCGCGCCCTGTACCCGAATTCGACGTCCTCCCAGTACATGAAGTACCTTTCGTCGAGCAGGCCAACGTCACGGAGCGTGTCCGCGCGCAGCAGGATGCACGCCCACGTGAGGAAGTCCGTCCTGCCAGTCACATCGGACGAACGCCGCACCTTGCAGGTCGATGATAGGGTCGAACCCGCCTCGAACATCCCGTCCCTGTCGTCGCGGATCAACGGCGCGACGGCGCCAAGGGTGGGATCGCACTCGAGGGCCGCAGTAAGCGGCAGCAGCGACCCCGGATCGAGCGTGGCGTCGTTGTTGATGACGAGCACGGCTGTTGCGTCGCGCTCGATCGCCTCCTTAAGCCCGAGGTTTACTCCGGAGGCGAATCCTCGATTCTCCTTCACCTCGATTAGACGGACCCGTGGCACGTCCGCCAACGGGCGGAGCTCCCCGTCGGATTGGTTATCGACCAGCCACACGACGTCGATTCCGTCATCAGAAAGGACGGAGGCGAGGCAGCGGTGCGTGGCTGGGGCGTCCCTCCAGTTCAGGATAACGGCGTGGTTGATCCCGCTCATTCGATCCCACTCCATCGCTGCACGTCCCGCTGAGCCTGACGTATCGCTTCTCCGACTCCGCCGGCGACGGTGTTCCAGTCGTAACGCGCGGTCGCGGGTGCGCGGACGGCGACGGAAGCACTGCACGCGGCTCGGAACGCCACCGCCCATCCTTCGGCGTCCTGGGAATCATCGACCGCGATTCCGTCTCGACCCACGATCTCGGCAACGCTCGTGCATCCCGCCCAATACACGACCGGAGTAGCGCAAGCCAAGCTCTCGACCGCGGGCAATCCGAACCCTTCGACGACGGATGGCACGACCGTCGCAGCCACCGAGTTGTACCGGCGGGCGAGTTCGGCATCGGACAGCATGGACTCGCAGGTCACTCGGCGTCCGACAGCGTGCATCTCCGCGAGGCGCCGCATGGCGGAGGGATCCGGTGTCACCGTGACGAGCCGGACATCGGAGGCGAGCTTCAGCGCGCGGAGCACGACATCGACGTTCTTGTGCGGTTTCAAATTCCCCACATACAAGATGGTGTCCGGCAGTCGCGAGGTTGCAATGGGCCTGAATTCGATCGAGCACCCGTTCCCGGCGTTATGAACGACCACGGAAGGGTCTGCTAACCATTCCTCGATCTCGAGTCGGGACGTCTCCGACACCGTGACCACCCTGCCAATCCGGTGGATCGCAGGTCGGAGCACGCGCTCGTAGTAGAGGCGATGCTTAACCGAGCCGTGGCGTAGATGGATGAGGTCGTGCACGGTGACCAACTGGTATCCGCCCGGCCCGGCGTTGTAACCGGGGCTGTACACCAGCCTCTTCGACCCCCCTGGCCGGGCCGTGAGCAGGTCACGCGGCGATCCGGCGCGGCTTCGCAGCTTGAGGGACTCGTGGGGGATGGCGAGCCGGCGGAGAACCTCTCGGCTGTACCGGCCGATCCCATGCGGACCGTTCCACCGTTTATCGAAGATCACTTGCATGCAAACCGACCTACTCCCTCGGTGATGTAATCCCTTGGCGCGCAATTGCATTCGGACCCGGTTTCCCGCGGTATTGCCGTCGGAATCCCTCGCGCCGCATGCGAGGATCGCGCGCGTCGAGGCGGCCCTCACAATTCCGCCCGGAGTGCGTGCCGGATGGCTGCCAGCGGGAGAAGCTTGCGCGACAGTACGCTGGCCGCGGCGAAACCAGCGACGAAGCTGGCCGAGGTGAGGATCGCGCCAGCCGGCGTATTCGCCCACGGGTTGGCGACATACATTCCGACCGCTGCGACGGCCCCGCAGCCGCCGACGAGAATGCCAGGGCGGAAGCAGTTTGCCCACCACCCTCGAAGCGGTATGCCCAACGCGGATCGCGCGCGCACTAGGTACCACGGCTCGACGACGAGCAGCGGCCACGAGAGTGCGACCGCCACGCCGACGATCCCAGCCATCGAGAAGAGGGGTAGGCCCGAAACCACCAATGCCAGAAGCCAGAAGACCTGCGGGGGGAGGAAGAGGCCTGGGCGTCGAGCGGCCTCCGCAATCATGGAGAGCGGTCCGTGGACCGAATTGAGGACGAGTCCAATCAGCAGAACTGAGATGGTGATCGCGACTTCCGCACCGGGAACCGCCGGCCCGAGCCAGATCCCGACGACCAGGAACGAGATAGGGATGAAGGCGCCGACGCCGAGGATCGTGGTGAGGACAGAAGCGGAAGTCACGCCTTCCACGATCGACATCGCGGCGGTTCGTTGGTTTCGGAAGAGGCGCGTGAGCACAGGGAGGAACGGGAGGACGACCCAGCCATTTGCCTGTCGGGCAGCTAAGTAGACACGGAATGCCGCGTTCCAGTACGTGACGTCAGCCGGTGTTCCGCGGATACCGACGATTATCGTTCCGCCCTGCATAAGCGCCGTCCCCACGAGTGCGACGCTCAAGGCACGGGTGCCGTAGCCCACCAAGGTTGCGAGTGCTACCTTCAGCACGCGCCATGGGGTCCGACGGAGAAGTCGCTTCCACGGGACGAGCGCGCTGCCCGCGAGCGACGGAACCAAGATCGCCACCGTCTCCACCAGAGCGATGGCCTCGATCTTGGGCACCCAGATGCAGACGAGGACGGTGCCGATGATGCGCAACACCGGGTTGAGGAGTTGGAGTCGACGCTCGACGAGATACCTGCCATCCGATTGAAGCAGAGCGAGGCCCGGCTTGAATCCGACGCCCGCAGCGACCGTTGCAGCGAGTACGGGAAGCACCGACCCCTGCAACCCCTCGGAATCGAGATACAGAGTCGCGACGGCGTACGTCGCCGGCGCCACGATCAGCGCTGCAAGGCAGGAGATCAATGCGGCCGCCTGCAGAACCCCTTCGTAATGGGGGCGGTGGGCACGCACCCTGGCGGGCGCCGAGTAATGGACCACTGCGGAACTCACACCGAGGTCGGCGAAGGTGGCGAACGACGCGACCGACAGCACGAAGAGCCAGAGTCCGTATGATGACGCGCCGACCGTCGACAGCACGAGTGGGAGCAGCAGGACGTTCGTCGCGATGGTTACGGAACCCAGCGTGACACTGTGAGCGACACCCGCGGCCGCCCGCGAGGAGCGTGCCACCTACGCTCGCCCCGACTGTAGCCGGTTTCCGAGGAAGTGTCGGAACCGGCGGTACTGGAAGCGCATCCCGGTCGAGAGCAACTCCGCACGCCGCTTGGCCGAGACGGCGTCCAAGTCGAGCACCACCGGCCTCCGGCCGCCGAACCAGGAGTACACCTCCTTGCGCTCCACATGTTGGCCTTTTGCGGTCGCGAAGGCGCTCCCACTCCTTCCCCCGAAGTGGTGAAGGTAGCGCTCATGGCCGGCGTAGCCCTGGACGCTGAGATCTGCGGCGAGCATCGCGGCCTGCTGTTTCGTTACGGCCCACGTCCACTCGTGCGCCGTGTCGAGCGGGTAGCGATCGTAAATGTCGGCGTCGACCAGGAGACAATAGCCGTCCAGACGGAGTGGGTCCGACGCGAGTCCGTACGACGTGGCGCCGCGCCGATGGACCGACAGCAGGTGCGCCAGCCAATCTGCACTTCGGATCTCCACGTCGCTGTTGAGGAGCAGATAGTACTTTGACCGGGCGTCGGTCAGCGTGGCAGCTATATTGTTCCCGCGTGCGAAGAGCGTGTTCTCGGCCGAGTGCAGGAGCACGTCGATCCGTCCGTCCGCCTCCATCTCGTCGAGCAGCTTCGCGGTGTCGTCATCAGAAGCGTTGTCGAGGACGACGAGTTCATATGGGATGCCGTGCGTCATCCTACGGACCGAATCGATCGCAATTCGGACGTACTCGGGCGCATTGTGCACGAGCATCAGAATGCTGATCACCGGCGGGATCACCAGATATCTCCCCGAATTGCGAGGCCGCGTGCCTCGCCACGTCGGACCGCGATCTCGGATGGTGATCTGAAGCGCTGCTGAGCCACTGATGTCCCCCTCACAGTGGCCTTCACTGTAGCAATCGACCGTGGCTGAGCCGAAGCAGCGCATCGCCCAACTCTTCCCTGAGTCTGACATTCGAACTCCCGAATGAGGAAGTTCGAATGAGGCTTGCGCGTCCGAGGCTACGCTACTGATCGTGACGCCGACCTCGGGGGATGCAGGCTCAGAGTCGACGCGTGGGTTTTCCAACGCGTCGACGTCCGATCCGCGCGATTCGGCGGGTAGCGCGATACGCGCGGGGTCGTCAGTCCATGGGTCTAGGCGCCGCCGTTCCGGACGTTCGAGCTCCGTTCGGCGCCGGCGGGACCGCGTGCGCCGTCGTGCGCGCCGCATCGCCACCGGCACGCTGGTGGCGGTCGGAGTCCTCCTGGTGGCCTCGACCGTATGGGTTGGGGTGCGTGCGTTCCTCGCCAAGGGGGAACTGGAGGCCGCGGTTCCCGTCGCCGAGCTCGCGCAACGGGCTATTCTCGTCGGCGACCTCTCTGGCGCTCGCGCAGCCGCTGACGAACTCGCCGTGCACACCTCGGCGGCGGCGGCTCTCACGGGCGACCCGGTCTGGGCGGCGTACGAATCCCTCCCTATACTGGGGCCGAACCTCGTGGTGCTCCATTCCCTCGCGGCATCAGTTGACCAAGTCTCATCCGGTGCCATCCGTCCGCTTGCGGAGGCATCCTCCGGCGTTGATCTCGGAGCATTCGCGCCAGCGAACGGTCGTATCGATCTCCAACCGTTGATCGATTTGCGGGAACCAATCCAGCGAGCGGCGGCAGCGTTCGCCATCGCGAGGGCCGTTGTGCTACGCCCGGAGGTATCGAACGCGGCCGTGATCGGACCGCTCGCAAACGCACGCGACGAGTACCTGGCCGCGATCGCACCGGCCGCCGACGCGCTCGACGCTCTCGATCGGACGATGACGCTGCTCCCGGCGATGCTCGGCTCCGGTGGGCCCCGCGAAACGTTGGTGCTGTTCCAGAACAACGCCGAACTGCGCTCGCTCGGGGGAACCTCGGGGTCGCTCGCGCTCGTCCGCACGGAGCAAGGCGCCATTTCCCTGGAGCAACAGGCATCGAGTGGAGACTTTCCGCAGTACGATCCGCCGGTCGTGGACCTCCCCCTGGAGACTCGTGCGCTTTGGGGCGACAATACGGCGCGATTCATCCAAGACGTTAACTTCACCCCACAGTTCCCGCTCACGTCCACCATCGCGCGTGAGATGTGGAAACGGGAGTTCGGAACCGAGGTGCAAGCCGTCGTCGCCGTCGACCCGGTCGCGATGAGCTACGTCCTGCGAGCGACCGGGCCGATCAGCCTCGCCAACGGTGACCAACTTACGGCCGACAACGCCGTGTCCTACCTCCTCGTGGATGTCTACGCGGGCAATGAGGCGGGAGCCGCCGATGCGGTCTTCCAGGACGTCACCTCCCGGGTGTTCGATGCGCTCATGTCGGGCTCGGCCGACCCCGCGAAGCTGGTCGAGGCGCTCGCCCGGGCCGGCGCCGAGCGCCGCATCCTGGTCTGGAACGTGGATGCCTCGGAGCAGGCGATCCTCGACGGCACCACCCTCGCCGGCGCGCTCCCGCAGGGCGACGCCGACCACCAGGCGTTCGGCGTGTACCTGAACGACATGACGGGCTCGAAGATGGACACCTACCTCGGCGTCGAGATCTCGACCGGGGTGACGACGTGCCGCAACGACGGGCTGCCGCTGTACGAGGTGCACGTGAAGCTCACGAACAACGCGCCCGCCGACGCGGCGACCAGCCTGCCGGCATACGTCACGGGCGCGGGCGAGCACGGCACTCCGCCGGGGCAGATCGCCACGACGATCCACGTGTACGGCGAGCGGGGCAGTTACAACCTCGGAGTGCTGCTCGACGACCAGCCCGTCGGCTACCACCCCACCTCCGATTCGGGCTACACGCTGAGCAAGGTGGTCTCCAGGCTCGCCCCCGGGCAGACGGCGACCTACCGCTTCGGGTTCCTCGGCGGCACGGCGGGGGAGAAGACCCCGGTGGTCTCGGCGACGCCGCTCATAGCAACAAATGTCGTTGAAGGGGTCGCGCTCTCCTGTGAATCTGCCGTATGGTGAAAACCGTGTTGTCGATCGGGGGATCGGCATCCGTATTCATCGCAGAGCGCATCCAATGAAGAAGCCGGGGGGTCGGCCATCATGATTCGCAAGGTATTGGCAATTGTCGCCATTGCTGTCGGGGCGGCCGTTGCCGTACCCGCAGCTGCCAGCGCAGCCGTCTCCAGTGAGACGGGCTACGTCGGGCAGGGCACCAATTTGACGCTCACCGTCGGTCAGACGGGCACGATGACGTTCTCGGGGTTGACGCCGAGTACGCCGTCGAACCGCGACCGTCGACGACCTGGTGACCATCGCGGTGCTCAAGGCGGCGACGGCGTCGAAGCCGACCGATGCTGCGGGCACCGTGTCGTTCCAGGTGTCGTCGAACACACCGGGCACGTACACCGTGAGCGTCGCCGCCGGCCAGTCGGTCGCGACCGCCACGCTCACCGTGGTGCCGGCCGATACGGCGGGCACCGGCACGGCGACGACCGGTTACGACCTGCCGATGCTCTGGATCTGGATCGCGGTCGGCGCGATCGCACTGGGTGCGGCGCTCGTCGTGGTGCTCACGACCGTCCGCCGGTCGCGCAAGGCCGAGTGACGACATCCGCCCGCGCAGGCGGGAGGTGACATCGTTCGAATGAGGCTCGCACTCCCGCGTCCGCGGGAGTGCGAGCCTCATTCGCGCCCTACCGCTGTGCGCCGCGGTCAGCCTGCTCGGGCTCGGAACGCTCGAGATCCGGCACCGCCTTCAGCCGGTCCACCAGCGCCTTCCGCGCGGCGGCGTATTGAGCCGTTCCCGGGTAGTCGCCATGCGCAGCGACCTGCCAGAGGTACGTCGTCGCGGCCCGCTCGACCGCTCCCCGGTCGATCGGGTTCGCGCGGTAGCCCTGCACCGGGAAGCCCAACGGGTCGGTGCGGCGCCACAGCGACGCCCAACGCACGTGCTCGTCGACCGCGGGTCGATCGCCGCCGCCGAGCAGGCTCCGCAGGGTGAAGGCGCGGACCTGCTCCGGTTCCTCCTCCTCGGCGGTCGCGGTCTTCCCGTCGGCGGACGAGGCGGGCACGCCGGTGGCGGCGGTCGTGCGACCGGTGGTGCCTCGACTGCTCGAGTCCGACCCGGCCCCCTCGAACACGTCGGGCCACTCTCGCTTCACCTGCCGCTTCCACGGATCGCGGAGGAACAGCGACGGCCCGAGCACCCCCTCGATGCCGAGGTCGTCGGGCCCGAGGACGCTCGGGAAGAAGCGGCTGAAGAACGCCCGCAGCTGCGTGCCGTAGGTGAGGAGCGCGATCGAGCGCATCGTGTCGGTGTGCTCGCGCGCCACGTTGTCGGTCAGGGCGAAGATCGCCGAGACGGCGACGGGCCCGCCCATCGACCACGCGGCGATCACCACCGCCCGATCGTCACGGACGGCGCCGTTCCCGTCGGCGTCATCCGTCAGCCAGGCCCGGATTCGGCCGCTGAGCTCGGGTACGGTTCGCTCCGAGTAGCAGGGCGGCCCGAACGGATGTCCCGCGCGGGGGAAGAAGCACATGATGTCCCAGAACAGCGCCAACGGTCGCTCCGTCGTGGTCGAGGCATGCGCCACGACCGCGGCGACCGCTGCGAGGGACACCGTGACGAGGACGGCGATGCTCGCCTCGCGGATACCGTGGCGGATCTCGTCGGGGATCCACCCGGCGATGGCCTCGTAGCCCCACGGTGAGGCGAACACCAGGAATCCCAGCGCCGACAGCGACGCCAGCCAGGTCAGCAGGATCTCGCCGCGATGCAGCAACTGCGACCGTCGCCGGACCGTGAGGATGCGCCGCACCGGCCCGGGCTGCTCCGACCCCTCGCGCTCCGCGTACCCGGCGCTCGGGGTGACGACGCCGCCATAGGGCGTGTCGGTGCCGGGGACCTCGGGCGGATCGAGCACCGGCACCGTGAACTTCGGCATCACCGCGAGCTTCGGCAGCAGCACGATGGCGATGAGCAGCCCCATCACGATGACGATGACCGTGAGCACCACCGCGAACCGGCCGTAGGCGACCGGTGGGACGAGCGGCCCCAGCAGCTCGGTCGCGGGCGTGCGACGGCCGCCCGCCACCGCACCCGACGGTGCCGGGCCGAGCCAGCCCATGACCCCGAGCACCAGCAGGCTGGAGATGATCATGGCGACCAGCAGGGCCGCGAGCATGCCGACCATCGCGCCGAAGCCGCGCCAGCCGACGACGCTGAGGTCGCCGGCGAAGAGGCGCGGAGGAGGCTGCTCCTCGCCGCGGAAGGTGCGGTGCTGGGCCTTCGGATGGCGTCGGCGCGAGACATCCGCCCCGACCAGCGAGCCGAAATGGATGAGCAGCAACAGGATGCCTCCGAGCGTGAGCGCCCACCCGAAGTCCGGCGCCCACCCCGTCACGGCGAAGGCGAGGCCCGCGAGCGACACCAGCGTGACCGAGAGCACCCGGCTCGCGTGGGTACCCCACGCGCCGCCGATGAACGCCAGGCCGAGGGCGACCGTGAGGAGGGTGGTCGGCGTCACGATGAGCCCGAGGAACGGTCCGCCCGTGACCGTGCTCGCCTCAGCCGAGGCGGCCGGACCTGCGGGCCAGAGCGCGATGACGAGGTAGGCGACGTACGCCGCGCACGCGAGGGCGAGCAGGACTGCCGCGATGGCCCGCTTGGCGATGTCGCCGTTGACCGACCGCGACGCCGACGCCGAGATGATGCCGATGACCACGCCAGCGAGGATCAGCATCGCCGCCACCCCGATCCAGAACGTCGAGGCGATGCTCCCGCCCGCGGCGATCGCATCACCGAGGCATCCCAGGGAGACGAAGCGATCCGGATCGGCGCACGATCCGCCCAACGGCTGGAACACGCCGTCCCAGCAGAGGAGGAACACGACCAACGCGATCGTGCCCGCGAAGTGGAGTCGCTCGCTCGTGGCGCCCGCGCGAGCGCGCGTCCAGAATCCGCGGGTCGCGAGCAGGGGGCGGGTGACCGGCTTCTCCGGCTGGCGCGGTGCGACCGATTCCTCGGTCGGCGTGCCGAGGAACCGTTCGGCGAACGCGTTCAGGTTCGGCTCCCAGTGCACCCTCCCGCTCCTGGCGATCAGGTAGATGAGCAGCATGGCCGCGACGGGCACCAGGCTGAGCAGCGCGGCGCGGCCGTCGCGGTCCAGGCCGTTGAGGCCGTCGAGCCAGGATGGCAGGACCGCGCAGACGGTCTTCCCGTCGAAGCACTGCACGCCGACCAGGTCAACCGCGACGGTCATGAACGCCGCCGCGTAGATCAACGTCAGCACGAGCGCGAACAGGCGGAGCAGCGCTGCACCGTCGCCGCCGCGCCATCCCTCGGAGTCCTGCTTCTGGCCAGGGATGTCCCGCGTCCAGTACGCGAGGTTGCAGATGCCGAACGGCAGGATGAAGAGCCAGCCGATGTGCACGAAGGCACGGCCGATGAGCGCGAGCGCGGTGCCGCCGGTGCGGGCGAGCGCACCCCAGGAGTACGCCTCCGTCGACGCGATCCCGGTCTTCGGGTCGGGCTCCTCGTTCTTGCGGACCCAGAACGAGCCGAGGTCGTCGCCGATCCGACGCCGCACGTCGGTCGGGTCGACCTCGAGCATCACCGCGGGCGGCGCGTTCGCGATGCCGTGGACCCGGAGTTCGAGCACCTGCGTGTTCCGTCTCGCACGATCGTCCACGATCGCGCCTCCCCCGCGCTGCGGCCAGTCGGTGACAGCCGATGGCGCGAGCGTATTCCTGAGGATGCCTCGAAGACAATCGGGGCCAACCCTGAACGCGTCCGGGCCGGCCGACCGGAGTCAGCCGACGCCGAAGCGGGCCTGCGCTCCGGCCGACAGGCCGTCGCCGACGCCCCATCGTGCTCGCGACTGGAGCAGTTGCAGCACCGGCGAGGGCGTCTGGCCGTCGGCGGTGGCGAAGTTCGCCGCCAGCGCCGCATCGAGACCCTGCATGCTGCTCGGCGACAGGGCCCAACCGAGCGGCGGCACCACGGCGGGCGTCGTCGACGGGGCGATGGTGACCGCGAGCCCGGGCACGCCGTCCTCGATCAGGTCCATCGAGTGGCGCCCGAGCGCACCGCCCCTGGTCGTGCGGAAGATCGCCGAGATCCGCTGCGTGAGCGCCGACTCGTCCTGTTGGAGACCCGAGGCGGCGAAGCCGACGAACGGGACCAGCGGCTCCGCCGCCACCTGCGCGATGTCGCTCCGGAGGTCGTAGCCTGCGGAGTTCTTCAGGTACAGCAGCACGGGCACGAGCGGCGGCTCATCGGCTCGGGCCGCGTTCGCAGCCCCGACCTTCGAGACGATCAGGGGCGCGAAATCGGCCACCGTCCCCAGGCCGGTCGGCTCCGCGTAGCCGCCGTCGATGAGCTGGAGGTCCTCGGCGCCGCACTGATCGCTGGAGAACCGGGCCGCCGGCGTGATGAGCGGGAACCTCGCCGAGAGCATGGCTACCGAGGCCCAGTCGAGGTCCTCGAAGCACTGCTTCGGCACCGGCAGGGTCACGGGTGCGCCGCGGGGACCGGTGCAGTCCCAGGCCGAGCTCGGCGCCGTCGACACGCGCGGCTTCTGCACCGGCAGGGGCGTGATCACGACCTTGCACTTCGTCCGGGCGTCCGTCGAGTTGAAGACCGGAATGCCGATGTCGGAGCTGCCGGCCCAGTCGGGCGAGAGCCCGAGCGCGGGCACGTCGTTGACCCAGGCGTGCTCGATCAGGGCCGCGCGGTCCCAGCCGTTCAGGCCGCCGTCCCGCCAGCGCGGTTCCCCGTCGAGCAGCGAAGGCAACCTCAGGCCCGAGATCTCCGAGAGCTGGTCGCGGACGAGGAGGCCGGCCATCGCGGCTCCGACGGCCTCGGCGCTGGCGAAGTGCCGGAGCATGTCGGCGAGCGGTCCGGGCGCGGACGCGGTCTCACCCTGCTCACGGGCGAAGTTCCGCGCCTGCTCGTTCGCCGCCACGATGGCGAGGCCCACCGAACCCCCGGAAACACCGCTGGAGAGGAGCACGCTGTCGGCGAGGCATCCGCCCTCCCGGCGCAGCAACTCGAACGCGCTGGCCGTCCAGTACGCGGCGCGGATCCCGCCGCCTTCGGCGGCGACGACGAAGAGCGGCCGGAACTCCCGGCCGGCCGCCTCGACCGTGCATCCGCGGTTGGCGATCTGCGCGATGCGGGTGGCGAGGTAGGCATCCGCGGTGAGGAACGGGGACGAGTCGCTGGTGAGGACATCGCGCTCGATCGTCCGCGGCGCGTGGAGGAACGCGTCGTCTCGCCCGATCGCCGCGAACCAGATGCCCGCGATGAGCGGGATGACCATGGCCATCGTCAGCACCGGGGTCGCACGGAGCCGAAGGCGGATGAACACCGGCGCGGGCGGGAACTCCTGCAGCGAGACCGTGAAGGCACCCAGCACCGCTCCCCATGCGGTGAGCACGAGCACCGCGAGCGCCGGCGGCCCGAACCATCCCGCGGCCTGGAGCGGCATGACCATGACCCACGCGAGGACCGCGATCCCCGCGGCGAAGGCGGCGCCGAGTCGCCACAGGTGACGGCGCATGCGCGAGGCGATGCCGTACCGACGCGTCGGATCGAACACGCTCCGCCACGCCCGGCTCGCTCGCCGGGCGGTCGGGCGCCAGAGCAGGAGCGGCGCCAGGACCGCGATCCCGATGCCGGTCAGCAGGAGCACCGGCGCGACCGCCCAGCCCGACAGTTCGACCCAGGCGCGAAACGACGCATCCGTCGTCGGCGAGTACCCGGCCGAACGCTGGGTGACGAACTGCACGACCACCGGGCCGGTGAGCGAGCGCACGAGCCCGAGCCCGACGACCGACGGGATGAGCGCGGCGACGACGTCGCCGGTGAACCATCCGTACTTGACGTCCTCGATGACATCCTTCGGGTGATCGCCGTCGGCCGACTTCCCGGCCGCTTGCGGTGTCAGAGTGGCGGGCCGCGTGGAGAACAGCACCACGGCGAGGGGCAGCAGGACGAAGACGAGCCACGTCGGCAGCTGCACGCCCCATTCGCCGGTGGTCGCTCCCGTGACGAGCCACATCAGCGTGAAGATCACCACCGGCGCCGACCACCACCAGTCGATCGGGGCGAGGTACAGCTTCGCATCGGGCTCGTTCCCCCGGCTCCGCGGGATGGTCCTGCTGCCGATGCGCGGGTACCAGGGCACGGTCTCCGCGGTGTCGTGCGTCGACTTGCGCCTGAGCTCCTGCAGGCGGTCCGCGATGACGCGGGTGCGGGTCCGGCCGAAGAGCAGGGCGGCTTCGTAGGCGATCGCCGTCACGACGACGCCGGCCACGAGGTGCCGCGCCGTGACGTGGTCGAGCACCACCCACTGGCGCTGGATGTCGGGAAGCTGATCGAAGACGCTGTCCAGCGGCACGCAGGACAGCGCGAAGAGGATGAGCACGAGGACGGTCGACAGCCGGTGCAGCCACAGCCCCTTCGCGAGACGGCGGGCGGTCTTCCAGAGCCGCCGACCGAATCGGCGGAGCAGGCCGACGACGACGATCACCAGGGCGACCACCTTCGTGGTCGAGACGATCGCGAGCAGCGTGGCGGTCGCCTCGGTCGCGCCGATCAGCGAGCGCTCGCCGGTGATCAACGAGAGGGCCATCAGGACGAGGAGTGCACCCTCGAACGCCTCTGCGGCGATGAGGACGATGAACCAGATCACCCGCGAAGGTCGTGGGTCCGTGCGATTCGCGCGGATGATGCCGAACAGCAACGCCGAGGCGTACACGGCGATCAGCACCGCGTCGACCGCCACGGCGCAGAGGATGAACCATCCGATCAGGGTGCTCGAGTTCGACGTCGACCAGATCGCGTACGCGTCGTCCTTCTCGGTGAACGCGAGCGGCCCGATGAGCGCGGTGAGCGTCTGGCTCCGCCCGGAGCTGAGGCTGCCGGCGATGAGCCGGTCGATCTCCGCATGGGCGATGATCGCGGCCAGCGCCAGGAAGCCACCCATGAGGATGGCGATCGCCTGATGCCGCTTGTCGTGCACCCAGGCGCGTGCGTCATGCAGGATCGCATCGACGTCGTGCCGTTCGACCCGGTGTTCCGATCGGTGGACTGCCGCTATCGGGATCATCGCGCTGCTCCTCGCCGTTGAGCCGCCTCTGGCCGCAGCGTATCCGTGAGGAATCCTCAGTCGCAATCCGGGCTAGCCCTGAACCGGAGCCTCGGCGCCGGGACCGGCGACGACCCACCGTGCGCCGCCTTCCGAAACCCGCCTCCGATCGACAAGATGAAGGGAGACGACGAGGGGGCGCGATGTCGGAGATCACGGTCGGAGTCAGCACCGCCGGTGAGGCCGGCCGGCGGTCGGTCGAGTGGGCCGCCGAACGGGCTGCGGCGCGCGGCTTCCGCCTGCGGCTCGTGCACGTCGTCGACACGGCCATCGAGGCGACGGGCGACGCGGAGCTCCTCCTCGCCGTGCACACCAAGGCGGAGGAATCCCTCGCCGCTGCGCAGCAGCTCGCCGAGCGCCTCGCGCCGGGCCTCGAGATCGTCGTCGACCTCCAGCAGGGCCAGCCCGTCGAGGTCTTCGAACGCCTGAGCCACCAGGCCGACCTGCTCGTCGTCGGCAGCGACTGGCACGGCGGGCGCCGACCGAGCCGGCGGGGCGTGCACAGCCTCCGCATCGCCGCGGCGAGCCACGCGCCCGTCGCCGTCATCCCCGACGTCGACGTCAGCGCCCGTCGCGGCGTCGCCGTCGGCATCGACGGGTCGCCCGAGGGCGCGAGGGCGCTCGCGTTCGCCGTCGCCGAGGCCTCGCGATCGGGTGAACCGCTCATCGCCGTGCACGCCTGGGACATCGCCGTCATGGTCGGCGGCGAGTACGGGTACGGCGTCGCCATGATCGGCACCGACGAGCTCGGCAACGCCGCCGAGGAGGTGCTCGACGAGGCCCTCTCCGGCGTGCTGCGCGAGCACCCCGAGGTCGACGTCGTGCGCCGCGTGATCGCCGGCGACCCCGTCGCCGCCCTCGTCGACGAGGCCACCGAGGCCAAGCTCCTCGTCGTCGGCAGCCACGGCCGCGGGGCGCTCGCCCGGTTCCTGCTCGGCTCCGTCAGCCACGGGGTGCTCGCGCACCTCGAGGCGCCGACCGTGGTCGTCCGCTGAGCGCGGGCGACCGCCTCCTTCCCGATGGCGGCGAGCCCGGCCGCCGCATCGAAGGCGTCGACCTCGCCCGCGGCCTCGCGCTCATCGGCATGTTCCTCGCCCACGTCGCGCCGGCCGCCGGCGAACCCGTCGGCGCACTCCTCCTCTCGTTCGCCGACGAGCGCCCGCGGCTCCTGTTCGCCCTCACCGCCGGGCTCGCGCTCGGCTTCATCAGCGGCGGCACCCGGCCCATCCCCGCCGCGCCCGGCTTCGCCGGCGGCCCGGACCGCGCCCGGCTCCGGTTGCAGGTCGCCATCCGGGCCGGCATCCTCATCGCCCTCGGCCTGCTGATCACCGCCTACCTGCGACCGCTCGTGTTCGTCATCCTCGACGTGTACGGCATCGCGTTCCTCCTGCTCCTGCCGCTGCTGTTCCTCCCGCGGCGGGTGCTGCTCTGGATCGGCGTGCCGCTGCTCGCGGTCGCACCCGGCATCGCGGTGGTCGTCGCCTCCACGCAGTGGGTCGCCGACGTGCGCGCCGCCGGGTGGAAGCTGCCCGTCGACTGGGCGTTCTCCGGCGCCTACCCCGTCATCGAGTGGGTGCCGGTCATGCTCATCGGACTCGCGCTCGCGCGCTACGGCGCCGACCGGCCGCGCGTGGTGGCCACGACCGCGATCGTCGGCGGCGCCGCCGCCGCGCTGCTGCTCGGTCCGGCGAAGCTCCTCATCGACCTCGGCGCCCGGCAGCTGACCGACCAGGCGGCGCACGACAGCGGCATCCGGCTGTCGGCGCTGGGGGAGTCGCTGCACGCCCTCGCCAACGTGGGCGTCGGATGCCTCGTCGTCGCGACCGCCGTCGCGCTGACGGCGCTCGCCGCCCCGGCGGTGCGCCGCATCGCGAGCGCGGTGGCCTCGCCCGTGACGGCGATGGGGGCGATGCCCTTCACGATCTACACCGTGCACCTGGTCGTGCTCGCGGCCTCGATCCGCGTCGAGGACGGCCTGCTCACCGACGACTCGTGGGCCCTCGCGATCGGACTCGTCCTCGGTTCGATGGCGTTCGCCTGGACCTGGCGGCGCTACCTCGGCCGCGGGCCGCTCGAGACGATCATGCGCTGGGCGAGCCTGCGCGCCGTGCCCGCGCGGGTTCCGCTCCCGCCGGGCGATCGGGGCGACGGGGCGGGCGCCTGAGCGCCCACCACGCCACCAGCATGACCCCGAGCGCGGTGCCCGCGGTGTTCGCCACCACGTCCGACACGGTGCTCACCCGCGACGGGATGCCGAGCTGGACCAGCTCGATCGTCGTCGAGACCGCCGCGCCCGCTACGATCGGCACCCACGCCGACACCCCCGGCCAGGCCAGCGCCGCCAGCATGCCGAACGGCACGAACAGGGCGATGTTCGCCACGAACTCGAGCACCACGGCCGCCGGCTCCCGCGGCACGCCGAACCCGGCGACCAGGTCGGCGAGCACGCCCACGAGCCCCGTCACCCGGCCCGCCTCGCGGGCGGGCAGGAAGACGATCAGCCCCAGCGCGACGAGGTACGGCGCCAGCAGGAGGCGGGCGACGTGCACCGGACGCGGATGACTCACCCGTCCATGCTCGCACGGCCTCCGCCGGGGCATCCGCTGGAATGATGGAGGCACCCATCACCTCGATCGGAGGACCCCATGCGCATCTCCGTCATCGGCTGCGGCTACCTCGGTGCCGTCCACGCATCCGCGATGGCCGCGCTCGGCCACACCGTCGTCGGCATCGACGTCGACGAGCGGAAGATCGCGCAGCTGGCGGCCGCGCGGCCGCCGTTCTTCGAGCCCGGCCTGCCCGAGATCCTGGCGAGTTCCACCGCCACCGGGCGGCTGCGCTTCAGCACCGACATCGCCGACGCCGCCGACGCCGAGGTGCACTTCATCGCCGTCGGGACGCCGCAGGCCCCCGGCTCGAACGCCGCCGACCTCACCCACGTCGACGCCGCGTTCGAGGCGCTGCTGCCGCACCTCGCCGACGGCGCCCTCGTCGTCGGCAAGAGCACCGTGCCCGTCGGCACTGCCGCGCGCCTCGCGGCCCGGCTCGCGGAGGCGGCCCCGCACGCCGCGCTCGCGTGGAACCCCGAGTTCCTCCGCGAGGGCTACGCCGTGAAGGACACGCTCGAGCCCGACCGGCTCGTCTACGGCGTCGGTGACGACCGGGCCCAGCACGTGCTCGACCAGGTGTACCGGGCCGCGATCGAGGCCGGCACCCCGCGCATCGTCACCGACTACGCGACCGCCGAGCTCGTGAAGGTGTCGGCGAACGCGTTCCTCGCGACGAAGATCAGCTTCATCAACGCGATGTCGGAGATCGCCGACGCCGCCGGCGCCGACGTGACCGCCCTCGCCGACGCGATCGGCCATGACGCGCGCATCGGACGCCGCTTCCTGAACGCCGGCATCGGCTTCGGCGGTGGATGCCTCCCCAAGGACATCCGCGCCTTCACCGCGCGGGCCGAGGAGCTCGGCCGGGGCGAGGCCGTCGCGTTCCTCCGGGAGGTCGACGCCATCAACCTGCGGCAGCGACAGCGCGTCGTCGACCTCGCGGTCGAACTCCTCGGCGGTTCGGTGCACGAGCGGCGGATCGCGGTGCTCGGGCTGTCGTTCAAGCCCGAGTCCGACGACGTCCGAGACTCGCCGGCGCTCGACGTGGCGGTGCAGCTGCGCGGGCTCGGCGCCGACGTGCTCGCCACGGACCCCGAGGCCGTCGGGAACGCCCGGGCGAGGCATCCGCAGCTCGCCTACACGACCTCCACGGAGGACGCGTTGCGCGACGCCGACCTCGTGGTGCTCGCGACCGAGTGGCGCGAGTACCGGGCGCTCGACCCGGTCGAGGCGGGGCGGCGCGTCGGCGTGCGCCGCATCCTCGACGGACGCAACGTGCTCGATCCGGCGGCCTGGCGCGCAGCCGGGTGGGAGGTGCGGTCGCTCGGCCGTCCCTGACGCCGGACGTCCCTGACGCCCGCCGGACGTCCCTGACGCCGCGGTGGCGGGAGCGCCACAGGTCGGACCTCGACGGCGGGTCGTGCGCGCGGCCGCCGGGGCGGGGCGGTACGGTACCCGGAAATGAGGACTTCACCCCCGTTCGGGGGTATGTCATACTTTCCCAACCCTGCATCCCATGGACTCGAAGGAGAGTGCATGTCCGAACTGATCCTCACGCTCGCGGTGCTGTCCGTCTGGGCCGTCGGTGCGATCCTCATCGCCCGCGTGCTCGGCGCGGCCATCCACGACGCCGACCGCCGTGAACACGGCGAGTCGGTCCTCGCCTCAGCCGACCGACCAGACGCGCGCTGACGCTTCCGGAGCGCCCGCCGGCTCCGGCGTGGCGCCCGGGGCGCCCGCGGATACCGGCGTGGCGCCCGGAGACGACGAAAGGCTCCCTCCGATCGGAGGGAGCCTTTCATCGTGTGGTCGGGGTGACAGGATTTGAACCTGCGACCTCTTCGTCCCGAACGAAGCGCGCTACCAAGCTGCGCCACACCCCGGTGCCTTGCGGCCTCAACAAGGATAGCCGATAAATCCCGGCCCGCTGACCACGTGCACGACCGCCACGCGCCCGCTCGCCGAGCCGGCCCGGCACACCGCCGTCACTCCGCCGCGACGAGGGTGAGCAGCGTCGCCTCCGGCGGGCACGCGAAGCGCACGGGGGCGGTGATCGACGTGCCGAGGCCCGCGGAGACGTTCAGGAACGCCGACCGCAGGCCGTGACGCCACACGCTGAGCCCCTTCACCTGCGAGCGCGGGATGTCGCAGTTCGTGACCAGCGCGCCGAAGCCCGGCACGCAGACCTGGCCGCCGTGCGTGTGCCCGGCGAAGATCACCTGGGCGCCGTGGTTCACGAACGAGTTCAGCACCCGCTGGTAGGGCGCGTGCGCGACCCCGACGGTGAGGGTCGGGCGCGAGGCATCCGTACCCGGCCCGTCGGGCCACGTCTCGTCGCCGAGCGGATCCTCCGCACGGAGCTCGTCGATCGCCGCCGTGATGAGGTCGAGGCGGTCGTAGTTCTTGTGCGGGTCGTCGACGCCGAACAGCTCGAGCCGGGTGCCGTTGACCTCGATCGCCGCAGCGGCGTTGTCGAGGTCGATCCAGCCGAGCGAGTCGAAGTACGCGTGCAGCGCGCCGATGTCGAGCTGCTTCGCCCGCGGGCGGTGCTTCGACGGGCCGCCGAAGTACTTCAGCGGGTTCTTGAGCACGGGTCCGTGGTAGTCGTTCGAGCCGTTCACGAACACGCCGGGCACGCCGGCGAAGACGTCGAACGCCGCCCGGATGCCCTCCAGGCCCCGCTCGTGCCCCAGGTTGTCACCTGTGTCGACGATGAGGTCGGGCTCGAGGCCGGCGAGCGAGCGCACCCACGCCTGCTTGCTCCGCTGCCACGGCGCCATGTGCAGGTCGGAGAGGTGCAGCACCTTGATGGGCTGCGAGCCCGCCGGGAGCACCGGCACCTCGACGCGACGGAGCGTCCACCGGGTGCGCTCCACGAGCGATCCCCAGGCGAACGCGGCAAGCCCCGCGGCGCCGATCGCCCAGGCGATCCGCGCCGCGGGGGAGCGAGTCATCCGGCTCACCCGCCGGTGCCGCCGTTGCCGCCGTTACCGCCGGTTCCGCCCGTGCCGCCGGCGTCGGGGGTTCCGTACTGCACGGTGATCGTATCCCCGCGCTTCGCGCCTGATCCGGCGCCGGCGCTCTGGCTGACGACCACCGCGCCGGGAAGGTTACCGCCGTTGCCGCCGAGCTTCAGCCCGACCTGGTCGAGCGCCTGCTTGGCCTCCTGCTGCGTGAGGCCGGTGAGGTCCGGCACGGTCACGCCCTGGCCGTTGCTCGTGAACACCCGGATCGTGGAGCCCTTGCCCGCCTGACCGGATGGGTCGGTGCCGGAGACCTGGCCGGCCGGCAGGCTCGAGTCCTGCTGCCCGCCGTCCTCGAATACGAAGCCCGCGGCCTCGATGGCCTGCTTCGCGGCCTCGAGCGAGAGCCCGGAGACCTGCGGCACGTCGACGAGGACCTGCTTGAACGCGGACTCGTCGGGAGCCGGGAAGTCGTCGCCGCCGTACTTCTCGTCCGCGAGCATCATGAGCGCCCGCCACATGCGGTGTCGGGCCGTCGCCGCCGCGCCACTGTCGAACGACACCTTTCGCAGGTTCTGACGAGCATCGCCACCCGTGAGGTTGCCGACCCACACGGCGGTGGCGGCCTTGGTGCTGGCGCCTACCATCCACGTGTCGAACGCGTTGTCGGTCGTACCGGTCTTGCCGATGTGCTCGACGCCGGAACCCGTGTTCGACGCCGACGCGGTACCGCCGTTGAAGGTCTGCATCATGGCGTACTCCATGGCGTGCGCGACCTCAGGAGTCACCGCCTGCGTGCACGTCGTCTGCGGTGGGGTGATCTCGTTCCCCTGCGAGTCGACGATGCGGTCGATGGCCACAGGTGTGCACGCGAGACCGTTGTTCGCGATGCCGGCGAAGGCGGTCGCCATCGTGAGCGGGGAGACCTCCTCGGTGCCGAGCACCGCGGAGGGCTGGAACGTCGCGGACGGGTCCAGTGCCTGCGAGCCGTCCGGGTTGAGCGTCGGCGTGCCGTCGTCATTCCAGGCGTAGCGCTGTCCGAGTTCGAGCCCGTCCGCGCGCTTTACGCCGAAGGCCTGCGCGGTGTTCTTGACGCCGCAGAGCTGCAACTGCTGGGCCATCGCCATGAACGACGAGTTCACCGAATACTTGGTCGCATCGACGGCGTTGTTCGCAGTCGTCGCGTCGTCGTTCAGGGGGTTGAAGCTGCCCTTCCAGGTCGAGCCGTCGCACAGGCCGGGGAAGGACGTGAACGTGCGGCGGGCGCCGTTGAAGGTCTCGCGGAGCGAGTGCCCCTCGTTCAGCCACTCGCCGAGCGTGAACACCTTGAACGTCGAACCCGGCTGGAAGCCGCTCGATCCGCCGTAGGCGAAGTCGGTGCTGAAGTTGATCGCGTCGGTGGTGGGATCTGCATTCAGCACGTCGGGATCCTGCGAATACGTCTTGTTCTGGGCCATCGCGAGGATGCGCCCGGTGCCCGGCTGCACGGTCACCGCGGCTGCACCGACATCGAACCGATCGTCGGTGTAGGGGACGTTCTCGATGATCGTGCCCTGCGCACGGTCCTGGAGGTCGACGTCGAGGGTCGTGAAGATCTGCAGGCCGCCGCTCGCCAGGCGCTGGCGGCCCTCGTTCACGTCGGGTGTGGCCGGGTCGTCGAACTCGTTCAGGATCACGTTCTTCACGTAGTCGCAGAAGTACGAGGCGTTCTGAGCCGTCTGGCAGCCGGTACTCGGCTCGGTGATGGCGGGGGTGATCGGCGTCGCGACTGCGGCGTCGTAGTCCTCCTGCGTGATCTTCTTCGTCTTCAGCATCTCGCCGAGGATGTAGTCGCGCCGCTCCTTGTTCGCCTTGTACGGCACGACGTTGCCGGCGTCGTCGACCGTGTTGACGCCGTTCGTCTCGGAGTCGGGCTGGTCGAGCCGGAACTTCTCCGGGTGGTTGACGATCGCGATGAGGCTCGCGGCCTCGGGGAGCGTGAGGTCTGCGGCGTGCTTGCCGCCGTAGTAGTACTGGGCCGCCGACTCGATGCCGTAGACGCGGCCGCCGAAGCTCGCGATGTTCAGGTAGCCGCGGAGGATGTCGTCCTTCGAGTACTTCTTCTCGAGGGCGATCGCGTACTTCATCTCCTTGAGCTTGCGCGTGATGCCCGCGTTGCCGGAGGACTCGGTCGCCGCCTCGTAGGCCGCGTCCTTCTCCTCCTGCGTGGTCGCCTCGCGCACGCCGTTGTTGATGAGCACGTTCTTCACGTACTGCTGGGTGATCGAAGAGCCACCCTGGGTGTCGCCGCCGATGACGAACTCGTTCAGCACGGCGCGCGTCGTGCCCTGCAGGTCGACGCCGTTGTGCTCGTAGAACCGGGGGTCCTCACCGGCGACCGCGGCATCCTTCACGAACTGGTTGATCTGGTCCCAGCCGACCTCCTCGCGGTTCTCGTCGAAGAACGAGGCGAGCAGGACGGTCGAGCCGTCGGAGCGCGTCGCGTAGATGTCGGTCTTCTCGGAAAGCTCGCCGACGTCCAGGTACCCCGGGATACCCTCGAAGAGCGAAATGCCGCTGTTGGCGGCCATGCCGGTCACTGCGATCGCGGGGGTGACCGCGGCGGTGACGAGCAGGCCGGCGAGCGCGCTCATGCCGAGGAGGCCGAGCGCAGCGGACGCAGCGCTGCTCATCGATCGATTCTGGGCAGACATATAGTGGAGCCTAACGGAGAAGGCTGGGTAATCCCGCCATGGGCCCGTCGCCCGGAATTCCGGGGCACAACGGGGCATCTCCGGCCCGATTCATCCCGATATTCCATCGACGCAGGAACGAGGAGCCCATGCCCGCCTGGGAGTACATCACCACCCCCCTCCTGATCCACAACACCGCCGCGATCCTGAACAACTGGGGTCGCGAGGGCTGGGAGCTGGTGCAGGTCGTCCAGGGCCCGGAGGGCGGGCTCGTCGCCTACCTCAAGCGCCCCGTCGGCGGCGAGTCGTCGGCCGCGGCGTCCGCCGGGCAGGCCGCCGCCGCGCAGGCGGCGAAGCAGTTCGAGGGCGACGCCTGATGGGCGCCGAGGCCCGGCTCGCCGAACTCGGCGTCGAGGTGCCCGCGGTGGCGCCGCCCGTCGCCGCCTACGTGCCCGCGGTCACGAGCGGCGGCTACGTCTACACGAGCGGCCAGCTGCCCTTCGTCGCCGGCGCGCTGCCCGAGACGGGCAAGGTCGGCGACGGCGAGGGGCTCGTCTCCGCCGACGCCGCCAAGGGCTACGCCCGCACCGCCGCGCTCAACGCGCTCGCCGCGATCCGCGCCGAGATCGGCTCGCTCGACCGCATCACGCGCGTCGTGAAGGTCGTCGGCTTCGTGGCATCCGACCCCGCGTTCACCGGCCAGCCCGGCGTGATCAACGGCGCGTCGGAGTTCCTCGGCGAGGTCTTCGGCGACGCGGGCGTCCACGCCCGCTCCGCCGTCGGCGTCGCGGTGCTGCCGCTCGACTCGCCCGTCGAGGTCGAGCTCATCGTCGAGTTCGCGTAGCGAACCGGCGCCCCGGACGACACGGATGCCTCGGCGGGAGTTCCCGCCGAGGCATCCGTCGTCCGTGCCGGTGTGCGCCGCAGGCGCGTGCCGGCCTAGCGGACCTGCGCGCTGATCACGTCCATGATCGACGTGTCGGCGAGCGTCGTCGTGTCGCCGACCTGGCGGCCCTCGGCGAGGTCGCGCAGCAGGCGCCGCATGATCTTGCCCGAGCGCGTCTTCGGCAGCTCGTTGACGATGAACACCTGTCGCGGGCGGGCGATCGCGCCGATCTGCGTCGCGACGTGGCGGCGCAGCTCGTCGGCGGCCTCCGCCGGGTCCTCGACGTGCGAGACCTGGCTCGCCTTCAGGATCACGAAGGCGACGACGGCCTGGCCGGTGGTCTCGTCGGATGCCCCGACCACCGCCGCCTCGGCCGTCCACGGGTGCGCGACCAGCGACGACTCGATCTCGGCGGTCGACAGGCGGTGCCCCGAGACGTTCATCACGTCGTCGACGCGGCCGAGCAGCCAGATGTCGCCGTCCTCGTCGCGGCGGGCGCCGTCGCCGGCGAAGTACATGCTGTTCTCCGGCTCTGTGCCGAACTTCTCCCAGTACGTCTCCTTGAACCGCTCCGGGTCGCCCCAGATGCCGCGCAGCATCGCGGGCCACGGCTCGGTGATGACGAGCAGGCCGCCGCCCTCGCCCTCGACGCGCTCGCCGTCGTCGCTGAGGATGTCGACCGAGATGCCCGGGATCGGCACCTGCGCGCTGCCCGGCTTCAGGTCGGTGACGCCGGGGAGCGCCGAGATCATGATGCCGCCGGTCTCGGTCTGCCACCACGTGTCGACGACCGGGATCGAGCCGCCGCCGATGACGTGCCGGTACCAGATCCACGCCTCGGGGTTGATCGGCTCGCCGACCGAGCCGAGCACGCGCAGCGAGCGCAGGTTGAAGTCGTGCACGATCGAGCGGCCGAGCTTCATGAACGAGCGGATGGCGGTCGGCGCGGTGTAGAGGATCGAGACGCGGTACTTCTCGACGATCTCCCACCAGCGGCCCGGGTGCGGCGTGTCGGGCGTGCCCTCGTACAGCACCTGGGTGGCGCCGTTCGCGAGCGGACCGTAGACGACGTACGAGTGGCCGGTGATCCAGCCGACGTCGGCGGTGCACCAGTAGACGTCGCGCTCGGGGTGGAGGTCGAACACGTTGCGGTGGGTGAACGCCGCCTGGGTGAGGTAGCCACCCGAGGTGTGCAGGATGCCCTTCGGCTTCCCGGTGGTGCCGGAGGTGTAGAGGATGAACAGCGGGTTCTCGGCCTCGAAGGCCTGCGCCTCGTGCTCGGGGGAGGCCTGCGCCACCGTGTCGTGCCACCAGAGGTCGCGACCGTCGGTCCACTCGACCTCGTTCTCGCCGCGCTTCACGACGAGGACGTTGCGCACGGTGCCGGCCGACTTCGCGAGGGCCTCGTCGACGACGGGCTTCAGCGGGAACACCTTCCCCTTGCGCCAGCCGCCGTCGGCGGTGATGACGAGGGATGCCTCGGCGTCGTCGATGCGGGAGGAGAGGCTGTCGGCGCTGAACCCGCCGAACACGACCGAGTGGATGGCGCCGATGCGCGCGACCGCGAGCATCGAGACCACGGCTTCGGGGATCATCGGCAGGTAGATGGCGACGCGGTCGCCCTGGCTGACGCCGAGGTCGGTCAGCGTGTTCGC
This sequence comes from Agromyces sp. MMS24-K17, assembly GCF_043950245.1. Taxonomy (GTDB): domain Bacteria; phylum Actinomycetota; class Actinomycetes; order Actinomycetales; family Microbacteriaceae; genus Agromyces. The sequence goes on along the minus strand of NZ_CP171640.1, from coordinate 3,742,273 downwards.
GGCGCGCTTGACCTCCTCGGTGAGCTGCGCGTAGGTGATGGTGCGGCTGTCGCCGGGCTCGCCCTCCCAATGGATGGCGACCCGGTCGCCGAGGCCGGCGGCCACATGCCGGTCGAGGCAGTTCACCGCGACGTTCAGCTCGCCGTCGTCGAACCACTTCGCGAACGGCGGGTTGGTCCAGTCGAGCGTGCGGGTGAAGGGCTTCTCCCACTGGAGGAGGCTGCGGGCCTGGTCGGCCCAGAACCCGAGCCGGTCGGCCGCTGCGGCGTCGTAGAGGCCTTCGTCGGCGACGGCCTGGGCGGCGAACTCGGGGCTCGGGCGGAATCGCCGGATCTCCTCGAGGGCATGGTCGATCTGAACGGTCATGTGCTCCGTCGCTCCTTCGCGAATGTGGATCGGTGGGTTTCGCCTGCCCACGAGCACCTTACCTTGCGTTCCGGACCGGTCTCTCGGGCGGTCCCGAAACGGAATCCGGCCCTCACTTCGGAGAGCGCTCTCTGCCTGCATCTGTGTCTTTCCGCAGAGAAGTCTGTGTGTCCGCACAAATGAGGACAAAAAGTACTTGCGCATACTTCTGGAGGCCGTATGCTGATTCCCGCCCGGACTTCGTTTCGGAGCCTGCAGCGCAATGTGATTCCCCCCAATCCGTGCGCTGCCGAGGCGGCACCTGTTCCCCCAATAGGTGCCGCCCCCTTCGTTAACGGGGTCGTTGCTGCGGGATCCTCGCGCCAGCGACGATTCTCGTGCAGACCAGTCCTCCTCCACAACGGCGTGGGGGAGGATTCGGTTCTCCCTCGGTCACACGGCGTCACCGTCGGCCCGCCGGGCGTTCCTACGCTCGGCGTCATGACCACGCCCTTCGTCGCGACGCCGTCCTGGCTCGCCGAGCGCGGAGCCGGGGTGCCGCACGTCGCCGGCGTGCCGAACGTGGCCGGCGTGCCGCATGCGGTCGCGCCCGCGGCGTCCGGCCCTCCCGGACCGCGCATCGCCGCGACGGCCTCCGGTCCGCCGCGGCCCGTCGCGTCCGCCGCGTCGAGCGCCGCCGATCTCGACCTGCTCGGGCCGCTCGCGCCGTACGCCGCCGACGGCCCGGTCACCGACCTGTTCGTGAACGGCGGCGCCGGACTCTGGGTCGACCGCGGCACCGGCCCCGAGCGTGCGCCGGATTGGATCGCCGATGAGGCCGAGGTCCGCGCCCTGGCGATCAAGCTCGTCGCGCGCGGCGGCCGTCACCTCGACGAGGCGGCGCCGGCCGTGGACGTGCGACTCGGGCGAGGCATCCGCGTGCACGCCGTGCTCCCGCCGGTGTCGAGCGTCGGCACGCTCCTCTCCATCCGCATCCCCCGCGCGGCGGGCTTCTCCCTCGCGGCGCTCGCCCGCGCCGGCATGGTCGACGCGAGCCAGGAGGCGCGGTTGCGCCGTGCCGTCGCCGAGCGCCGCAACCTCCTCGTGACCGGCTCGACCGGCAGCGGCAAGACGACGCTGCTCGCCGCGCTCCTGTCGGAAGCCGCGCCCTCCGAGCGCATCGTGGTCATCGAGGACGTCGCCGAGCTCCGACCGGAGCATCCGCACGTCGTCGCCCTCGAGGCGCGGCAACCCAACCTCGAGGGCGCCGGCCGCGTCGGCCTCGATGCGCTCCTCCGGGAGGCGCTGCGCATGCGCCCCGATCGGCTCGTCGTCGGCGAGTGCCGCGGCGCTGAGCTCCGCGAACTGCTCTCCGCCCTCAACACGGGCCACGACGGCGGGGCGGGCACGCTGCACGCCAACGACCTCGCCGACGTCCCGGCGCGGCTCGAGGCGCTCGGCGCGGTGGCGGGGATGAGCCCCCAGGCCGTCGCACGGCAGGCGGTCAGCGCGTTCGACCTCGTCCTCCACGTCGAACGCGGGCCGCACGGGCGGCGGCTCTCCGGCATCGGGGCGTTCGCGCTCGACGACGAGCGGCTCGAGGTGGTGGTCGCGTGAGCGGGCCCGTCGCCGCGATCGCCGCCGTGCGCGCGAGGTTCCGACGCCCCGAGCCCGGAGCGGGGATCGACGCCGTCGCCGCGGCGACCGAGCGCCTCGCCGTCCTGCTCGCGGCGGGGGTGCCGGCCGGCACGGCCTGGGTGCACCTGGCCGGAGGGCCGAGCGCGCCGGAGGAGTCCGCCCCCGGCGCGCGCGACGTGCCGGGCGACCGGGCCCGCGCCGCCGACCCCGTGGCGGCTGCGGCGCGTGCGGCTGGCGCCGGCGAACCGGTCGCCGACGCGATCGCGGCCGCCGACCCGGCCGGCCGCTCGCCATGGCGTTCCCTGGCTGCGGCGTGGGCGGTGGCCGAGCGGGCGGGCGCACCCCTCGCCACGAGCCTTCGGGACCTCGCCGAGGCACTGCGCGACGAGGCGCAGGCGCTTCGGGACCTCGACGCCGCGCTCGCCGGGCCGAAGGCGAGCGCTCGGCTGGTCACGGCCCTGCCGCTCATCGCCGTCGGATTCGGCCTGCTCCTCGGCTTCGACACCGCCGGAGTCCTCCTCGGCACGCCCGTCGGCATCGGATGCCTCGCGCTCGGCAGCCTGCTGCTCTGGGCCGGCGCGACCTGGAACCGCCGGCTCGTCGCCCGAGCCGCGCCGACCGGGCCGGCCGCCGGCATCCAGCTCGACCTGCTCGCCATCGCGATGACCGGCGGCGCCTCGGTCGACCGGGCCCGCACGATCGTCGCGGACGCCCTCGCGGTGCACCTCCCGGGAGCCGACGCGGCCGGCGCCGACGAGGTCATCCACCTCGCGGCCGAGGCCGGCGCGCCCGTCGCCGACCTCCTGCGGGCCGAGGCCCGGCGCCGCCGCCGCGCCGCCCGTTCCGAGGCCGCGATGCGCGCGGCCCGACTGTCGGTGCGGCTCATGCTGCCGCTCGGCGCGTGCGTGCTTCCGGCGTTCGTGCTGCTCGGCGTCGCCCCGCTCATGATCTCCGTCGTGGTCGGCACCCTCGGGGCCGACGCATGACGACCTCGACTCGTGCCGCCACTCTGATCGGAAGAAGGACCCATCCATGCCCAGACCCACCACCCACCCGATCCGCCGCCGAGTTGCACGTCGGCTGCTCCGGCGGCTCGCCGGTGAGCGCGGCGCCGCCACCGCCGAGTACGCCGTGGCGACGATGGCCGCCGTCGGGTTCGCCGGCCTGCTCGTCATCATCCTGCGCGGCGACGAGGTGCGCGGCATCCTCACCGACCTCGTGCGGAATGCGCTCACGGTCGGCTGACGGCGAACGCGGCAGCGCGACCGCGGAGCTCGCGGTCGCGCTGCCCGCGGTCGCGCTCGTGCTGGCCGCGTGCCTCGGTGCGGTCCAGCTCGGCGCGCAGCAGGTGCGATTGACGGATGCCGCGGCCGATGCCGCACGCGCGCTCGCCCGCGGCGAGTCGTCGGGGGACGCCGCGGCGATCGCGAACCGCGTCGCCGGTCGTGCCGACCTCTCGGCCGTGCGGGACGGGCGGTTCCTCTGCGTCACGCTCGGCGCCGACGGCGGGGGCGTGCTCGCGCCGTTCCGGCTGCACGCCGAGTCGTGCGCCGTCGCCGGGGGAGCCTGATGCGGGCCGCGTGCGTCCGGCGCGCCATCGGGCGCCCCGACGAGCGCGGGGCGGGCTCGGTGCTCGTGCTGGGGGTCGCCGGCGCGATCGTCGCGCTGACGGCGTTGGTCGTGCCCCTGCTGGCGGTCCACGTCGCCGGCCAACGGGCGGCGAACGCCGCGGACGCCGCGGCCCTGGCTGCGGCCGACGCCCTGAGCGGGGCCGTGCCCGGCATCCCGTGCGACCTGGCCGCGGCGACCGCAGCTCGCAACGGTGCGGCGATGGCGGACTGTCGAACGGACGGGCCCGTGGCATCCGTCGTCGTCGAGGTGCGCGGTGCCGGGCTCACGGCCTCGGCGCGGGCGCGCGCGGGACCGCCCGGGTGGGCCGGCTGAGCGCCGGTCGGGCCGGAGTCGGAGGCTCGTGCGGCGAGCCGCGTGAGCCTCCGGCGCCGGTCAGTCGAAGACGGTCTCGATGAAGCGGTACTCCACGGCCGTCGGCTGCGACGAGTTGTCGCCGTCGTACTCGAGGCCGGCGCCGCGGGAGTAGACGTATCGCTTGCCCCCGTCGGCGTTCAGCTCGATCCGCGGTCGGGGGTCGCCCGAATCGAGGAACGCGGTCGCGACCGTGCGCCCCTCGAGCGGTCCGTCGATCAGCTTCGCGGTGTAGGAGCCCGTTGCTGGCGTGTCCATGTCGCCATTGTCCTCCGCCGGCGGGGAATCGCAAGGGAACCTCGGCATCCGATCGGATCGGATCGGGGAACGCATCGGAACGGCCGCCGAGGCCGGTTCACGGTGAGTGTGTGTATGGTGTGGCTGACAGTGCGGCATGGCGCCGCCTGGCGGCACACCGTGGGGGCGCGGCAACGTGCGTCCTCTCGTCTCGAATCAAAGGGAGTCTGGTGTCAGGCGCGAAGAAACTGGTCATCGTCGAGTCGCCGACCAAGATGAAGTCCATCGCCCAGTACCTCGGCGACGGCTATCAGGTGCTGTCGTCGGTCGGGCACATCCGCGACCTCGTCGAACCGAAGAACCTGCCCGCCGAGCTCAAGAAGGGCTCGCTCGGCAAGTTCTCCGTCGACGTCGACAACGGCTTCGAGCCGTACTACGTCGTCTCCGACTCCAAGAAGAAGACGGTCGCCGAACTCAAGCGCGCGCTCAAGGACGCCGACGAACTCCTGCTCGCCACCGATGAGGACCGCGAGGGCGAGGCCATCGCGTGGCACCTCCTGCAGGAGCTGAAGCCCAAGGTGCCGGTGCGCCGCATGGTCTTCCACGAGATCACCAAGGACGCGATCCTCGCCGCGAAGGACAACACCCGCGAGCTCGACACGTCGCTCGTCGACGCGCAGGAGACCCGCCGCATCCTCGACCGCCTCTACGGCTACGAGGTGTCGCCCGTGCTCTGGCGCAAGGTCGGCCCCGGCCTGTCGGCCGGCCGCGTGCAGTCGGCCGCGACGCGCCTGGTCGTCGACCGCGAGCGCGAGCGCCTCGCGTTCGTCACCGCCTCCTACTGGGACCTCATCGGCACGTTCACCGGCACGGATGCCTCGTTCGAGGCGCGCCTCGTGCGCCTCGGCGGAGACCGCGTCGCCACCGGCCGCGACTTCGACGACCGCGGGCAGCTGAAGTCGAAGGCCGCCGTGCTCGACGAGGCGACCGCCACCGCGCTCGCCGACGCGCTGCGCGACGACGCCGTCGCCAAGCGCGTGTCGAAGGTCGAGTCGAAGCCGTACCGCCGCAGCCCAGCCGCGCCGTTCACGACGTCGACCCTGCAGCAGGAGGCGGCTCGCAAGCTCCGCCTCTCGGCGAAGGACACCATGCGCGTGGCGCAGTCGCTCTACGAGAACGGCTACATCACCTATATGCGCACCGACTCGAACTCCCTGTCGCAGCAGGCGGTCGCGGCGGCGCGCAGCCAGGCGACGGCGCTCTACGGGGCCGATTCGATTCCGCAGAAGCCGCGCACCTACGCCGGGAAGTCGAAGAACGCGCAGGAGGCGCACGAGGCGATCCGGCCGTCGGGCGAGGTGTTCCGCACGCCCGCCGAGGTCGAGGGCCAGCTGCGCGGCAGCGAGTTCCGCCTGTACGACCTCATCTGGAAGCGCACGATCGCGTCGCAGATGGCGGATGCCACGGGCCACACCGCGACCGTCACGCTCGAGGTCGGCCCGACGGCGGCCGACGCCGCGGCGCCGGCGCAGCCGACGGCCCCGGTCGCCGGCACCCTCGCCGAGTTCACCGCGAGCGGCACGGTCATCACGTTCCGCGGCTTCCTCGCCGCGTACGAGGAAGGCCGCGACGAGGAGCGCGACGCCGACGACACGCCCGGCGAGGCCAAGCTCCCGCAGCTGTCGGAGGGCCAGTCGGTCGGGCTGACGAAGCTCGACGCGAAGGGCCACGAGACGACCCCGCCGCCCCGGTTCACGGAGGCGAGCCTCGTGAAGCGGCTCGAGGAGCTCGGCATCGGCCGCCCGTCGACGTTCGCGTCGATCATCTCCACGATCCTCGACCGCGGCTACGTGACCCAGCGCGGCCAGGCGCTCGTGCCGAGCTTCGTCGCGTTCTCGGTCGTCCGGCTGCTCGAGGAGCACTTCGGCGACCTCGTGCAGTACGACTTCACGGCCGAGATGGAGGACGACCTCGACCGCATCGCCGCCGGCGAGGCCGACCGGGTCGACTGGCTGAGCGAGTTCTACTTCGGCGGCGACAAGCACCGCGGCCTCCGCCAGGTCGTCGACAACCTCGGCGAGATCGATGCGCGCGAGATCAACTCGGTGCAGATCGCCCCCGACGTCACGCTCCGCATCGGCAAGTACGGGCCGTACCTCGAGGTGGTCGAGGCGGATGCCGCGGCCGACGCCCCGCCGCGTCGCGTCAACCTGCCCGAGGGCCTCGCACCCGACGAGCTGACCGAGGCGAAGGCCCGGGAGCTCATCGCGGCGCCCGTCGCGGGCGACCGCGTGCTCGGCGTGAACCCGGCGAACGGCAAGCAGGTCGTCGTGAAGGACGGCCGGTTCGGGCCGTACGTCACCGAGCTCGACCCCGAGCCCGAGGCATCCGTCGCCGTCGACGCGGCGACCGGCGAGGTGACCGAGGCCCCACAGAGCCCATCCAAAGCGCCGAAGCGCGGCGCCAAGAAGGCGCCCGTCGAGAAGCCGCGCACGGCATCGCTGTTCAAGTCGATGCAGGTCGAGACCATCGACTTCGAGACCGCGCTGAAGCTGCTCGACCTCCCGCGGGTCGTCGGCCTCGACCCGGAGTCGGGCGACGAGATCACCGCGCAGAACGGTCGCTACGGCCCGTACCTGAAGAAGGGCACCGACACCCGCACGCTGCCCAGCGAGGATGCGATCTTCGATGTCGACCTCGCCGGCGCGCTCGAGCTCTACGCCCAGCCGAAGTACGGCGCCCGCCGGGCGTCGAGCGCCCTCAAGGAGTTCGACGCCGACCCGGTGAGCGGCAAGCCGATCAAGGTGAAGGACGGCCGGTTCGGCCCGTACGTCACCGACGGCGAGACGAACGCGACGATCCCGCGGGCCGAGTCGGTCGAGGACATCACCTTCGAGCGCGCGGTCGAGCTGCTGCAGATCAAGCGCGACAAGGGGCCGGCGGCGCCGCGCGCCAAGCGCACCACGGCGGCGGCGAAGAAGACCACGACGACCAAGACGGCCGCTGCAAAAAAGACGACCGCTGCGAAGACGACCGCGACGAAGACGACCGCGACGAAGACGACCGCCGCGAAGCGCGCGCCGAAGAGCTCGGCGTGAGCCGCGGCCTCTTCCTCACGCTCGAGGGCGGCGACGGCTCCGGCAAGACGACGCAGGCCGAGCTCCTCCAGGAATGGCTGCTGCGCGAGGGCCGGTCCGTCGTGCGGACGCGCGAGCCCGGCGGCACCGACGTCGGCCTCGAGGTGCGCGAGCTCGTGCTGCACCACCGCGGCGACATCGCCCCGCGCGCCGAGGCGCTGCTGTACGCGGCGGATCGGGCGCACCACGTGGCGACCCTCGTCCGGCCTGCGCTGGCGCGAGGCGAGGTCGTCATCCAGGACCGCTACATCGACTCGTCGGTCGCCTACCAGGGCGCCGGTCGCGTGCTCGACCCGGGGGAGGTCCGCCGGGTGTCCGAGTGGGCGACCGAGGGCCTGCAGCCCGACCTCACCGTGCTGCTCGACCTCGACGAGCAGGCGGCCCGCGCCAGGCTCGACGCCGCGCGCACCCGCTACGACCGGCTCGAGGCCGAGGCATCCGAGTTCCATGCGCGCGTGCGCGCCGCGTACCTCGAGATCGCCGCCGCCGAGCCCGAGCGCTTCCTCGTCGTCGACGCAGCCCTGCCCGCGGCCGAGATCGCCGAGCAGATCCGCGACCGGGTGCGGCCGCTGCTGTGAGGCCCGTGCGCACCGGGGTGCCGGCGGGCTCGTTCGCGTCGGCGGGCGCGGGTAGCGTGGTCGCGTGAGCGTGTGGAGCGAGCTGACCGGTCAGCGGGCGGCGATCGAGCTGTTCCGCGAGGCGGCGCGCGCCTCGGTCGACCCGGCCGGCGGCGTGGCGGGTTCCGGGCAGCGGATGACCCACTCCTGGCTCGTGACGGGCCCGCCCGGCTCGGGCCGATCCAACCTCGCCTACGCGTTCGCCACCGCGCTGATCGCGGGCGACCCCGACGGCGACGAGACGACTCGCATCCAGGTCGAGGCGCGAAGCCACCCCGACCTGCACGTGCTCGCGACGGAGGGCGTCATCATCAAGCGCGACGACGTCCGCGACATCGTGAAGCGCTCGCACTACGCGCCGTCGGTCGGCGCCCACCGCGTCATCATCGTCGAGGACGCCGATCGCATGACCGAGCAGACCTCGAACTTCCTCCTCAAGGAGCTCGAGGAGCCGCCCGAGCGCACCGTCTGGATCCTGTGCGCCCCGAGCGACGCCGACCTCATCCCGACCATCCGCTCGCGCGTGCGCACCGTGCGGCTGCAGGTGCCGTCGGTGGCCGACGTCGCCGAGCTCCTCGAGCGTCGCGACGGAGTCGATCCCGTGCTGGCCGAGCGCGCCGCGCGCGAGTCGCAGAGCCACATCGGCATGGCCCATCGGCTCGCCACCAGCGCCGACGCGCGGGCGCGCCGCGAGGAGACCCTCCGGCTCGCGCTCGGCGTGCGGTCGGCGTCGTCGGCCGTCGCCACGGCGGCGCGCCTGCTCGAACTCGCCGGCGACGACGCGAAGGCGATCACCGCCCTGCGCGACCAGGAGGAGCGCGAGCACGCGCTCCGCTCGCTCGGGCTCGCGCCGGGCCAGGCCGTGCCGGCGGCGCTCCGCGGCCAGATCAAGGCCCTCGAGGACGACCAGAAGCGCCGGGCGACGCGAAGCCTCCGCGACGGCATCGACCGCATCCTCGTCGACCTCGCCTCGCTCTTCCGCGACGTGCTCGTCGTGCAGCTCGGCGCCGACGTGCCGCTCGTCAACCGCGAACTCGGCGACGAGCTCGACCGCGCCGCCGCGGCGGCGACCCCGGCTGCGACGCTCGCCACGCTCGACGCGATCCAGATCGCCCGCACGCGCATCGAGGGCAACGTGCAGCCCACGCTCGCGATCGAGGCGATGCTCGTCGCGGCCATCCGCCGACCCACCCCGATCCGAGGAGCCGCATGATCGCCCGTCGCCCCGCCACCCGGCCGTCCCGACGACCCGGGGCCGTGGGCCCGCGCGGCGGGCGGGGCATCCGGAGCGTCCGTGCGGTCGGAGCCGTGGCCGCCGCGGTCGCGCTCGTCGCAGCGCTCGCCGGGTGCGTGCCGAACCTCCTCCAGCCGGCGCCCGTGCACACCTCCACGCCGACCGGAGAGCAGGTCTCGCCCGAGCTCGAGCCGTTCTACACGCAGGTGCTCGAGTGGGAGCAGTGCGGCGACCGGCTCGGCTGCGCCACCGCGAAGGCTCCGCTCGACTGGGACGACCCGGCCGCCGGCGAGATCGACCTGGCGCTCGTGCGCCACGTCGCCACGGGGGAGCGGCTCGGGTCGCTCCTGGTGAACCCGGGCGGCCCGGGCGGATCGGGCTACGACTTCATCCACGACTCGCTCGACTACGCCGTCGGGCAGCCGCTCCAGGAGCACTTCGACGTCGTCGGGTTCGACCCGCGCGGCGTCGGCCGGTCGTCGGCGGTCGCCTGCTACGACCCGGCGCAGATGGACGAGTACCTGTACGGCATCAATCCCTACGAGCGGGGCACCGCCCCGTGGATGGACGAGGTCGCCAAGAACGCCTCCGACTTCGGCCAGGCCTGCGCCGAGAACACCGGCGACCTGCTCGGGAACGTCGACACCGTGAGCGCGGCACGCGACCTCGACCTGCTCCGCGCCGTCCTCGGCGACGAGCAGCTCAACTACCTCGGCTACTCGTACGGCACGTTCCTCGGCGCCACGTACGCCGACCTGTACCCCGACAAGGTCGGCCGGCTCGTGCTCGACGGCGCCCTCGACCCGTCGGCCAGCGAGACCGAGGTCTCCGAGGCACAGGCGGTCGGCTTCGAGCAGGCGCTCCGCGCCTACCTCGAGGACTGCCTCTCGGGTACCGACTGCCCCTTCGACGACGGCGTCGAGGACGCCATGGCCGAGATCAGCGACCTCATCGCCTCGGTCGACGCCAGCCCGCTCCAGGGCAGCGACGGGCGACAGGTCGGCGCCGACACGTTCATCACCGCGATCGTGTACCCGCTGTACAGCCCCGATGCGTGGTCGTACCTCGACGACCTCTTCTCGTCGGTGATGCTCGGCGACGCCGACTTCGCGCTCACGCTCGCCGACGCCTACAACGGGCGCAGCGACGACGGCACCTACCTCGACAACTCGACCGAGGCGTTCCGTGCGGTCAACTGCCTCGACTACACCTACCAGAACGACCCGGGCGTGATGGTCGAGAAGGCGGCGCAGATCGCCGAGGCGGCCCCCGTGATCGGGCCGTACTTCGGCTACGGCGACCTCGCGTGCATGAACTGGCCCGTTCCGAGCGAGGCCGAGCGCACCGAGATCCACGCGACCGGCGCGGCCCCGATCCTCGTGGTCGGCACGACCGGCGACCCGGCGACGCCGTACCAGTGGGCCGTCGCCCTCGCCGAGCAGCTCGACAGCGGCGTGCTCGTGAGCTTCGACGGCGAGGGACACACCGCCTACAACAAGTCGAACGCCTGCGTGAACGACGCCGTCGAGTCGTACTTCATCGACGGCACGGTGCCCGCCGCCGACCCGAAGTGCTGACCCGGCGACGGGTCGACCACGTGGTCTGAACCGCTCGGGAAACCCGCTATGATTGGTGATCGTGCCAACCGGAAACGGATGCCACGCCGCCTTAGCTCAGTCGGCAGAGCGATTCACTCGTAATGAATAGGTCAAGGGTTCGATTCCCTTAGGCGGCTCCAGATGAAGGGCCGGATCCCATCGGGATCCGGCCCTTCGGCGTCTCGGCGGTTGCGGCTGGGTGTGCCGTGCGCCGCCGGCGCCCCCTCAGGAGGTCGGGGTCAGGACGCCAGCGCCGTCAGGATCACGTCGCGGTACGCGGCCTGGCCGGTGGCGGTCGGGTGGAGGAACGAGATCGGGTCGGCGGGGTTCTCGCCCAGCCAGCTCGCGCCCGACCCGGCGCCATGGCCGAGGAAGGCGAGTTGCACGCTCGCGAGTTCGACGTCGACGCCCGCGAGGGCAGCGGCCTGGACGGCGCCGGCGATCTGTGCGTCGAGCAGCCCGGTCGCGAGGTTCAGCTGGTCGCCGATGGCGCCGGCCGCACCGGGTGCGAACGGCAGCGGATAGTCGGTGACGACGAGGTGCGCCCGTGGCGATCGTGCGGCCGCATCGAGGAGCAGCGCGGTGAGGGCGGTGCCGACCTGGCCCGACTGGAGCACGCCCATCGCAGTCTGGATCGCGATGGCGCACGCGGGCGACGCCGGTGCAGGCAGGCAGGCGGCGGCGACGTCGCCGACGCCGACGTCGTTCGCGCCGACGGTGAGCGTGATGAGCGTGGTGCCGCGGTTCACCTGGGCGAGTTGGCTCGCCGAGACCGCACCGACGGTCGCGCCGGAGCAGGCCGCGGTGCGGAGCAGGTTCGTGCGCGGCTCGGCGTCGAGGAGCACGGGGTAGGCTGTGGCGCTGCGCAGGCAGCCGTCGAGCGGGACGCCGCTGCCCTGGCCGGCCGCGTACGAGTCGCCGAGGGCGACGTACTTCGCGACGGGCTGCTCGGGCGGTGCGGCGACGGCGGGCGTGGCGATCCCGACGGGGATCGCGAGGGCGGCGAGCACGGCGAGGAGGCCGAGCCGTCGTCCCATTCGGGTTGGGAGTGCCGACATGGCCACACTGTAGCCTCGAGCTGAGGAATCCCCACGTCCCCGTCCGGGTGTCACCCCGAACGCTAGGCTTCTCGCCATGACCGACGGACTGCGCTGGGGCATCCTGGCGACGGGCGGAATCGCCCATGCCTTCACCAACGACCTCAAGCTGAACGGCTTCGACGTGCGAGCGGTCGGCTCGCGCCGCCGGGAGGCGGCCGAGGCGTTCGCGACCGAGTTCGACATCCCGAACGTGCACGACAGCTACGAGGCGCTCGCCGCCGACCCCGAGGTCGACGTGATCTACGTGTCGACGCCGCATCCGTTCCATGCCGAGAACGCGACGCTCGCACTCGAGGGCGGCAAGCACGTGCTCGTCGAGAAGCCGTTCACCCTCAATCGCGCGGAGGCCCAGGCCGTCGCCGACCTGGCCGCCGAGCGCGGCCTGGCCGTGCTCGAGGCGATGTGGACCCGCTACCTGCCGCACATGGTCCGCATCCGCGAGATCATCGCCGAGGGCGCGCTCGGCGACGTGCGCACCCTGCTCGCCGACCACACGCAGAAGATCTCGAACGACCCGGCGCACCGGCTCAACGCGCTCGAACTCGGCGGCGGCGCCCTGCTCGACCTCGGCATCTACCCGGTCTCGTTCGCCTGGGACCTGTTCGGCGCGCCCGAGACGATCCAGGCGACCGCGACGTTCAAGCCGACCGGCGTCGACGCCCAGGTGGCGACCATCTTCGGCTACGCGGGCGGCCGGGTCGCGACGTCGCTGTCGGCCAGCGACACGAAGGGCCCCAACACCGCGAGCGTGATCGGCACGGAGGCTCGGATCGACATCGACGCGGTCTGGTACACGCCGACCACCTTCCGGGTCGTCTCGCACGACGGCTCGGTGCTCGAGGAGTTCGCCTCCGAGGTCACCGGCCGAGGCATGCACTTCCAGGCGGCCGCGCTCGAGCGGCTCGTGGCCGAGGGGAACCTCGGCGGCGACCTGCTGCCGATCGACGAGACCGTCGCCATCATGGGCACGCTCGACGACATCCGCGAGCGGATCGGCCTGCGCTACCCCGGCGAGTGACCGAGCGGGCGGCGGTGCGAGGACGGCGCGGCGTGCGGCGGCGGATGCCTCGCGCCGGCGCCCGGGCTCGCAGCGTTCGCACAGGAGCCTCGGCGGGCGCGCCCGGCGTGCATGGCTACAATGCCCGGATGATCCGCCCGGGTGCCGCCAGCGCTCGGGCGTGCCGCTGCCGCGGCCCCGCCGAGCCCCGCCAGGACCCATGACCGAGACACCGAAGCAGCCCGACCACGAGCCCGAGGGCTCCGACGCCGAGGACGCGATCGCCGCCTCCGAGGCGACGGCGCCCGACGCGACCGGCGCAGGCGCAGGCGCCGATGCCGACGCCGACGCCGACGCCGACGCCGATGCCGAGACGTCCGTCGTGCCCGTGGCCGACGCCGATGCCGAGACGTCCGTCCTGCCCGCGGCCGACGCCGAGGCCCCGACCTCCGTCCTGCCCGAGGCATCCGCCCCGCCCGCGGCACCCGGCGAGGCCGACGCATCCGCCACCCCCGCCCCAGGCGCCCGCTCCCGCCTCGCCGCGTTCGCCCGACGCCGCCGCGTGCCGCTCGCGATCGTCGGCGGCATGCTCGCGTTCGCGCTGCTCGGCACCGGTGCCGTGTTCGCCGGGGCCTCCGTCGCCGCGCCCGCGCCGACCGTCGCCGCGGTCGCCGACGTCGAGACCGAGACGGCGACGCCCACGCCGACCGGCCGGGCGACGCCCGCGGCGGCGGTCGCGGCCGGACGCATCCGCACCTGCTCGGTCGCCGACCGGGCCGCCGACGGCCGCCTCGGCGCCATGCAGGCGCAGGTCGTGAACGCCGCCACCGGCGAGGTGCTGTACGACCGCGGCGGCACGCAGCCGTCGCGCACGGCGAGCGTCATGAAGGTGCTGACCTCGGCCGCCGCGCTCAACGTGCTCGGGCCCGACTACCGTGCGACGACGACCGTCGTGAAGGGCAGCGAGCCCGGGTCGGTCGTGCTCGTCGGCGGCGGCGACGTCACCCTGTCGCGCACGCCGAGCGGCACCCAGACCGTGTACCCGGGCGCGGCCCACCTCGACGACCTCGCCGCGCAGGTGCGGGCGGCGTGGGCGGCCGACCCCTCGAACCCCCCGCTCACGAAGCTGATCCTCGACGCGTCGTACTTCGGCGGCGACGAGTGGCAGGCGAGCTGGGACACCGTCGAGCGCGAGGACGGCTACATGCCGAACATCGCGGCGCTCATGGTCGACGGCGACCGCGACAACCCGGCGAAGGAGACCTCATGGCGCAGCACCGACCCGATCGGGCGTGCGGGCGACGCGTTCGCGTCGGCGCTCGGCGGCATCTCGTCGGTCGAGCGCGGCACGGCGAGCGCCGGCGCGGCGCAGCTCGGCCAGGTGTCGTCGCCGACCGTCGCGCAGCTCGTCGACAAGGCGCTCGTCGTCTCCGACAACACGGTCGCCGAGATGCTCGCCCGCCTCGTGGCGATCAAGACCGGGTCGGGCAACACGTTCGACGCCATCAACGCGGGCGTGCTGCAGGGGCTCGGCGCCTACGGCATCGACACGGCCGGCATCCAGGTCGTCGACGGGTCGGGCCTGAGCGACTTCAACGCCGTGCCGCCGTCGTACCTGACGCGCCTGTTCGTGAAGATCAACGCCCGCGAGGGCAACCTCGGCGCGCTGATGGACGGCCTGCCGGTCTCGGGCCAGCGCGGGTCGCTGTCGTACAGCGATCGGTTCTCGGGAGACAACGCGGTGGCCGACGGCGCCGTGTCGGCGAAGACGGGCTGGATCAACACGGGCTACACGCTCTCCGGCGTGATCCGCGCGCAGGACGGGTCGACGCTGACCTTCGCGATCTACGCCCTCGGCGACGTCTCGGACGACGCGAAGCAGGCCATCGACACGCTGACCACGGGGTTCTTCCTCTGCGGAGACAACCTGTCGAACCAGTGACGGCGCCCGCGGGGCGCGCCACCCCCTGCCGCGCGCGCTCCCGCGCTGGGAGAATGGTCGGGATGCCCCGAGCCCGCGTCGCACGCGGGCCGAACCCGAGCGGAAGGCGGCCGACATGTCCCGAGCCATCCTGATCGTCGACGTGCAGAACGACTTCACCGAGGGCGGCGCGCTCGGCGTCGAGGGCGGCGCCGCGGTCGCCCGTCGCATCAGCGACCACCTGCTGACGCACGGCGAGGACTATGCGCTGGTCGTCGCGTCGCGCGACTGGCACGACGCCGACAACGACAACGGCGGCCACTTCGCCGACGCGCCCGACTTCGTCGACACCTGGCCGCCGCACTGCGTGTCGGGCACGGCGGGCGCCGAGTACCACCCCGACCTCGACACGTCGGCGGTCGACGTGCACGTGCGGAAGGGCATGGGCCGCCCGGCGTACTCGGTCTTCGAGGGCGAGGCCGAGGACGGCCGCCGGATCACCGAGGTGCTCGCCGAACGCGGCATCACCGAGGTCGACGTCGTCGGCCTCGCGACCGACTACTGCGTGCGGCAGACCGCGCTCGACGCGACCGCGCACGGCCAGCACGTGCGGGTGTTCACCGACCTCATCGCGGGGGTGCATCCCGAGCGCTCGGCCGAGGTGCTCGCGGAACTCGGGCACGCGGGCGTCACCGTCGTGTCGTCGGGCGACACGACCGCCTGAGCGACGGCAGAATGGGTCGGGTGAAGACGATCCAGTTGCGCCGCTACCGCCTGCACGAGGGCACCTACGACGACTTCCTCGCCTGGTGGGAGGGGTCGATGCCCGTGGTCCGGCCCGCGGCCGGGTTCGCCATCGAGTTCGCCTACGGCCTGCGTGAGACCAACGAGTTCGTGTGGGCGGTGAGCGCCCCCGGCGACCGCGAGGCGTTCCTCGCCCGCGAGGCGGAGTACCTCGCCTCGGACGCGCGCGCCGCGGTCTTCGACGGCGTGCCGCAGCGGGTGGCGGAGTACGTCATCGGCTTCGTCGACGACGCACCGGCCTTCTGAGCCGGGGGCCGACGGCCGCCGCACCGGAACGGGCCTCGGGCCCGCGCACGTCATCACTCGATGGAGAGGGAGGGACACGGATGGACCTGGACGGATCGGGTGCGCTCGTCACCGGCGGGGCCTCGGGCCTGGGCCGGGGGACTGCGGAGGTGCTCGCGGCCGCGGGCGCCGAGGTGGTGATCGTCGACCTGCCGGGCTCGCCCGGCGAGCAGGCGGCCGCGGAACTCGGCGACCGGGTGCGGTTCCGGGCGGCGGATGTCACGGACGAGGCATCCGTTCGCGCCGCGATCGACGCCCTGCAGGAGCGCGCACCGCTGCGCGTCGCGGTGAACTGCGCCGGCATCGCCACCGCCGGCCGGGTCGTCGGCCGTGACGGGCCGCTCGCGCTGGAGGCGTTCGAGCGGACCATCCGGGTGAACCTGATCGGCACCTTCAACGTCGCCCGCCTCGCGGCCGCCGCGATGGCCGCGAACGAGCCGGTCGTGCGGCAGGCGCTGCCCGGGGTGCCGGAGACGGCCGAGCGGGGCGTGATCGTGAACACCGCGTCGGTCGCGGCCTTCGACGGGCAGGTCGGCCAGGCCGCATACTCGGCGTCGAAGGGCGGCGTCGCGGCGATGACGCTGCCGCTCGCCCGCGACCTGTCGAAGCTGCTCGTGCGGGTCGTCACGATCGCGCCGGGCATCATGCGGACCCCGATGATGGCGGGCATGCCGGCCGACGTGCAGGCCTCGCTGGAGGCGCAGATCCCGCACCCGTCGCGGCTCGGCACGCCCGCCGAGTACGCCGCGCTCGTTCGCCACATCGTCGAGAACCCGCTGCTGAACGGCGAGGTGATCCGCCTCGACGGCGCGATCCGGATGCAGCCGAAGTAGCGGCATCCGGATCGCGCACGAGGCTCAGCGAGCTGCGCGCTGCGGGCTGCGGTTGCCCGGGAACGAGAGCGTGCCGCGGCCTCCGCCGCGCGCGGCCTTGATGATGCCGTCGATCGCGTCCCAGGCGCAGACGCCGACGATGCCGGCGACGAACAGCACCGAGAGCACCCACTCGGCGTCGGCGTCGAGGTGCGGCTCGACGAGTGCGACGAACTCGGGGCTCAGGAGCCGTCCCTCGATGAACAGCCAGACGACCGGGATCGCGAACGCGGCGTTCAGGACGACGTTGACGATCGCGTTCGCCCAGTTCCAATCGGCGCGGTAGATCCACACGGCGAACGCCGCCTCGAGGGCGATGAGCACGAGCAGGTAGGGCAGCCAGAACGACCACAGGTCGGGGTCGAGCAGCGGCACCGACGAGCGCTCGCCGCCGATCCACACGATGCCGAACTGCTGCCAGACGAGGAAGGCGGCGGCGATCGCGAGCCAGACCAGGCCGGCGACGAGGTCGCTGCGGCGATGCGGGCGGCGCAGCTCCGGCAGTTGCGGGAGCTGCTCGGGCGTCCAGCCGAGCGTGTCCGCCGCCTCCGTGGCCGAGCCCTTGCCCGGGTCGTAGCGCTCGATGAACGCGAACACCAGCGTCAGCCAGAACGCCAGCTGCACGGCCACCGAGATGCCGATGCCGATCGCCGAGCCGATGACCTCCCAGCCACCGCCGGAGATCACGAGCCCGAGCGCGGAGACGGCGGCGACGGTCGCCGGCACGAAGGATTCGAGGAAGACCAGGAGTCGCTTCCAGGTGAGGTAGTAGCGCGGCCCGATGAGCACGAGCGGGCGGTCGCTGTACGTCGCCGCGAGGGCTGCGGGATGGCCGAGCTCGACGAGGGCGTCGCGCTCGGCGGTCTCGGGCGTGGAGGCGCCGGACTCGACGCGGGCCTCGATCGTGTCGGCGATGCGCTCGGCGAGGTCGCGGGAGAGCTCCTCGCGCTGCGCGGCGGGGAGGCTGCGCGTCGCCGCGAAGAGGTAGCGGTCGGTGAGCTCGGTCATGATTCGTCTCCTGTGGTGAGGCCCGCGAGGGCGTCGTCGATGCGCCGCCAGTCGGCCATGAGGGCGATCGCGAGCGCGTCGCCGGTGGGGCTGGTGCGGTAGAACTTGCGGGGCCTGGCCTCGTCGGTGTTCCACTCGCTCGTGAGCAGGCCCTGCTTCTCGAGTCGGCGGAGCAGGGGGTAGAGGGTGTTGGCGTCGACGAGGATGCCGAGGCCGTTCAGCGATTCGAGCAGGGCGTAGCCGTAGTCGGGTGTGCGCAGCCGCACGAGGCAGGCGAGCACGACGGTGCCGCGGCGCAGCTCCTGCAGGTGCGCGGCGGTCGTCTCATCGAGGTCCATGTGCCACACGATACTGTGTGTCGCACACTATTGCAATGGTCACTTCATCGTGACGGATGCGCAATGGCGCCTACTGGCCCGCGTGCTGCTCCAGGAACGCGTAGACCTCCGCGTCGTCGACGCCGGGGAACGTGCCCGACGGCAGCGGCGAGAGCACGTGCGCGTGCAGCCGCGCACTCGGCCACGCCCGTCCGGCCCACTGCGACGACAGGTCGACCGGCGCCGCGCGGCAGCACGACTCGTCGGGGCAGCGCGACTCCGCCCGCACGGTCGTCTCGCGGCCGCGGAACCACTTCGCCTGCGCGAACGGCACGCCGATGCTGATGGAGAACTCCGCCGCGTCGGTGCGACCCGTCTGCGTCGCGCACCAGAAGGTGCCGGCCGGGGTGTCGGTGTACTGGTAGTTCTCGGTGGTGCGGTTCGTCTGGCCGAACGCCCGGCGGGCGCTCCACTTCTTGCAGACCCACTGGCCCTCGATCGAGCCGGTCACATCCGTCGGCAGCGGCAGGCCGTCGTTCTCGTATCCCTTCTGGAGCGCGCCGTCGCCGTTCACCCGCAGGAAGTGCATCGTCATGTCGAGCTCGGCCGTGCCGAGGTTGGTGAAGCGCAGCGCCGCGGCCTCGTGCGTCACGCCGAACGCGTCGCGGAAGTCCTCGATGGCGAGCCGCTTCTCCTTCTTGGCCTCCTGGAGGAACGCGACGGATGCCTCGCGCGGCATCAGGCACGCGGCCGCGAAGTAGTTGATCTCGAGCCGCTGCCAGAGGAACTCGTCGTAGCTGGCGGGCGGCGTGTGGCCGAGGAGCCGGTGCGCCATCGCCTGCAGGGCCATGGAGCGCAGGCCGTGGCCGCCGGGGATCGACGCCGGGGGCAGGTAGATGCGCCCGTTCTCGAGGTCGGTGATCGACCGGGTCGAGTCGGGGAGGTCGTCGACGTAGATGAGCTGGAAGCCGAGCTGCTCGGCCATCACGCTCACCTCGCGGTGGGTGAGCGCGCCCTGCCGGTGGCCCGCGGCGCGCACCCGTTCCTCGGCGAGCGCCTCGATCTCGGGGAGGAAGTTGCCGCGGGCGCGCATCCGCTCGCGGAGTTCGGTGTTCGCGCGACGCGCCTCCTCCGGGGTCGCGATGGCCTCGGTCGCGCGGCGCTGGAGCTCGCGGTGCAGTCCGAGCAGCGCCTCGATCGTCTCGTCGGGCAGGCCCCGGCTCGGTTTCACGGTCGGCAGCCCGAGCGCCTGATAGAGCGGGCTGGCCTGCGCGCGGCCGAGCTCGAGCTCGAGGGCGGCGCGCGGGCTCGGCGCCTCGCGGGCGAGCAGGTCGGAGAGGGCGACGCCGAGGGCGGCGGCGAGCGCGTCGAGCGTGGAGAGCTTCGGCTCGCGCTTGCCGTTCTCGATGAGCGAGAGCTGGCTGCCGGCGAGGCCCACCTGCTCGCCGAGCTGGTCGAGCGTGAGCGCGCGCTCGCCGCGGAAGTGGCGGATGCGGTGGCCGAGGGTCGCGAGATCGGGGCTGCCGGGATTCACGGCTTAACCATACTGAAAGAATCGCGATTCTTTACGTCCATTCTGCTCGAAGGAACCGACGCGATCGGCGCAGGCTGGAATCACCGACACCGACCGCCCACCCGGCGGCGCGAGCGAAAGGGAGCCCGATGACGATCTCCGACTTCACCACCGGCGACCCCGGCACCGACGCCGGCGAGCAGCCGGGCGCGCGCGGCACGACCGATCCGGCGCTCCGCGCCTGGGTGGCCGAGCTCGCCGGACTCACCCAGCCCGACCGCGTCGTCTGGTGCGACGGGTCGCTCCGCGAGGCCGACCTGCTCACGAAGGAACTCGTCGCCGAGGGGCGGCTCATCCGCCTGAACCCCGAGTGGCGACCCAACAGCTACCTCGCCCGCACCGATCCGTCGGACGTCGCCCGGGTCGAGGACCGCACCTTCATCTGCTCGACGTACGAGGAGGACGCCGGCCCCACGAACAACTGGCGCGACCCCCGCGAGATGCGCGAGGAGCTCCGCGACGTGTTCGAGGGCTCCATGAAGGGCCGCACGATGTACGTCGTGCCGTTCTCGATGGGCCCGCTCGGCGGGCCGATCAGCCAGCTCGGCGTCGAGATCACCGACTCGCCGTACGTCGTGCTCTCGATGGGGATCATGACGCGCATGGGCGAGCGCGTCCTGCGCCTCATCGAGGCCGGCGAGCCCTGGGTGCGCACCGTGCACTCGGTCGGCTACCCGCTCCGCGACGAGCGCGGCTTCGAGCGCGCCGACGCCGACTGGCCCTGCAACGACACGAAGTACATCGTGCAGTTCCCCGACTCGCGCGAGATCTGGTCGTACGGCTCGGGATACGGCGGCAACGCCCTGCTGGCGAAGAAGTGCTTCGCGCTGCGCATCGCGAGCGTGATGGCCCGCGACGAGGGATGGCTCGCCGAGCACATGCTCCTCATCAAGGTCACCTCGCCGGAAGGGAAGGCGTACCACGTGGCCGCCGCGTTCCCGTCGGCGTGCGGCAAGACGAACCTCGCCATGCTGCGCCCGACGATCCCCGGGTGGACCGTCGAGACGATCGGCGACGACATCGCGTGGATGCGGCCCGGCCCCGACGGCCGGCTCTACGCGATCAACCCCGAGGCGGGCTTCTTCGGCGTCGCGCCCGGCACCGGCGCGGCGACGAACCCCACCGCGGTGCAGACGCTCTGGGGCAACACGATCTTCACGAACGTCGCGCTCCGCGAGGACGGCGACGTCTGGTGGGAGGGCCTGACCGAGACCCCGCCGGCGCACCTGACCGACTGGCAGGGCAAGCCGTGGACGCCCGACAGCGGGCGTCCCGCAGCGCACCCGAACTCGCGGTTCACCGTCGCCGCAGCCCAGTGCCCGCAGATCGCCGACGACTGGGACGCCCACGACGGCGTGCCCATCGACGCCATCCTGTTCGGCGGACGCCGGGCGACGAACGTGCCGCTCGTCGCCGAGGCCCGCTCGTGGAAGCACGGCGTGTTCATGGGCGCCACCATCTCGTCGGAGCAGACGGCGGCCGCGGAGGGCACCGTCGGCGAACTCCGTCGCGACCCGTTCGCCATGCTGCCGTTCTGCGGCTACAACATGGCCGACTACTGGGGCCACTGGGTGAAGATGGGCCGGATCCTCGGCGAGCACGCCCCGAAGGTGTTCCAGGTGAACTGGTTCCGCAAGGGCGCCGACGGCGGGTTCCTCTGGCCGGGCTTCGGCGAGAACGCCCGCGTGCTCGAGTGGATCATCCGCCGCATCGAGGGCGACGCGGAGGCGACGGAGACCCCGATCGGACTCCTCCCCGCCGACGGCGCCCTCGACGTCGACGGGCTCGACCTGTCGGCGGAGGCGCTGGACCACCTCTTCGAGGTCGACCGCGACTCGTGGCTGGCGGAGTGCGACCTCACGCAGGACTACTTCGACCAGTTCGGCGATCGCGTGCCCGCGGCGCTCCGCGCCGAGCTCGCGAGCCTCCGGTACCACCTCGAGCGGGGATAGGGAACCACACGGCTCGAGGCGGCCGCTCCGGCGGCCCATCGGATGCCCCGGACGGCGTGCACGGGAAGGCGCGCCGGCCGGGGCATCCGGCTGTGCGGGGCGCCCGCCTGCCCGGGGCATCCGTCCGCCGCTGCCCGGCACGTCGCCCGTCCGCCGGAGGCGCGCGGCGCTAGCGTGACGCCGAGGGGGCGCGATGGACATCGACGAGGTCATCTCCACGGTCGGCCAGGTGATCGACGTGGTCGGCGTCATCGCGATCGTCGTCGGCGTACTGGCGGCGATGCTCGACGCGGCGGTGCGGGCGATGCGGCGCGCCGGGCCCGTGTACGACCGCTTCCGGCGGGTGCTCGGCCGGGCCATCCTCCTCGGGCTCGAGCTCCTCGTCGCGGCCGACATCATCAAGACCGTCGCGGTCACGCCCACGCTCGAGTCCGTGCTCGTGCTCGCGATCATCGTGCTCATCCGGACCTTCCTCAGCTGGTCGCTCGAGCTCGAGATCTCGGGCCGCTGGCCCTGGCAGAAGCGGGCCGACCGGCGCGCCGAGCGGGCCGACGCGGCGACGGCCGCCGACGCCGCCTGAGGCGGTCGCACGGCGGCACGGATCCGTTGCCGCGCACGGCCGCCGGGGGTACGGTGCGGCCCATGGACTGGTGGTGGAGCGTCCTCATCCTGGGAGGCGGGCTCATCGTCTTCGGCGTCGTCCTCGCGCGCCGGATCCGGCGCGATCGGGCATCCGGGACCGAGGGGCCCGACCTCTTCGACGACGTCGAGGCGCCGCGTCGACGCGACGATCCCGACGTCCGGGAGTGGGACCGGGGCTCGCACTGACGCCCCGCATCGCGCGGCCGCGGATCACGTGCCGAGCGGCCAGGCGGCGACGACGCGGCGGTGGTGCGCGCCCTCCGGCGGCCGGAGGTCGACGAGCGCGACCGTGCCGAGCACGATCCGATCGCCCGGACGCACCCGGCCGTGGTCCTTGCGCGTGACGTGCGGACGGTAGTCGGGGCGCGGATGCAGCTCGACGCCGGCGTGCTGCAGCGCGGCGATCGTTCGGCCGCGGAGCGCGGCGAGCTCCCCGCCGTCGACGACGAGCGTGACCGGTACGTCGTGGCGGCGCCCGAACATCGCCGGCTCGCCGCCTCGCGCGTGCAGGGCCCGGGCCTCGCGGCCGATGCCGTCGACCGAGCCGAGCACCGCCGCCACCTCCTCGGCGCCGAGCGACGTCGGGAACGGCTCGACGAGCGTCACGTGCAGCGGCCACCGCGCCGCTGCGAAGTCGTCGCCCTCGGTGAGCGCGACGAGCGGCAGCACGACGACGAAGCGCGCCATCCGGCGAGTCTAGCCACGCGCCGCGTCAGCCCGACCGCGTCTCGACGCGCCATCGCGATGCTGCGCGCGCGGACCCGAACTGCCGTTCCCTGCGCGTCGAGGCGACCATTCGCGTCCGCGCAGGGATTCGTCAGCCCGCTCAGCCGCCGAGCGCGCCCGCCGCGACGCCGAGCTCCCGCTCGACGGCGCCGAGCACGATGCCCGCGGCCGCCGGGTCGTGCCGGTCGTGCACGACCGACTGGGCGTTGAGCCCGTCGAGCAGGCCGATGACGAGCCACGCGACGGCGTCGGCGTCGACGGGCGCCGCCGCGCCATGGCCGGTGCTCCCGAACGCGCCGGAGGCGACGCCGTCGCGGATGATCCCGGCGACGAGCCCCTGCCACCCGTCGGCCACCCCGCGCACCGCCGCCGCGAGCGCGGGGTTGCGCCGGCCGAGGCTCCACGCGTCGACCCACACGGCGGTCACGTCGTCGCGGCCGGGGTCGAGGGCGGTTCGGATGAGCCGGGCGAGCCGGTCGATCGCAGGGTCGGAGTCGGGGCCCGCCACCCGGCGCACGTCGGCGAGCTCGTCGGCGGTGATCGATCGGAACGCGTCGGCGACGAGCCCGTCCATCCCGGGCGCGGGCGCGTAGTGCGCCACGAGCGCCGGGGCGACGCCGACCCGCGCCGCCACCGCCCGCAGGGTCACCGCGACGAGCCCGCCCTCGAGGGCGAGCGCCCGCGCCGCGGCGCGGATCTCGGCGGACCGCTCGGCCGCGGGCTTCCTGGCCGCCATCAGGCGAACCCCTCGGCGAGCACGCGGTCGAGGGCGGCGACGAACGCGTCGGCGGCGGCCTCGTCGAGGCAGAGCGGCGGCTTCACCTTGAGCACGTTCTTGTGGTCGCCCGTGGGCTGCTCGATCACCCCGAGGCCGAGCAGCCGGTCGCACACGGCACGCGCCTCGGCGGTCGCGGGCTCGAGGGTGCGCCGGTCGCGGACGAGCTCGACGCCCAGGTACAGCCCGACGCCGTGGACGGCGCCGATGAGCGGATGCCTCGTCGCGAGCTCCTCGAGCCCGGCCCTCAGGTGCGCGCCGACGACGGCGGCGTTGCGCTGCAGGCCCTCCTCCTCGATCACGTCGAGCACGGCGAGGCCCGCCGCGCAGGAGACCGGGCTCCCGCCGGTCGAGGAGAAGAACGGCCCCTCGGCGGCGAACCGGTCGGCGATCTCGCGGGTCGTGATCACCGCGCCGAGCGGCATGCCGTTGCCGATCGACTTCGCCACGGCGACGACGTCGGGCACGACGCCCTGCTGCTCGAACCCCCAGAACCAGTGTCCGAGCCGCCCGAAGCCGACCTGCACCTCGTCGGCGATCGCGAGGCCGCCGCCGCGGCGGATCGCCCCGTACACGTCCGCGAGGTACCCGTCGGGCAGCGGCACGGCGCCGGCGTTGCCGAACAGCGTCTCCGCGATGATCGCCGCCGGCGGCCGCCCGGCGGCGACGAGGGCGTCGATCGCGGCCACGGCCTCGGGCGCGTAGCGCGAGGCATCCGCCCCGGTGTGCCGCCCGCGGAACGCGTTGGGGGAGTCGAGCGGATGCACCCAGTCGGGCCGGGTGCCGAGCGCGTTCGGGTTGTCGGCGATCGAGGTGGAGACGGCGTCGCTGCCGACGGTCCAGCCGTGGTACGCCTCGGTGAGCGACACCACGTCGCGGTGGCCGGTCGCCGCGGTCGCGATGCGGATCGCCAGGTCGGTGGCCTCCGAGCCCGAGTTCACGAGGAACACGGTGTCGAGCGGGTCGGGCAGGAGCGCCGCCAGTCGTTCGGCGTACTCCGCGACCGCGCGGTAGTGGAACCGCGAGTTCGTGTTGAGCCGGCGCAGCTGCCGCGCGACCGCCTCGGTGACGCGGGGGTGCGCGTGCCCGACGGCGGTGACGTTGTTCACCATGTCGAGGTAGGCGCGCCCGTCGACGTCGACGAGGTGGTGCCGCCAACCGCGTTCGATCCGCGGCGGCCGGTCGTAGTAGTGCTCCTGCACCGCCGCGAAGCTGCGGTCGCGCCGGTCGAGCAGGGCGGCGGCGTCCTCGGCCGACGTGGCGCCGGCGGGGCGCGGGCCCGCCCAGGCGAGCCCGAGCAGCGGCCCGGGGTCGGCCGCGCGGGCGAGCCATCCGGCCGCGAGCGCGGCGGGCACGCGCGCGGGCACGTCGGCGCCCGGGGCGACCACCTGCACGCCCACGCGCTCGCCGGCGGCCGCCTCGGCGAGGTCGGCGCCCGCCGCGACGGTCGCGCCGTCGGCGACGTGCGCGTGCACGCCGCGCAGCACGAGGTCGGCGGATGCCCCGGCCAGTCGGAGCCCCCCGTCGACCAGGTGCACGGCGCCGGACCCCGGTGCGCGAAGCACCGTCGGCACCGCGACCCAGAGGTCGACGCCGGTGGCGATCGTGGCGGGCGCCTCGGCCGGGTGCGCCGGGCTCCCGTCGAGCCGCACCGCGCCGTAGCGGGTCGCGACCGCGGGCGCCGAGCGGCGCAGCAGGTCGTGGGCGACCCGGTCGGCGAGGCCGGCCTCGAGCCAGGCGCCGTCGTCGACCAGGTCGGACTCGACGTCGAGGTCGAGCCGGGCGGCCCCGGCGAGGTCGGCGACGGGCACCGCCTCGGCTTCGTCGTCGCCGCCGGGCGCGAACCGCGGCACGTCGACCCCGAGCGCGTCGGCGACGAGCGCCGTCATCACCGCGGTCGGCACCTCGACGGCGCGCTCGAAGCTGCGCAACTCGCCGCCCGCGCGCTCGGCGGCGTAGTCGTTCGACGCGTCGAGCACGAGCTGCTGGGCGCCCGAGGCCACGAGCACGGCGCCGCGCAGGACGACGAGCGGCCAGAGCGCGCGCACCTCGGCGGCCGTCAGCGGGTGCCGCGCGTGGAACGCGCGGATCGCGGGCAGCGTCGCGGCCGGGTCGACGTCGGCGTGGTGCAGCAGCCCGGCGATGAGGGTCGCGAGCTCGCCCACCGCCCACGACCGGGTCACGTCGCCGAAGTCGATGACCCCGTCGGGCAGGCCGGATGCCCCGCGCACGAGGTTGTCGTCGGTGAGGTCGAAGTGCCCGGCCTGCACCCGCAGCCCGTCGGCGACGGCCGACACCTCCGCCCACGCGGCGGCCGCCGCCGCCTCGACGCGGCAGCGCAGGCCGTCGGCCGCGTCGCCGCCGGGCAGGTGCGGGGCGAGCTCGGCCACGACCCGGTCGGCGTGGCGGAGGTCCCACTGCAGCACCCGGTCGAGGCCCGGCAGGTCGACGCCGGCGAGGGCCGCGCTCACCCGGCCGACGACGTCGCCCATCGCTGCGACCACGCGCGCGCCGAGCGCGCCGTCGCCGCTGAACGTGCCGCCGTCGAGGAACCGGATGACCCGGATCGCGAGCAGCCCCAGGCGGGTGTCGACGAGTTCGGCCGGCTGCGGCGCGGTCGACACCCGCAGGTCCGGATCGGCCGCGGCGACCGCCTCGGCGACGGCGTCCTGGGTGCGCACATCGTCGACGGTGAAGGCGGCTTTCGCCACCTTCAGCACGCCGACGGGCCGGCCCGGGGCATCCGACCGGCCCGGGGCATCCGCACCGGCCGCGGCGACCAGCAGGAAGTTCTGGTCCTGCTGACTGCCGAGCTCGCTCGCGACGGCCGCGAGGCCGAAGCGATCGCGGGCGATCGCCTCGGCCTCGGCCGTCGTGAGGGTGGGCACGGGCAGGCCGCCCGTGGCGAAGAAGTCGAACGCCGTCGTTGCGACCATGCCGTCCTCCGTGAGGTGGTGCCGTGGTGCGTCGGCCTAGGCCGCGCTCTGCCGGGCGAGCTCCTGCTCGATGACGGATGCCGCGTCGTCGACCAGCTCCTCGCTGATGACCACGCTCGGCAGGAAGCGGAGCACGCTGTCCCAGCTGCCCGCGTCGAGCACGATGACGCCGTTCGCGGCCGCGTGGCCGATGACCGCCTTCAGGGCCTCGGAGTTGGGCTCGCGGGTGCCGGGCTTGACGAGCTCGGCGCCCCACATCGCGCCCTTGCCCCGCACCTCGCCGACGACCGGGAACCGCTCGGCCCAGTCGCCGATGCGGGCCTGGAACGCCCGCTCGACGCGCTGCGCCTCGGCGATCAGGCCGTCGCGCTCGATGACCTCGAGCGTCGCGAGGGCGGCCGCCGTCGAGACGGGGTTGCCGCCGAACGTGCCGCCGATGCCGCCGGGCTGGACCGCGTCCATGATCTCGGCGCGGCCGGTGACCGCCGCGAGCGGGAAGCCGCCCGCGATGCCCTTCGCGCTCGTGACGAGGTCGGGCACGACGCCGAAGTGCTCGATCGAGTACCAGGCGCCCGTGCGGGCGATGCCGGCCTGGATCTCGTCGGCGACGAACACGATGCCGTGCTCGGTGCAGAACTCGCGCAGCGCCTCGAAGTAGCCGTCGCCCGGGATGACCACGCCGCCGTCGCCCTGGATCGGCTCGACGAACAGCGCCGCCAGCTCGGTCGCGCCGATGTGGGTCACGATGTAGTCGATCGTGCGGGCCGCCGCCTCGGCACCGGTCAGGCCGTCCTTGAAGGGATAGCTCGACGGCACGCTGTACAGCTCGCCGGGGAAGGGGCCCATGCCCGCGCGCTCCGGCCACGGGCGGTAGGTCATCGCCATGGTCAGGTTCGTGCGGCCGTGGAAGGCGTGGTCGAGCGAGGCGATCGCCCGGCGTCCGGTGTACTTGCGCGAGATCTTCACCGCGTTCTCGACCGCCTCGGCGCCCGAGTTCACGAGGATCGAGTGCTTCTCGAAGTCGCCGGGCGTGATCTCGGCGAGCTTCTCCGCCACGCGCACGTAGTTCTCGTACGGGGTGACGGTGAAGAGGGTGTGCGTGAGCTTCTGCGCCTGCGCGGCGGCCGCGGCGGCGACGTCGGGGTGGGCGTGGCCGATCGTGGTGACGCCGATGCCGCACCCGAGGTCGATCAGCCGGTTGCCGTCGACGTCGACCAGGATCGCGCCCGAGCCGTGGTCCATGAAGATGTCCGCGAGGGTGCCGGCGCCGCGGGAGACGCTCGCACGGCGGCGCTCGAGGAGCGCGCGGGAACGGGGGCCGGGAAGCTCGGTGACGAGATGACGCTGCTGGGGGACGGAGAACTCCATGCCCTCGACCCTAGCCGCGGGCGGGTTTCCGGGCGGTTTCGAGGAACGGTCGTCCGGCGCAGCGTTCCGGTGGTGCGCACCCGTCCGGCGCGAACCCGTCGTCGGGCATGACGACGGCCCGGGCCTGTTCCCCCGGAGGCCCGGGCCGACGTGTCGGTGGCGGCCGTGCGGCCGCGGTGGCGGACGGCGGTGCTCAGGCCGCCTCCTCGACGATCCGCAGCAGCGCCGCGGGCACGAAGCGGGTCTCGATCGTGCCGGTCGCGCCGGCGCCGGCCGGGCCAACCCACGCGCTCGAGCCCTCGTGCAGGCGCACCCAGCCGTCGCGGAACAGCACGTCGAGGCCGAGCACGAACGCGAGCGCCGGGGTGTCGCCGGCGGCGACGTCGAGCGAGCCCTCGATGACCTGGACGGCCTCGGCATCGGCGTCCTCGCGGCCCTGGACGCCCACGAGCGGCCGGGCGACCGGCGTCTGGAAGCCGGGGGCGTCGAACGGGCTCGCCGAGCCGGCGTCGGCGACGGCGCCGAAGTTCAGGCTCGTCGACACGAGGCTCGTCTCGGCCTGCCCGTCGAGCACGAGCCGGCTGCCGACGGCGAAGCGGTAGTACACGCGGCCGGCCTCGGTCGCCTGCGGCAGCACGGCGACGCTCACCCAGTTGCGCGACCAGGCGAGGGGAGCGCCCTCGCGGGTGGGCGGGTCGTAGAGGCTCGCGGTGACGCGCACGGCGCCGTCGGGGCGGGTCGGTGCGCTCTTCAGCGCCGTGCGCCGCTGGCCCTTCGGCGCGGTGTCGCGCACCGGCTCGAAGGCCGGCACGCGCTGCGGGCGCCAGCTGCGCAGCCAGTCGCGCAGGCGGGCCTGCACGGGGTCGAACCCGTCGCCGAGGGACTCGGCGGGCAGGGTGTCGCGAACGGTGATCGACCCGGTGTCGAGGGCGGCGATGAGCTCGCGCTTCGGCTCGGCGAACGGGGTGTCCACGCGGGTGGCGTCGATGAGGGTCATGGCGTTCTTCCGGTCTGGCCGGCGCGGCGGCCGGGGGATCAGCAGGTACGCCATCACGGTACGGATGCCCCGTCGGGCGGGGCATCCGTGGAGACACTGAGCATCGCTCGGGTCATGCCCTGAACCGGGGCGCGCCCCGCGGCGTGCCCCCGCGCGCCAAGGCGCTTCCCGGCTCGCCTCAGACCAGGAGCTGGTGCTCCGCGAGCTCGCGGTAGAGCGGCACCGTCTCGACGAGCTCGGCGTGCGTGCCCTGGCCGATGACCCGGCCCTGGTCGACGACGACGATGCGGTCGGAGTCGATGACCGTCGACAGCCGGTGCGCGATCACCACGAGCGTGCGGCCGGCGGCGACCGCGTCGATCGCCTCGCGCATCATGCGCTCGTTGACGCCGTCGAGCGACGACGTCGACTCGTCGAGCAGCAGGATCGGCGGGGCCGCGAGCAGCGCGCGGGCGATCGCGAGGCGCTGGCGCTCACCGCCCGAGAGCATGATGCCGTCCTCGCCGACCGGTGCCGACAGCCCGAGCGGGTCGCGCTCGAGCACGCCGCCGAGGTTCACGGCGCGCAGCACGTGCTCGCACTCGACGTCGGTCGCGTCGGGGCTGCCGAGCTTCAGGTTGTCGCGGATGGTGCCGGCCAGCACCGGGGCATCCTGTTCGACGTAGCCGATCTGCGAACGCAGCACCGTGCGCTCGAGCGAGCGGATGTCGAGCCCGCCCATGCGCACCGCGCCGACGCTCGGGTCGTAGAACCGCTCGATGAGCGAGAGGATCGTCGACTTGCCGGCGCCCGAGGGCCCG
This sequence comes from Agromyces sp. MMS24-K17, assembly GCF_043950245.1. Taxonomy (GTDB): domain Bacteria; phylum Actinomycetota; class Actinomycetes; order Actinomycetales; family Microbacteriaceae; genus Agromyces. The sequence continues at coordinate 3,712,411 of NZ_CP171640.1, read as the reverse complement.
ACGAGCGCGATGCGCTGCCCGCGCGGCACGCGGAACGAGATGCCGTGCAGCACCGGCTGGCGCTCGGTGACGTCGGGCTCGGGCCGGTGCTCGTCGGGGGAGTCGTTGCCGGGGTCGGCGGGGTCGTTCGGCGTGGTGCGCGCGTAGGCGAAGTGCACGTCGTCGAACTCGAGCGCCGGCGCGTCGGGCTGCATGCCCTCGTTCGCCGGACCGACCATGATCGCGTGCGGGGCGATGCGACGGTCGTCGGCGTCCTCGTCGGGCAGGTCGAGGATCTCCTCGATGCGCCCGAGCGCGCCGAGCGCCTGGTTGATCGCGATGAGGGCGCCGAGCATCTGGCCGAGCGGCATGATCATCATGAAGAGGAACAGGATGAACGAGACGAGGCTCGCGATCGTGATCGCGCCGCTCGCGACGCGGTAGCCGCCGACGCCGAGCACGACGAGGAACGACGCCTGCATCGCGATCGACGCGACCGGCACGACGAGGGCCGAGATCTTCGCGACCTTGACGCCCATCTCCCACGCGCCGACGGCCTCGGCCTCGGTCGCCTCGACCTCGCGGCGGGTGGCGCCGGCGGCGCGGATGGTGCGCACGGAGCTGATCGAGCGCTCGACGGCGGAGGCGAGCGAGCCGACCTTCGCCTGCGCCTGGTGCGAGGCGTCGCGGATGCGCAGGGAGAGCAGCGCCGCGCCGCCGACGGCGACGAACAGTACGAGCACGGTGAGGCCGAGCAGCACGGGGTCGATGACGATCATCGCGATGAGCGCGCCGAGGAACGTGACCGCGCCGCCGATCGCCTCGACGCCGCCCTGGGTGAGCACGGCGCGCAGCAGCGTCGTGTCGCTGCCGACGCGGGAGACGAGGTCGCCGGTGCGGCGGCTGTCGAACTCGGCGATGGGCAGGTTCAGGATGCGCGAGATGAGCCGCTTGCGGCTCGTGAGCACGATGCCCTCGCCGGTGCGCTGCAGGAGGTAGTGCTGGTAGCCGCTGAGCACGCCCTGCAGGATGAGCAGCACGGCGAGCAGCCAGACCAGGCCGCCGAGCGGCTGGCCCTCGCCGACGAGGGTGATCACCCGGCCGACGACGAGCGGCTGCGCCAGGCCGACGGCGGCGAGCACGAGCGAGAGGGCGAGCACGAAGGCGAGGATGCCCTTGTGCTCGGTGAGGTACGGGATGAGCTGGCGGACGGTCGCGCGCGGTCCGGCGGGTGCCTGGGACGCGCTGCGGCGGCCGAACGAGAACGAGGCGAGGGGGTTGCGGCGCTCGGGCTTCACGGCGCGGCGACCCGAGGAGGGGCGCCCGTCGAGGGCGCGTCGGGCGGCGCGGGTCTCGGTCTGGGTCATGTCACTTCCTGGTGTCGGGCCCCGTTCGGGGGGTGACGGGGCCGCATTGCAGCATACGTGGGGTCGGCTGTGACTCAGCCCCGGCCGTAGCGCTTGTGGACGGCCTGCTTCGACACCTCGAGCGCGAGCGCGATGAGCTGCCAGCTCGCGCCGGAGGCGCGGGCCCGGCGGACCGCGACGGCCTCGGCGCGGTCGAGTTCCCGCGTGAGCTCGGCGCGGGCGTGGCGGATGGCCCGGAGCGCGCGGTACGGGTCGTCGCCGTCTGCGGCGGCGATCGCGGTGCGGAGGGTGCGGTCGTCCATGGCGTCAACCGTAGTTGACGATTCGGCCGAGCGTCAACTCGGGTTGACGGATGCCCCGACGCCCGCCCCGGCGACGCCGATCACCCGCGCCGCCACCGCGTGGCCCGCGAGCACCGCCTCGCGGGCACCGCGACCCGCGAGCGTCGCCGCGAGGAACCCGGCGGCGAACGCGTCGCCGGCGCCCGTGAGGTCGCGGACCACCTCGACCGGATCCACGTCGACCCGCAGCACGAGCTCGCCGCGCTCGAACACCGCCGTCGGCTCGGGGCCGTGCTTCACCACGAAGGTCGCCGCCGCCTCCGCGGCCGGTGCGCCGCCGTCGGCGAGCCCCAGCGCGGCCGCCTCCGTCTCGTTGGCGAAGAGCACCTGCGGGCCGAGCTCGCGCAGCAGCGCCAGCACCCGGTCGGCGCCGAGGCCCGCGATCAGGCCCGTCGACGACGCATCCACCGACAGGCCGAGGCCCCGCCGCCGCGCCTCCGCGACGAGCCCGAGCACCGCCGTGCGCGCCGGGTCGCGCTCGAACCCGTAGAGCGGCACGTGCAGCCACGCGACGCCGTCGAGCCAGGCGGGATCGACCGCGGCCAGCTCCGCCGACGCCCCGCGGTCGGGAAACATGGTGCGCTCGCCCGCCGGGTCGATCAGCACGACGACGGCGCCCGTCGTGCCCCGCCGCTGCACCCGGGCGTCGACCCCGGCCCGCTCCAGCGCCGCGACGAGCGCGTCGCCCGCGGCATCCGGCCCGACGCAGCCGAGGAATCGCGTCGGCGCGCCCGCTTCGCCCGCCGCGAGGGCCGCGACGTTCGCGGCGCTGCCGCCGCGCGTGCGGAACACGCGCGCCGCCGTGTCGGTGCCGTGCCGCACGGGCTCGGAGGTCCAGACGACGATGTCCTCGACGAGGTCGCCGACCACGGCGAGGACGGGCGCGGCCGGGGCGCCGCCCGCGCGCGCGTCAGCCGGCGACGGCACGCGCGATCTCCGCGCCGAGCGCGACGTTGCCGCGGTACACCTCGAGGTTCGCCTCGAGGCTCGCGCCGCCCGTCGCCCGCTGGAAGAAGTCGAGCAGGAAGGGCGTGGTGTCGTGCCCGGTCACGCCCGCCGCCTCCGCCGCGGCCAGCGCCTCCGCGAGCACCTGGTCGTGCACGGCCGGGTCGAGCTGCCGGGCCGCGTCGACCGGGTTCGCGACGAGCACCGCCGACGGCAGGCCGAGCTCGTCGCGGGCCAGCGCGAGCGCCGCCGCCTCCGCGGGGGAGTCGACCCGGTACTCGAGCTCGAACCCCGAGTCGGCGACGTAGAAGCCGGGGTACCGGTTCGTGCGATAGCCCACGACCGGCACGTTCAGCGTCTCGAGGCGCTCGAGGGTGGCGCCGATGTCGAGGATCGACTTCACGCCCGCGCTCACGAGCGTGATCGGCGTCTCGGCGAGCACCGGCAGGTCGGCCGACTCGTCGAACGTCTCCGACGCGTCGCGGTGCACGCCGCCGAGGCCGCCGGTCGACATCACCCGGATGCCCGCGCGGTGCGCGAGCCAGGCGGTCGCCGCGACCGTGGTGCCGGCGTCGAGGCCCTTCGCCCGGGCCACCGGCAGGTCGCGCACGCTCGCCTTCACCACCCCGATCGCCGTGCACAGGTGCTCGAGCTCGTCGCGGGACAGGCCGACGACCGGCACCCCGCCCACGACGCCGATCGTCGCGGGCACCACGCCCAGGTCGCGCACCTCCTGCTCGCTGCGGAGCCCCACCTCGAGGTTCCGCGGGCTCGGCAGCCCGTGGCTCAGGATGGTCGACTCGAGTGCGAGCACCGGGCGCCCGTCGGCGACCGCCGCGCGCACCTCCTCGGAGACCCGGATGGCTGGTGGCGTGGGCGTCGTCGCGGGCGGCATGCGGCCATGCTAGGGGCTGTCGGATGCCCCGGCTACGGTGGGATACCGTGCCAGCACCAGTCATCGCCGCCGAAGGCCTCGTGAAGCGGTACGGCGACGTCGCCGCGGTCGACGGGCTCGACTTCGAGGTCGCGCCGGGCGAGTCGTTCGGCCTGCTCGGCCCGAACGGCGCGGGCAAGTCGACCACGATGCGGATGGTCGGCGCGGTCTCGTCCCGCTCCGGCGGCCGGCTCGAGATCCTCGGCCTCGATCCCGACCGGCACGGCCCCGAGATCCGCTCGCAGCTCGGCGTGGTGCCGCAGGCCGACACGCTCGACACCGAGCTGCGGGTGCGCGAGAACCTGCTCGTCTACGGGCGCTACTTCGGCCTGCCGCGGAAGGTCGTCGCCGAGCGCGCCGACGAGCTGCTCGCCTTCGCCCAGCTCGACGGGCGCGGCGACGCGAAGGTCGACGACCTCTCGGGCGGCATGAAGCGCCGCCTCACGATCGCCCGTGGGCTCATCAACGACCCTCGCATCCTGCTGCTCGACGAGCCAACCACCGGGCTCGACCCGCAGGCCCGGCACATCCTCTGGGACCGCCTGTTCCGCCTGAAGGAGCAGGGCAAGACGCTCGTGCTGACCACGCACTACATGGACGAGGCCGAGCAGCTCTGCGACCGGCTCGTCGTCGTCGACCACGGCCGCATCATGGCCGAGGGCAGCCCGGCCGAGCTCATCCGGCAGTACTCCTCGCGCGAGGTGCTCGAGCTGCGGTTCGGCTCCGACCGCAACGAGGAGGTCGCGACCGCGCTCGCCGGCCGCGGCGACCGGCTCGAGGTGCTGCCGGATCGCATCCTCGTCTACACGGCCGACGGCGAGGCCGAGCTCGAACGCATCCGCGACGCCGGCCTGCACCCCCTCACGAGCCTCGTGCGGCGATCGAGCCTCGAGGACGTCTTCCTGCGCCTCACCGGGCGGAGCCTCATCGAATGACCGTGCGCGCATGACCCTCTCCGATCGACCCGGCGTGCGGCCCGCCGACCGCGCGCTCGCCGGCGGCGCCCGGCCGCGCCGGTTCGGCGCCTGGTACGTCGCCGAGCACCGGTTCCGCGTCATGTGGTCGTACCGGCAGACGATCATCGGCACCGCGCTCGGCGAGCCGCTGATCTACCTCTACGCCATGGGCGTGGGCCTGGCGACGCTCGTCGACCAGAACCTCGGCGCGGAGGCGGGCGGCGTCGGCTACCTCGTGTTCGTCGCTCCCGCCCTGCTCTGCAGCGCGGGCCTCACGGCGGCGACGATCGAGTTCTCGTACCCGGTGCTGCTCGGCTACAAGTGGAACCCGACGTTCAGCGCGATGCACGCGGCGCCGATCCGACCGGCCCAGGTCGTCGACGGCCTCGTCATCTCGGTCGTGGTGCGCCTGGCGGCGACCGTCGTCGTCTACTTCGCGTTCATGCTCGCCTTCGGCGCGGTGCCCGCGCCCACCGGGTGGCTGGCGATCATCGCGGCGATCCTCACCGGCCTCGCGTTCGGCACGCTGCTCATGGCGTACGCCTCGACGATCACCGAGGACACCGGGCAGCTCGCCATGGTCGAGCGGCTCGTCGTGCTGCCGCTCACCCTGTTCTCCGGCACGTTCTTCCCGCTGTCGGAGCTGCCCTGGTTCCTCCAGTGGATCGGGTGGATCTCCCCGCTCTGGCACGGCACCGAGCTCGCCCGCGTCGCGAGCTTCGGCTACGTCGAACCGGCCTGGCTGACCGGGCTGCATGTCGTCGTGCTCGTCGGCATGACGGTCGTCGGGTGGACCTGGTCGCGGCGCATCGCGAGGAAGCGGCTGACCGCATGAGCACCGTCGACCACGCCGCCGAGCTCCGCACGGGCGCCCGGCCGCTCCGCGGCGGCGGCCTCTACGCCGGCAACGCCCGCGCGGTCGTGCACCGCGGCTGGCGGGCGACGCGCTCGACGAACTGGCTCGTCATGGTGAGCGGCCTGTTCGAGCCGATCTTCTACCTGCTCTCGCTCGGCGTCGGGCTCGGCGGGCTCGTCGGCACGGTCACCTCGGGCGGCGAGGAGATCCCCTACGCCGCGTTCATCGCGCCGGCGCTCCTCGCCGTCGCCGCCATGAACGGCGCGATCTACGACTCGACCTGGAACGTGTTCTTCAAGATCCGGTTCGCGAAGCTCTACGAGGGCATGCTCGCGACCTCGCTCGGCCCGCTCGACGTCGCCCTCGGCGAGATCGTGCTCGCGCTCCTGCGCGGCGGCCTCTACGCGGTCGGCTTCATGGCGGTCATGCAGGTGCTCGGGCTGAACCTGTCGTGGTGGGCGCTGCTCGCGCTGCCGTCGGTACTGCTCATCGCGTTCGGCTTCGCGAGCGTCGGCATGGCGGTCACGAGCTGCCTGAAGACGTTCCAGCAGATGGACTGGATCAACTTCGTGATGCTGCCGATGTTCCTGTTCTCGGCGACGTTCTACCCGCTCTCGGTGTACCCCGAGCCGATCCAGCGGGTGGTGCAGGCGCTGCCGCTCTGGCACGGCGTCGAGTTGGTGCGAGGGCTCACGACCGGCGCCGTCGACGCCGGCCTGTGGTGGCACGTGCTGTACTTCGCGGTGATGGCCGCCGTCGGCACCTGGTTCACCACGCGGCGGCTGCGGGCGCTGTTCCTCGGCTGACATTGGACGAGGCGCCCCCGGCACGATGGCCGGAGGCGCCTCGATTGGTCGGGGCCTCAGAGGCCCTTCTCGACGCCGTTGTAGGTGACGAACACCTGGGCGGCGCCGACGGCGGTGACGGTGCCGGCGTGCACCGGGTCGATGGGCGTGACGGCGCCGGGAGTGATCGCGCCGTCGACGACGTCGCCGTCGACGACGTGGACGTCGGTCAGCTCGGCGTCGACGACGGTGGAGACGACCGCGACCGAGGCGAGGTCGCCGGGGGTGATCACGTTGCTGAGCTGCGTGATCTTGTCGGCGTTCTGGCTGCGGAGGCAGTCGTCGGGGTTCTCGCCCGGCAGCGCGTCCCATTCGCCCCACGCCACGTCGGCGAGTGGTTCGAAGTCGTCGACGGTCCACGCGTCGTACGCGACCTCGCCGTCGAACGCGTAGTCGCCGTCGAACGCGTAGTCGCCGAACGCGTAGTCGCCGAAGCTCCAGGCGTCCTCGGCGTACGTCGGCTCCTGCCAGACGGGAGCGCCGGTGGTGCTGTAGGTCGGAGCCGTCAGCCAACCGGTGGCGTTCCAGCCGGTCCATTGGCCGGTCTTGCGGGCCTTCGCGTCGATGCCTGCCGCGAGGCTGCCGGACTGCGAGCCCGCCTGCGAGCCGGAGCGGGATCCGTCGCGCTCGCCGGTGCGCGATCCGGCGCGGACGCCGTCGCGGCTGCCGGTGCGCTCGCCCTGGCGGTCGCCTTCGCGCACGCCGTCCCGGTGGAAGACCTTGGTGCCGTTGCCGTTGGTGAACGTGCAGGTGAGGTCCTGCGACACGGTCATGGTGCCGTACTGCGTGGCGGTCTGGGTGGCGACCTCCGTGCCGGCCTGGGAGCCGGCCTGCGTGCCCTGCTGGCTGACGTCCTGCGTCAGCGACTGGCTGGTCGGCTGCACGGAGCGGAACGTGAACGCGTTCATGTTCCCGTCGATGATCGACTGGATCTTGCCGTTGTTCAGGCCGAACGCCGACTGGACCTCGCCCTTGCCGATGAAGCCGGCGCCGCTGGGGGTGACGGTGGCGGCCTGCGCGGCGGCAGCGGTCGTGACGAGCGCCGCGGCCGCGATGGCGGTGGCGGCGATCTTGGTGATGCGATGCATCTGGTGTCTCCTTTGACATGGGTAGGCGCGCGCAGCCTCGGCTACGTCGGATCGCGTAACCGGACTCTAACACGCCTCTATCGGAGACCTATGAGTGTTCTATCCAATCTCTCAGGAAACCCCGAGCTCGTGCTAAGTTCCCGATATGCCGCGACCATATGGAGATCCGGTCGAGATCATCACGGCACCGGTTCCCGCACAGTCCCCGTTCATCCCCGCCGACGCGAAGATCGTGGTGGGCGCGGTCGCTCCCGCGTCACCCGATCCGATCCCGATCGTGCTGCTGCCCGGCTTCGAGTACCGGATGCACGAGTGGCGGCACCCCACGACCCACGAGATCCACTGGCGGCTCGAGCGCCGGAAGGCCTCCCGGCCCGACCAGGCCGACTAGCGCCTGCGGCCGAGCGCTCAGATCTCCTCCGGGTTGCCCGGCAGCGCGCCCACGTCGTCGAGCAGGATCCGTTCCGCGGGCTCGAGTTCCCATTCGTCGAACGGATGGTCCGCCACGACGGCGAACACGTCGGCGACGTGCTCCTCCCAGTGGCGGCGCGACTCCCAGATCGCGAGGCCGATGACGCGTTCGCCGTCGTCGGCCTCGCGCCAGGGCCCGATCTGGAGGAGCCCCGGCGTGCCGAGGCCCCCGAGGCGAGCGAGGTTCATCGACGCGATGAGGTCGTCGACGTGTTCCGGCCGGGGCCGATGGATCGACAGGTGGATGAACATGGGGTCACGTTACCGAGGATGTTTCGGCGTGTGACGGTGCTCCGGGACATCCGCAGGGTCGCGGCGTATCGTCGCCTGCACCGGAAACCGAGGAGTCCACGCATGTCGTATCGCGAGCCGCACGCCGCCACCCAGCCCACCCAGGGCCGGGCCATGGGCATGCGCGGCTGCGAGGCGCACGCGGAGTGCTCGAGCGACCGGCCCGGTCACGGCCTGCACCGCATGCAGTCCCGGCTCGCCGAGGTCGCGGCGTCCAAGTGGCTCGACGCGATCGTCGTCGCCGCCGACGCCGAGGGGTTCATCACCCTGGCCGACCTCGACGGCGACGTCCATCGCGTGTGGCACCACGAGCCGCTCTCCGCTGCGCTGCAGCCCGGCGCCCCGGTCGCACTGCACCCGGTCTACGGCGTGCTCGTGACGGGTGCGGGCCGCATCAGCGTCGCCGACGCCTGAGCGCCCGCCCGCTCACATCGCGGGCATCATCCCCTTCATGGCGCCCATCATCTTGTCGAGCGCCATGGCGGCCTGATCGCAGGCCATCGCGCACATGCGGCAGTGCTCGCTCATCTCGGCGTGCATCATGCACTCGGCCGAGCAGGCGCGGCACATCGCCATCGTGCTCTCCATCATCGACATCATGACGGCCATGTCCCAGCCGTTCATGCGCAGCATCATGCGCATCATCGCGTCGCACATGTCGGCGCAGTTGGCGCACATGGCCGCGCAGCGGCCCATGCCCTCGCCGGCGTCCGCGTCGGCGCACATCACGCACGCCTGCATGCAGGCCGAGAGGGCCTCGAGACACTCCTCCATCATCGACATGTCCATGCCCTTCATGGGCATGTCCGACGTCGACATGGCGCCCTTCATCATGTCCATCGTCATGTTCATCATCGGGTTCCCGCCATCCCGGTCGGCCGGGTACCGGTGCAGCGCCGGTGAGGGACCCGGGGGACCTGTCGCCGCAATGTTACGGCGTGTGACGTTGCGCGCAGAAGCCCCCGTCGGCTACGCGGACGTGACGGATGGCTCACCGCGAGGCGGGGCATCCGTACGCCGGTGAACGGCCGGCGGGCCCCGCCTCGCTCGCGCTCCGCGCACCAGCCGGACCTCCTCGCCGAGGTCCGCGGATGAGGAAGAACGCGGGCGGACTCGGCGTGTCGGATGCCTCGTGCCGGCGTGTCGGCATACTCCTCCTCATCCGCGGAACGAGCCAGTGGGATGGGGCGCCCCGAGACGCCGGATGCCCGGGCCGAAGCCCGGGCATCCGTGATCTCGTGCCGACCGGCGCCGCTACAGGGTCGCCGAGGAGCCGAGCCCGGCGTCCTCGTAGTCGACGTCCTTCGTCTCCTTCGAGACGAGCAGGGCGATGAGCGTCAGCACGGCCATCGAGGAGAGGTAGATGCCGACCCAGAACGGGCTGCCGCCGCCGGCCTGCCAGAGCGCCACGGCGATGAACGGGGCCACCGCCGCGCCGAGGATCGACGACACGTTGTACGAGATGCCGGAGCCGGTGTACCGCACGTTCGTCGGGAACAGCTCGGGCAGCAGCGCGCCCATCGGGCCGAACGTCATGCCCATCAGGGCGAAGCCGATGACGAGCCAGGCCATCACGCCGGCGAAGCCGGCCGAGAGCAGCGGCACCCAGACGAGGCCGAACACGATGATGCCGGCGGTGACCCAGATGAGCGTCCGGCGGCGGCCCCAGCGGTCGGCCCACGGGCCGGACAGCAGGGTGAACACGCCGAAGAACAGCACGCCGCCGATGAGCATCAGCACGAAGGTCTGGTACGAGTACCCGAGGCCCGGGAGCGCGCCCTCGGCGGCCTCGACCGGCGCACGGCCGTAGCTCAGCGAGAACGTGGTCATCAGGTAGAAGAGCACGTAGGTGGCCAGCATGAAGAACGTGCCGAGGATGAGCTGCTTCCAGTAGTCCGTGAACACCGACGCCAGCGGCAGCCGCTTGAGGCGACCCTGCTTCGAGGCCTTCGAGAACGCCGACGACTCGACGAGGCGGAGCCGCACCCAGAGGCCCACGGCGACCATCACGACCGAGAACAGGAACGGGATGCGCCAACCCCAGTCGAGGAACGCCTGCGACGGCATCGACGGGTCGTCCGACGGGAGCGCCGCAGCGATGATCAGGAACAGGCCGTTCGCGATGATGAAGCCGATCGGCGCGCCGAGCTGCGGGAACGTGCCGTACCAGGCGCGCTTGCCCGCCGGGGCGTTCTCGGTCGCGACGAGCGCGGCGCCCGACCACTCCCCGCCGAGTGCGAAGCCCTGCGCGAGGCGCAGGATCACGAGCAGCAGCGGCGCGACCCAGCCGACGGCGGCGTAGGTCGGCAGCACGCCGATCAGGAACGTGGCGATGCCCATGGTGAGCAGGGCGCCGACGAGCGTGGCCTTCCGGCCGTGCTTGTCGCCGAGGTGGCCGAAGACGACCGCGCCGAGCGGGCGGGCGACCATGGCGGCGCCGAAGATCGCGAACGACGACAGCAGCGCGGTGGTCGCGTCGCCGGTCGGGAAGAAGAGGTGCGGGAACACGAGCACCGCCGCCGTGGCGTAGACGTAGAAGTCGTAGAACTCGATCGTCGTGCCGATGAGGCTGGCGAGGATGACGCGACCCCGCGGGTTCGCCGGCGTCGGGGCCGGCCCGGTGGCGGAGGGGGACGTGGCGGACGCTGCCGCCGTCGTGGAAGAGGACATGCCTGCGAGGACTCCAGTGGAACGGGTGTGACGGCTCGCCGGCGCGGGGTCGATCTGGCGCGTGGGCCGGCGTGCGAGAGAGGAATCGTCGCTTGTGGCAACCGAACGAGCCTACGTCTCCTGATGCACGCCACCTCCCGAACGGGGGTGATCGTCGCAGGTTCCGCGACGAACGGTGCGATTCCTGCGACGAACGGCGGATGCCCCGGAGCCGGCGTCGGCTCCGGGGCATCCCGAGACGTGGTGCTGTGCGGCGCGCTACCGCCAGATGACCGCGATGGCCGCGTTCAGCGCGGTCAGCACGCCGATCGACCAGAAGATCGCCGGGGGCACCTTGCCGTGCTTCCGCTGGCGCCCCGCGCCGATGCCGAGCAGCGCGCCGATCGCGATGAGGATGACCAGCTTCGTGCCGATCTTCGCGTAGTTCAGGTCGTACTCGATGCCCCACGGGGCCGCGAGTGCGAGGCCGGCGACGCCCGCGATGAGCAGGCCCCAGTTCATGAGGCGGGTCACCTGGTACCGGCGATTCACCGCCTCGACGACCCAGGCCCCGAAGAGCACGGCGAAGCCGATGAGGTGGATGAACACGACGATGTGGCGCAGGGTCTCCATGGTGCCGAGTGTAGGTTCTACGGCTCGTCGAAGTCGAATCCCGATCGGCGAGGCGTCAGCCCCGCAGCACCGCCAGCGCGCGCGCCGTCGCGATCGCGGCCTCGGCCGCCTCGCGCCCCTTGTCCTCCTTCGAGCCGGGCAGGCCCGCGCGGTCGAGGCCCTGCCGCTCGTCGTCGAGGGTGAGCACGCCGAACCCGACCGGCTTGCCGGTGTCGAGCGCCACCCGGGTCAGGCCGTCGGTCGCGGCCGCCGACACGTACTCGAAGTGCGGGGTGCCGCCGCGGATGATCACGCCGAGGGCGACCACCGCGTCGGCGCCCGCCTCGAGCGCCGCCTTCGATACCACGGGCAGCTCGAAGCTGCCCGGCACCCGCACCAGCTCCCAGTCGGCGCCGGCGGCGTCGAGCGTGCGGCGGGCGCCGGCGATCAGGCCGTCGGTGATCTCGTCGTGCCAGCTGCCGGCGACGACGACGACCCGCAGGCCCGTGCCGTCAACGTCCAGGGTGGGGGAGCCTACTCCGCTCATGATGCGTGTCCTTCCAGGAGTGCCTCGGCCGCCGCGTCCGCGAGCTGGCCGTCGTCGATCGTGTGGCCCATGCGACGGCGCTTGGTGTCCAGGTAGCCCTGGTTCACCGAGCCCACGCCGACGACGAGCGGGAGCCGCTCGGCCACGCGGATGCCGTGCGCCTCGAGCTGGCGCACCTTCTCGGGGTTGTTCGTGAGCAGGCGCACCCGCTCCACGCCGAGATCGTCGAGGATCGCGCTCGCCGCGGTGTAGTCGCGGGCGTCGATCGGGAGGCCGAGGGCGACGTTCGCGTCGAGCGTGTCGAGCCCGTCCTCCTGCAGCCGGTACGCGCGCAGCTTGTTGATGAGCCCGATGCCGCGGCCCTCGTGGCCGCGCAGGTACACCACGATGCCGCCGTCGCGCTGGATCGTCTCGAGCGCGGCGTCGAGCTGCGGGCCGCACTCGCACTTCAGCGACCCGAAGGCCTCGCCCGTCAGGCACTCGGAGTGCACGCGCACGATCGCACCCGCCGGGTCGGCGGCCGGGTCGCCGGCGATGATCGCGACGTGGTCGGCGCCGGTCGAGCGGTCGCGGTAGGCGCGCACCCGGTAGTCGCCGTGCTCGGTCGGGAGGTTGGTCTCGACCTCGAACCGCACGCGCGAGGTCTCGGCGACGAGGGTCGGGGCGGGTGTCTCGGCCTCGTCCTCCGGGTGCTCGCGCAGCCAGTCGACGATCGCGGCGACGGTCGTCACCGGCAGGTCGTCGCGCACGCCGAGCGCGATGAGCTCGGGCAGGCGCAGCATCTCGCCGTCGTCGCCGACGAGCTCGCCGATGACGCCGACGGGGCTGAGGCCCGCGAGCCGCAGCAGGTCGACGGCGGCCTCGGTGTGGCCGGCGCGCTCTCGCACGCCGCCCTCGACGGCGCGCAGCGGCAGGATGTGCCCGGGCCGGATGAGCCGGTCGGGCGTGGCCTCCGGGTCGGCGAGCACCCGGAGCGTGCGGGCGCGGTCGCTCGCCGAGATGCCGGTCGAGACGCGATCGGCGGCGTCGACCGAGATGGTGTACGCGGTGCCGCGGGCGTCCTCGCTGCGCTCGACCATCGGCGGCAGCTCGAGCCGGTCGGCGTACGACGACGGCATCGGCGCGCAGAGGTAGCCGCTCGTGTTCCGGACCATCCAGCCGACCCACTCGGCCGTCGCGAACTCGGCGGCGAGGATCGCGTCGCCCTCGTTCTCGCGGGCCTCGTCGTCGGCGACGATGACGGGCCGGCCGGCGCGCAGCGCCTCCAGCACCTCGGGGATCGTGGCGAGGCTCATGCGGCACTCCCTGCTCCGGCGGCGGCCGGTTCGGCGATGGACGACGGCAGCGTCCGGTGGGCGTCGAGGCGGAGCATCCGCTCGACGTGACGGGCGAGGATGTCGGTCTCGATGTTGACCCGGTCGCCCACCGCGCGGGCGCCGAGCGTGGTCGCTGCGAGCGTCTCGGGGATGAGCGACACCTCGAACCACGAGCCGTCGGGCTCGTCGCCGATGGCGCTCACCGTCAGCGAGACGCCGTCGACCGCGATCGAGCCCTTGTCGACGACGAGGGCCGCGTGCGCGCGGTCGAGCGAGAAGCGGATGACCCGCCACGCCTCGCCCGGGCGGATCTCGAGCACCTCGGCGGTGCCGTCGATGTGGCCCTGGACGATGTGCCCGCCGAGGCGGTCGCCGACCTTCGCGGCGCGCTCGAGGTTGACGGCGAGCCCCTCGGCGACGGCGTCGAGCGTCGACATGGCGAGGGTCTGCGCCATGACGTCGGCCGTGAACGACTCGACGTCGAAGTCGACGACGGTGAGGCACACGCCCGAGACGGCGATGGAATCGCCGTGCTTCGCGTCGGCGACGGCGAGCGGGCCGCGCACGGTGAGTCGGGCGGCGTCGGCGGTGCGCTCGACGCGGACGACCTCGCCGAGCTCCTCGATGATGCCGGTGAACATGTCAGTTCCCTTCGTTCGGTCGTGGGCCGCCGGCCGGGCGGGGCCGGGCGACGAGCAGGACGTCGTCGCCGAGCCGCTCGACGGCGGTGAAGTCGTAGCGGTGGGCGCCCGCGATCGTGCCGACGCCGAGGTCGCCGATCGCGAGGCGCGGCCCGCCGAGCGCGGCGGGGGCCAGGTACACGAGGAGCTCGTCGGCGAGCCCGGCCGCGAGGAACGCGGTCGCGAGCGTCGGCCCGCCCTCGACGAAGAGCGAGCGGATGCCCCGCCCCGCGAGGTCCCGCAGGTCGGCCGCGAGGTCGTCGCCGGCCAGCTGCACGGGGTCGTGCGGATGCCTCGTCACGGCCGCGCCCTCGGGCACGGGCCGGTGCCCGAACACGACGGGCACGGGCTGGCGCTCGAGCAGGCCGCCGTCGGCGTCGCGCGCCGTGAGGGCGGGGTCGTCGGCGAGGAGCGTGCCGGTGCCGACCGCGATCGCGTCGGCCTGCGCGCGACGGCGGTGCACGTCGGCCCGCGCGTCGGGACCGGTGATCCACTGGCTGGTCCCGTCGGCGGCCGCGACGCGCCCGTCGAGGGTCGACGCCCACTTCACGATCACCTTCGGGCGGCCGGTGCGGGCGGTGAACAGCCAGTCGGCGAGGAACGCCTCCGCCTCGTCGGCGAGCACGCCGCCCTCGACCGCGACGCCCGCGGCGCGGAGCCGCTCGGCCCCGCCCGACGAGTGGTCGCCCGGATCGGCGACGGCGTAGACGACCCGGGCGACGCCCGCCTCGATCAGCGCGACGGCGCACGGGCCGGTGCGGCCGACGTGGTTGCACGGCTCCAGGGTGACGACGGCGGTCGCGCCGCGTGCGGCGCCGGGTGCCAGCTTCGCGAGCGCGTCGACCTCGGCGTGGGCCGTGCCGGCGCCGCGGTGCCAGCCCTCGGCGAGCACGTCGCCGGCGGGGGAGAGGAGCACGCAGCCGACGCGCGGGTTCACGCCGGTCGCCGGGCCGTGGGCCGCGAGCGCCAGCGCACGGCGCATCGCCTCGACCTCGGTGCTCGTCGCGCGTGCCGCGATCATCCTTCGTCCATTCCGGCTTCGGGGATCGCTCGGCGGCAGCCGAGCCACGGCCGCGCATGGCGCAGCCGACACGTGCGTCTCCCATCCGGACTCTGACCGTCGGCGCCGGAATTCCACCGGCTCAACCGATCGCCCCCGACCGATGGTCGGACGCTCACGGCTCGCGGACTCTCACCGCCGGTTCGGAATTGCACCGACCCCGAAGCACGTTGCTCGTGTTCGATGCTACCCAACGCCTCCGTCGCCGGAGTATTCCCGGCGGCACGCTGGGGACGCGGGGCGTCATCGGGCCGCCGGGCGCGCCGGCTCACCGGGGCCGGCGCGACGCCTCCGCGGCGGGCTCGTCGACGAGCGCGCGGGCGGTGCCCTCGTCGACGACGAGGTCGGTGACGAGCCCCGCCGCGAGCGCGCCGCGGAGCGCGGGGAGCTTCGCGCGCCCCGACACCACGCAGACGCGGCGCGGCGCCCGGCGGAGCACGGCGAAGTCCGGCCCGGTGCCGCGGGCGTTCAGCGCGATGCCGCCGGTCGAGCCGTCGGCCCGGTAGAACACGGTGGCGACGTCGCCGACGACGTGATCGCGGCTGAGGGCGGCGTAGTCGGCGCGCTCGAGGTAGCCGCCCTGGTAGACGCGGCTCGGGACATCCGCGAAGGGCGACCCGATGCCGAACACGGCGACGTCCATGCGGCCCTGCAGGGCGAGGATGCGCCGGACGCTGCGCTCGCGCCAGAGCGCCTCCCGCGTCGCGGGGTCGTCGAAGAACGCCGGCACCGGGAACTGCTCGACCTCGGCGCCGAACGCGTCGCCGAAGCGTCGCAGCAGCTCGCTCGCGTAGAGGATGCCGCTCGTGCGCAGGTTGCCGGCGCCGTTGAGCTGCACGATGCTCGTGCCGTGCGTGGCGCGCGGCACGAGGTGGCGGCTCACGGCCGTCATCGTCGACCCCCACGCGAGCCCGATCACCTGGTTCTCGTCGACGAACCCGCCGACGAGGTGCGCCGCGGTCATGGCGACCCGATCGAGCCGGTCGACCTCGGTCGCGTCGTCGGGCACCGGGACGACGTGCGCGGCGACGCCGTGCGCGGTGCGCAGCGCCTCCTCGAGCCGGCCGGCCGAGTCGAGCGGGGAGTGGATCGTGATCTCGACCAGCCCGGTGTCGCGCGCGTGCGAGATCAGGCGGGAGACCGAGGACCGGGAGGTGCCGAGCTCGCGGGCGATGGCCTCCATCGTGAGGTCCTGGAGGTAGTAGAGCTGGGCGGCGCGGAGCGCCTGCCGGGTCCGTGCGGGCAGGGAGGCGTCGGGCATGCCTCCAGTCTGCTGCACATCTGTGCAGTTGGCTTGCAACGGCGTGCGCTCGTGTTCAGGATGTGTTCATCGACGTGGAGCAGGCTGCGGGAACCCGCGCCGCCGCGCACCGGAAGGACCGACGATGAACCCCACCACCCCCCGGAACGACCCAGCCGGCCTCCGCACCGAGGTGCGCGAACTGCAGGCGCGGCCCGAGGCATCCGTCGTCATCATCGGCGGCGGCATCAACGGCATCGCCACCTTCCGCGACCTCGCCCTGCAGGGCGTCGACGTCGTCCTCGTCGAACGCGACGACTTCGTCTCCGGCGCGTCGTCCGCGTCGTCGCACATGATCCACGGCGGCATCCGCTACCTCGAGAACGGCGAGTTCCGGCTCGTGCAGGAGTCGGTCGTCGAGCGCAACGGGCTGCTGAAGATCGCCCCGCACGTCGTGAAGCCGCTGCAGACCACCGTGCCGATCTTCTCGACCTTCTCGGGCATCCTCTCGGCGCCGCTGCGCTTCCTCAGCCACCGGCAGGGCAAGCCGACCGAGCGCGGCGCCCTCCTCATCAAGACCGGCCTCACCATCTACGACGCGTTCTCCCGCGACGGCGGCACCGTGCCGCGCCACCGCTTCCACGGCCGGTCCCGCTCGCTCGCCGAGCTGCCCGCCCTGAACCCCGACCTGAAGTACACGGCCACCTACTACGACGCGAGCATGCACGACCCCGAGCGCCTCGCGCTCGACGCGCTCCGCGACGGCCTCGCCGCCGGCCCCCACGCCCGCGCCGCGAACCACCTCGAAGCCGTCGGCCTCGGCGCCGCCGGCGTGCGCGTGCGCGATCGCGAGACCGGCGCCGAGTTCGACCTCGCGTCGGAGGTCGTCGTGAACGCCTCGGGCCCCTGGACCGACCTCACGAACGCCGCCCTCGGTCGGCCCACGACCTACATGGGCGGTACCAAGGGCTCGCACATCGTGCTCGACCACCCCGAGCTCCTCGCCGCGACCGGCGGCCGCGAGATCTTCTTCGAGCACGAGGACGGCCGCATCGTGCTCATCTACCCGCTGCACGGCCGGGTCATGGTCGGCACCACCGACCTCGAGCACGACCTGCGCGAGCCCGCCGTGTGCACGGAGGAGGAGGTCGACTACTTCTTCGACCTCGTCCGCCACGTCTTCCCCGCCGTCGAGGTCGACCGCGCGCAGATCGTCTACCGCTTCTCGGGCGTGCGCCCGCTGCCGCGTCACGACGACACCCAGCCCGGCTTCGTCTCCCGCGACTACCGCATCGAGCGCACGGATGTCCCGGAGCGCCCCGGCACGACGATGCTGAGCCTCGTCGGCGGCAAGTGGACCACCTTCCGCGCGCTCGCCGAGCACCTCTCGAACGAGGTGCTCGGGCTGCTCGGCCGCGAGCGCGTGCGTTCCACCGAGGGCCTGGCCATCGGCGGCGGCGCCGGCTACCCGGCCACCGAGGCCGGCCGCGCCGACTGGGCCGTCGCGCACGGCGAGGAGATCGGCCGCGACCGCGCCGCCGTGCTGCTCGACCGCTACGGCACCCGGGCCGCGGAGCTCATCGCCGAGCTCGAGCGGGCCGAGGCCTTCGCCGGGTTCGGCGACGCCGACGAGCCGGATGCCCCGCTCGCGCACCACCCCGGCTACACGCGGGCGGAGATCGCCTGGCTCGTGCGCACCGAGCGGGTCGTGCACCTCCTCGACCTCGTGCAGCGGCGCACCGCCATCGCCTTCACCGGCGCGGCGACGGCGCCCCTCCTCGACGAGCTCGCCGACATCGCGGGCGACGTGCTCGGCTGGGACGCCGAGCGGCGCGATGCCGAGGCCGCCGAGGCGCGGCGGGTGCTCGCCGAGCGGCACGGGGTGTCGTTCGGGGCGGTCGAACTGCTGCGCTGAGCGGCGCGGCGCGGCGCCGCGCCTCGCGCCCGAGCGCGGCGCGGCACTGGGCCGCGCGGCGCCGCGCCGGGGGATCCGGCGCGCCGAGGTCAGCGGCAGGTCGCCGCGACCGCGATCTGCTCGTCGCTCGGGCGGCCGTAGGCCTCGATGCCGGACCCCGGCAGGTCGTAGCCCATCCCGATCGCCCACGCCGTGGCCCAGGCCTCGTGGTCGCCCGCGAAGGCCGGGCCGGTGAACTGCGCATGGCAGGCGTCGCGGATCACCTGCGTGTGGCCGACCTCGTGCACGACGACGGCGCGCGCGTTCTCGTCGTCCCAGTTGTCGGCCACGCTGAACGTCAGCGTGATCAGCCCCCAGCCGCCGCCCTCCGGCCAGAACTGGGCCGTGCCGGCGTAGTAGCCGTCGCTGCTGACGCCGGCGGCCTCGTACGACCAGGTGAAGTCGAGCGCCACGCCGTTCGACAGCGACCGGGCGAAGGCCTCGATCTCGGCCCGCCGCGGTTCGTCGCGGCGATGCGCCTCCTCGGCGGCCTGCGCATCGCGCGCGGCGACCACCGCGTCGGCGAGTGCCGCGAAGGCGGCCGCGTCGCCGGCCTCGGCGGTGACGTCGACGGCGTACTGGAGGTCGAGCCGGGTCCGCGTCGAGGCGTTGGGCGTCGCGTCGAGCGCGGCCTGCGCCCGGCCGACGGCCGCCGTGAAGACCTCGCTGCTCGCATCGTCGACCGCGGAATCCGCGTCGGCGAGGAGCGTGGCGGTCGCATCGAACGCGATGGTGCGCTCGCGCACGAGGGGCAGCTCGGCGCTCAGCTCGACGAGCGCGGCCAGCCGGTCCCAGGCGGGCACGGTCGGTTCGTCGGGCGGGTGCGCGCCGGTGATCGGGGCGACCGGGGCCGGCAGGTCCAGGGCCTCGTCGAGGGAGCCGATCGCCGTGTCGAGCGCCGCGACGGCGGCCGGGTCGGCGAGCTCCCCGACGAGTGCGGCCCGGAGCGCGGCGGCCTGCACCGAGGTCGCCTCCCCGCGGTCGGCGGCGCGCCGCTGGGCGTCGACGGCCGAGCGCAACTCCTCCTCGTTCGCGATCGCGACCGAGCGCGCCGGGGCGTAGGCGAGTCCCGAGCCGAACTGCACGAGCACGGCGGCGCCGACCGCCCACACGAGCGAGACCGCGAGCGCCGTGCCGCGCAGCGAACGTCCGGCGGGTGGGGTCCGCGGGGCGAACGGGGGAGCGGGGTCCATCTGCACCTCTCGGGGGACGACACCGCCCGGGCCCCCGCGGTGGAGTGTCAGGCTATCCGAGCGACCGGGCCCGCGGAAGGGTCACCGCGAGAGCGCGCCCACGAGGTCGACGAGGTCGGGCACCTCGACGACGCCGAGCTCGCTCGCCGCCGCCGCATCCTCGGGCTCGGGCAGCACGCCGCGCCGGTTGACCCACACGCCGATCAGCCCGGCCGCCGCAGCGCCGATCGCGTCGGTGCGCAGCCGGTCGCCGACGTACGCGGCCTCGCCCGGCGCGACGCCGAGCAGCTCGCAGGCGTGGTGGAAGATGCGGGCGTCGGGCTTCACGATCCCGACGTCGCCCGAGGCCACCACCACATCGATGACGCGGTCGAGCCCGACCTGGGCGACCTTCCGCTGCTGGAAGGCCAGGTCGCCGTTCGTGATGAGGCCGAACCGCACGTCGGGGCGGGCCGCGCGGAGCGCGGCGAGGCACGGGAGTGCGTCGTCGTGGAGCTGCCATGCGGCCCGGTAGCGCTCGAAGTAGTCGCTGAACCACGCTCCCGCCTCCTCGTCGCCGAGGGTGCGGCCGTGCGCCGCCGCGAAGTCCCGGGCCCGCGCGCGCCGCTGCCCCTCGAAGGCCAGTTCGCCCGCGAGGTAGCGGTGGTAGTGCAGCTCCTCGAGCCGGTGCCAGTCGGCGACGGCCGCGTCGGGGTCGGATGCCTCGATCCCGACGGCCGCCATGTGCGTGCGGATCCCCGCGGCGACCGCCGCCCGATGGGCGAACAGCGTGTCGTCGAGGTCGAACAGGACCGCGGCCGGCAGCGGGCGGGGTGGCACGGCGGACTCCCGCGGGGTCAGCGGCGGCGGAGGAAGCCGACGCGGTCGTACACTGTGGCGAGCGTGCGCTCCGCGCGCTCGGCCGCCTTGTCAGCGCCGATCGCGAGCAGGCGGTCGAGCTCGGCGGGGTCGGCCATCAGCTCGAGCGTGCGCGCCCGGATCGGGGCGAGGGCGTCGACGACGGCCTCGGCCAACTCCTTCTTCAGGTCGCCGTACCCGCGCCCGGCGTACTCGGCCTCGAGCTCGGGGATCGTGCGGCCCGTGACGGTCGCGTAGATGTCGAGCAGGTTCGAGATGCCGGGCTTCAGCGCCGGGTCGTAGCGGATCTCGCGCTCGGCGTCGGTGACCGCGCTCTTGATCTTCTTCGCGGTGACATTCGGCTCGTCGAGCAGCTTGATGAGCCCGGCCTCGCTCGCCGCCGACTTCGACATCTTCGACGTCGGCTCCTGGAGGTCGTAGATGCGGGCCGACTCCTTCGGGATGTACGCCTCCGGCACGGTGAACGTGTCGCCGAACCGGCTGTTGAAGCGGCCGGCGAGGTCGCGGGTGAGTTCGAGGTGCTGCCGCTGGTCGTCGCCCACCGGCACGAGGTCGGTGCCGTACAGCAGGATGTCGGCGGCCATGAGCACCGGGTAGGTGAACAGGCCGACGGTCGTGGCATCCGCCCCCTGCTTGGCCGACTTGTCCTTGAACTGCGTCATGCGGCTCGCCTCGCCGAAGCCGGTGAGGGTGCCCAGCACCCAGGCGAGCTCCGCGTGCGCCGGCACGTGCGACTGCACGAACAGCGTCGAGCGCTCGGGGTCGATGCCGGCGGCCAGGTACTGGGCGGCCGTGCGCCGGCTCGACTCGCGCAGCGCCTTCGGGTCCTGCGCGACGGTGATCGCGTGCAGGTCCACGACGCAGTAGATGGGGTCGACCTCGTCTTGGAGCTTGACCCAGTTGACGAGCGCCCCCAGGTAGTTGCCCAGGTGCAGGGAGTCGCTGGAGGGCTGCATGCCGGAGAAGACGACGGGACGTGCGGAGTTCATGGGAGTCCTCGGGGAAGCGGTGCGGGTCGTGGGATCAGATGGCGTAGTCGACGACGACGGGAGCGTGGTCGCTCCAGCGCTCGGCGTAGGTCGGCGCGCGGTCGACGGCGTAGTCGACCACGGTGTCGGCGAGGGCGGGCGTCGCGAGCTGGTAGTCGATGCGCCAGCCCGAGTCGAGGTCGAACGCCTTGCCGCGCCACGACCACCACGAGTAGGGGCCGGGCACGTCGCCCGCCGCCCGGCGGCCGACGTCGACCCAGCCCAGGCCGGCGCCGGCGTTGTAGCCGTCCTCGTCCTCCGCGCCGAGGAACCGGTCGAAGTACGCGCGCTCGACCGGGAGGAACCCGGCCTTCTTCACGTTGCCCTTCCAGTTCTTGATGTCGAGCGTGCGGTGGCCGACGTTGAGGTCGCCGACGATGAGCGCGTACGGGGTGTGCTCGGCGAGGCGGGGCATCCGCGCCTCCATCGCATCGAGGAAGCGCTGCTTGTCGACCTGCTTGGGGGTCTCGGCCTCGCCGGTGTGCACGTACGTGCTGACGACGGTGACGACGCGGTCGCCGACCTCGTAGTCGGCCTCGAGCCAGCGCCCCGCGGTGTCGAAGTCGGTCGCACCGAACTCGACACGGTGGATGTGCGCCTTGCGCCGGCTCGCGATCGCGACGCCGGCGCGGCCCTTCGCGGTCGCCGGGTCGTGCAGCACGTCCCACTCGTCGCCGAGGAGGGCGACGAGGTCATCGGTGGAGGCGCGCACCTCCTGCATCGCGAGGATGTCGACGTCGCGGGCCGCGAGCCAGTCGCCCATGCCCCGTCGGTACGCCGCCCGGATCCCGTTGACGTTGGCCGTGGCGACGCGGAGGGGCTTCTCAGGCATGCGATCGATCCTAGGCGAGGGGACCGACATCCCCCGTCCGGCCGTCGGCGTCCGACGCCCGCGCGGATGCCTCCAGTCGCACGAGCTCGGCCTCGGCCCGCGACAGCCGGCGCTTGGCCGGAAGCCGCTCGTACCAGTTGGCGGCCGCGAGGTCCGCCCGTGCGTGGCGCACGGCGACGCGGGCGGCCGTCAGCACCGCCTCCCGCTCGCGCTCGCGGCGCTCGGCCTCCAGCTGCTCGGGGGTCACGAGGCGCATCGACTCGTGCGCGTCGCTCGCCTCCACGGCGACCCAGCTCGCCGCCACGAGGATCACGATGCTGGTCGTCCGGAACCAGAGCAGCAGGCCGATGAAGACCGCGAACGTCGCGAGCAGCGGGTTGTTGCTCGTGAACGCGAGCACGACCGAGCTGAAGAGCTGCAGCACGGTCAGGCCGGCCGAGCCGAGCAGCGATCCGACCCACATGCGCCGCCACGGCATCGCCGCGCCGGAGAGGAAGCGGAACAGCGCCGCGAGCGCGAGCGTGTCGATCGCGAACACGACCAGCAGGGCGCCGAACTGCACGATGTACGTCGTCGACGTCGACGAGTCGTCCCAGCCGATCATCCCGAGCGACCAGTCGATGAAGTTCGTCGCCGCGATCGACAGCGCCGTCGCGAGCAGCAGGGTGAGCCCGAACACGAGCGCGGCGAGGAGGTCGCGCGCCTTCAGGAGCACGTAGGAGCGCATGTCCTTCGGCAGGCCGAACATGCTGCGGACGCCGATGCGCGCGTAGGTGACGAACCCGATCGCGGTCCAGATGAACCCGCCGAGGGCGATCGCGCCGGTCCAGCCGAAGACGCCGGAGTTGTCCTGCGCGATCTGCTCGAGGGACTCCTCGGTGATCACGCCCGTCGGCCCGATCAGCCCTGGGGCGTACGTGTTGACGAGCGTGACGAAGGCCGTCATCGCCGCCTGGTTGCCGATCAGCCAGATCCCGGCGACCGCGAACAGCACGTAGACGCCCGCGAAGACCGCGAACAACGACTGGTAGGCCATGCCGGCCGACATGATGAAGCCGTTCTGGGCGAGGAACCGGCGCCAGACGCGGATGGGGAACCACGCCATGGTGCGGCGGGTCAGCGTGGTGACCGTGCGGATCTGGGGGTCGAACCGCTCGCGCAACGGCACGCTCGCCTGCTCGATGCGCTCCTTCGCGGTGGGGTGCGGCTCCTCGATCCCATCGCCCGCGACGGCGGATGCCTCGCCCTCGGGCCGTCCGTTGCCGCGGCCGTCGGCGCGCCCGTCGTCGGCGCGCGGCTTCACGTCACCGGCGCGGCGGCCGCCGGCGGGCCCCCGGCTCCCGCTCACGCTCCCACCCTAGCGATGGGGGTGCTTCCGGCCCGGATGTCGGGCCATCGCGTCGATACCCCTCGTTCGGGGGTGATCTCGAGAAATCCTTTGCGAACTCCGCGGCCGCTTGGAAAGACTGGGCTGGCTGACCGTTGACCCGACTTCGAGAAGCGCTTCCTTTCCCCCTTGCGCATTGGAGCGGTCAACAGTGATCAACCCTGCCCTCAGGCGACCCCGAAAGCCCCACCGCCCCACCGGCTCCCGCGCGGCGATCGCCGCCCTGGTCGTCGCCGGCCTCATCTCCGTGGGCGCCCCCTCGCTCGCGCTCGCCGAAGGGCTGTCGCGGACGGCGGAGACCGCCGCGGTCGTCGAGGCGAACGCGCCGGACGCCGCCGGCTCCGGCGGGGAGGCATCGAGCGCGGAGGCATCCGCGTCGGAGTCGGCGGCGTCCGGCGCCGGGGTGCCCGAGGCGGGCGGGCCCGCCGATGCGGCGCCGGCCGGCGAGGGCTTCGGGCCCGCGCCGATCGCGAAGGAGGCGCCCGGAACCGAGGCGCCCGGGACCGACGCGCCCGACGGACCGGAGCCCGGCGCCGAGGTACCGAGCGCGGTCGCGGAGGCGGGTGCGGGCGACGGCGACCCGGTGCCGGGTGCCGAGGCGAGGTCCTCCGCCCGCGCCGCCGCGGCCGCCGTCGACCCGCGGATCACCCCGAACCCCGACCTCCAGGACGCCTGCGGCATCGACGTCGCGTTCGTGCTCGACAAGTCGAAGTCGCTCGGGGCGTCCGGCATCGTGAGCCTGAAGTCCGCGACGAACGCCTTCGCCGCGGCCCTCGTCGACACCGGGTCGCAGGTGTCCATCACCGCGTTCGACCAGGATGCGACGGTGCTGCTTCCCGCCACCGACCTGACCTCGGCCGGGCTGCCCGCCATCCGCGACTCGTACGCCGGCCTCGAGTTCGGCGGCTACACCAACTGGAAGCGCGGGCTCCAGGTCGGCCACGAGACGTTCCCCGGCTTCGCCGACGGCCGGGCCGAGCTGACCATCGTCATCACCGACGGCCTGCCCAACACGGTCGATCCCTCGAAGCCGGCCGAGTTCCCCGACGGCTCGTTCGCCGCGGTCGCGCCGGCGGTGCTGCAGGCCAACGACGTCAAGCTCAGCGGCTCGCACGTCCTCGTCGTGGCGGTCGGCCCGGAGGTCGCGCTGCCGCCCATCGAGGCCATCTCGAGCCCGGTGGAGTTCGACGGCGACGACATCAGGACGGCGGGCTACGTCACCTCGACCGACTATTCGACCCTGGCCGACGACCTGGCCGGCATCGCCCATGCCCTCTGCGGCGGCACCGTCACGATCCACAAGGAGATCGACGGCGAGCCCGTCCCGGGCTGGGAGTTCTCGACCGACGCCGAGGACGTCGCCCCCGCGGTGCAGCGGACCGGCGAGACCGGCGCCACCCAGCCCTTCCGGGTCGGCGGCTTCGAGGAGCCCACGCGCACGATCGAGTTCACCGAGGAGCACCGACCGTTCCACTCCTTCGAGTCGGTCGTCTGCGAGGACTCGTCGGGAGCGCCGGTACCGAGCTCCAGGACCGGCGACCTCACGTTCGCGGTCGAGGTCGCGATCGACGCGATCGTGCACTGCACCGTCGTCAACGACGCCGAACGCGGCGTCTGGAAGGTGACCAAGTCGTCCGACCCGCCGAGCGGCTCCACGGTCGCCGTCGGCGACCGGATCGAGTACACGCTCGCCGTCGAGCACGTGAGCGGCCCGAAGGTCACCGACCTCGACATCGACGACGACATCTCGCAGCTCGCGCCGTTCGTCACCTTCGACGGCTTCGTCGGCACGCCGCCGCTCGAGTACGACTGGGACGGACTCGGCGAGGGGCGGCTCAGGCTGAAGCTCGCCGCCCTCGAGGAGGGGCAGGTGCTCCAGGTGCGGTACGTCGTCACGGTCGCGGCCGACACGCCGCCCGGCACCGTGCTCCGCAACCGGGTGCTCACCGCCTGCGCCGCCGTGGAAGGACCGGCGGTGCCGGACGGCTCGTCGTCGGCGGTCGCGCAGCAGGACCCGTGCACGACCGAGCACCTGCTGCCGGGCGTGCGGATCGAGAAGCTGTGGGAGCACGACGGCGGGCCGAACCCGGTCGACTCGGGCGACACCCCGCCGGACGTGATCACCTACACGCTGCACGTGTGGAACGACGGCTCGGGTCCGGTGCACGCGCCGGTCGTCGGTGACGTCCTGCCCGAGGGCACGGCGTTCGTGCCCGGCTCCGAGGTGCTGCCCGAGGGTTGGGAGCTCGACGACTCCGTCGACGGCGGGGTCGGGTTCGTGCAGGCCGAGCCGGGCGCGTTCGCGCCGGTCGCGTACCCCGGCCTCGAGTTCCGGTTCGACGTGCGGGTGGGCGAGCTCGCGCACCCCGACCTGACGGTGCCGATCCCCGACCTGGTGAACGACGCCTGCGTCGTCGCGGGGCTGCCGCCGGCAGGGGAGCAGGGCGAGGGCGAGGCGCCAGGCGCGCTCGCCGCGGTCGATCCCGACCCCGAGCTGCTCGCGGCGGGACTCGCAGCCTGCGCGGATGCCACGACGCCCGTGAAGTCCGTCGCCATCGACGGCTTCGCGCAGTGCGTCAACGACACGCCGTGGTTCGAGTACTCGGTCACTCCGTACAACTTGAGCGCCCCGCTGCCGGCGGTCGCGCTGATCTGGTGGACGACGGAGGCGTACGCGGCGCACGATCCGTCCATCGAGGCGGGCGATGAGGCGGCGATCCTCGCCGACGGCGCCTCCCAGGTCGACTACCTCGCGGTGCCGGCGGGTTGGGAGCCGGGTGATGCGATCACCGGCCGTCAGCTCTGGCCCGGAGCGGCGATCGACGCCGACGGGAACCCGATCGACTGGCCGGGCTGGACCCTGCTGCCCGACGGCACGTGGATCCTCGACCCCGACGCGCCGTTCTACGACCTGCGCGAGGACGCCGTGGTGGAGATCCGGGTGAACCCGTCGTCGGCGGAGGTCACGGCGTACCCGCCGCCCACGCCCGACTGCAACGCGGCGCCGCGCAACACGACCGCGACGGCGAATGGCGGGGGGCTCGCCGGGACGGGAGCCGATCCCGTGCCGCCCGTGCTGCTCGGCGGCGCGCTCCTGCTGCTCGGCGCCGTCGCCCTGGGCGCCCGCACGGTCGCGCGACGTCGCGCCGAGTGACCCGGCGACCTGCATCGCGCTGAGGGCGAGCTGGAACGCGCGGTGACTGTGGGGCGGGGGCGCGACCCCGCTCCACCGATCCGGGTTCGCGCCTCCGATTCGAAAACCCTACCCCCAATTCGGGGGGTAGGGTTCTCGGAAAGTGCTGGTCAGGGGAGGGAAACGAATGTGAGTGTCCCTCGTAGTGGGGACGCCCTCAGGGTGTCCCGCGCGAGCAACGCCCTGCTTGACTCGCCGTAGTATGCGCAGTCCTCCGGGGGAGAGTTGCGCAGATCCGAACACTTGGGGGAACCGAAGATGTCTTTCCCGACCGCTTCAGACCGCACCGGACTCACTCGCAGGGAACTCACCGCCCTTCGGCGCGCACGCGCCAGGCGCCGCCTCGCCAGTGGGATCGCCTCCGTCACCGTCGCCGCCCTGCTGGCGCTCGGCATGCCGACGGTCGCGTCCGCCGAGGAGACGCCGCCGACGGATCCTGCGACGACCACGCAGACGACCGAGGCGACCCCGACGGAGGAGCCGTCGGGCGAGCCCGCACCGGATGCGTCGACACCGCCGGCCGAGGATCCGGCCGCGACCGATCCGCCCGCGGAGACCCCCGACGCATCGGAACCGCCCGCCGAGGAGACGCCCGACGAGGTCGTCACCGAGGAGCAGCCGCAGGAGGCCGCCCGCCTCGCCGCTCCGGAGGACGAGGTGGCGACGCTCGTGGTACCCAACCCCGGCGCGGGCCAGGCCGTCATCACCGTTCGGACGGGTGACACCCGCAGCCTCGCCGACCCGAACTCCATCTCGCCGCTGGCGGGCGTGCAGCTCGGCCTGTTCACCGCCGCAACCGGCGGGACCCAGCTCTTCACGTGTACCGCAGACGCCGACGGCGACTGCAACTTCGTCGTGCCCGACACGGGCCCCGGCGGCGCGAACCGCGACCGCGAGATGTACGTTCGCCAGATCGCGGCGCCCGGAGGGTACTTCACGAACCCGCAGCTGCGCACCGGCGACGCCTTCGGCGGCGACAACCAGCAGACGCCCTACAGCTTCCGCGTCGGCGCGCTCGTCGGGGGGACCTGGCAGGTCCGCGAAGGCCAGACGTACCGCACGACGCCGCCCGCGACCTTCATGGTCGGCACCGGCAACACCAACCGCATCGCGTCCGGCGGTGTCTGGCAGACGTCGCGCACCAACCCGGTGCTGCCGCAGCAGTGCGGCCTCGACATCGCCCTCGTCATGGACCTCTCCGGTTCGGTGAACCCGTTCGTGGACCAGGCCCGCACCGCGGCGAAGACGCTCGTCGACGCGATGGTCGGCACGCCGTCCCGCATGGGCCTCTTCACGTTCGCCGCGGCCGCGCCGGCCAACGCCACGAACAACCAGAACCGTCCGATCACGGCCGTGTCCACGGCGGCGGGCGCCTCGACGGTCAAGACCTGGATCGACGGCCTGACCGCGCCGACGAACGGCACGACGAACTGGGACCGCGGCCTGTACCAGGTCGCCCAGGTCGCCACGGTCTACGACGTGGTGATCATCCTCACCGACGGCAACCCGACCGTGTACGGCACCGAGACCGCGCCCGGCAACTTCACCCGCACCCGCGAGGTGGAGAACGCGATCTTCTCGGCGAACGCCGTCAAGAACAAGGCCACCCGCATCGTCGCCCTCGGCGTCGGCAGCGGCGTGAGCGCCCCGTCCACCGCCCTGAACCTCCGGGCGATCTCGGGTGGAACGGCGTTCAACGGCTCCAACTCCGCGACCGCCGACTACTACCAGACGGCCGACTACGCGGCCGCCGGCCAGGCGATGCGCGACCTCGCCCTCGGCAACTGCCAGGGGTCCGTCAGCGTCGTCAAGCAGGTCGTCCCACCAAGCGGTGACCTCGGGCTCGCGCAGCCCGCGGGCGGCTGGGCGATCGGCGCCTCCGGGCCCTCGGCGGGCATCACCGTCGGCACCCCGAACCCGGCCGACGGGCTGACCGCGGCGGGCACCGGATCGATCAGCTTCCCGCTCGACTTCGCGGGCGGGACGACCGGCGGGACGGTCACGATCCGCGAGACCAACCAGGCCGGATTCACCCACCTGCCCCAGGCCGGGGTGAACGCCGTCTGTCGCGACCTCAACACGAACACCGTGATCCCCGGCGTGGTCAACGCGCCGGACGTGGCCGGACAACCCGGCGTGATCGTGCCGGTCTCGACGTCGACGGCGGCCAGCTGCGTGTTCTACAACCGGCAGCCGAACCCACCGGCGACGATCGTGGTCCAGAAGCTCTGGGCGGTGAACGGCCAACCGCCCGTCCCGCACGGCACGCAGGACCCGTCGCTCAACGCGAACGCGTCGGTGAACGGCGTCGTCACGGGCTTCGGCGACTCCACCGGTGGGTTCACGCAGGGCCAGACGATCCCCGTGAACGAGAACGTCGCGACGCTGCCGACGCTGTGCACGCTCGTCTCGAAGCAGGTCACGCAGTTCAACGGCGCGCCCGCCTCCTTCAACCTCGCGGGCGGCGACTACCAGGCACTGCTCGCCTCGGGCACCAACACGGTCCAGATCACGAACACCGTGACCTGCCCGTCGCAGCTGACGCTGCGCAAGGACGTCGACGGCGACGGGGTGGCCACCAACCTGTGGACGCTCGACGCGCTGACCCCGGCGGGCGGCATCGCGTTCCCCGCCGGCAGCGACTCCGGCGCGGGCGTCACCGCCCCGGTCACCCCGGGCCTCGTCTACCCGCTCGCCGAGTCCGGCGGCGACCCCCGGTACGTGCAGGTCGACAACCGCGACCCGGTCCTGGCGGTGCCGGGATCCACGGGAAGCTGGGCGTGCGTCCCGCTCGACGCGAACGGCAACCCGACCGGCGGCAATGCCGGTGGCCTGAACGGCGGCGTGATCGTCGGCTTCGGCACCTGGGTGCAGTGCACCGCGGTGAACCAGACCGCGCAGCTGACCCTCGTCAAGCAGGTGCAGCCGCTCGCCGGCGTCACGTCCGATCCGGCCGACTGGAACCTCACGGCGACGCCGCAGTTGCCCCCGGTTCCCGGCCTCGACGCGCAGACCGTGACCACCGGCACGACCATCTCGGTCCGGCCGGGCAAGGCCTACGACCTGTCCGAGTCGACGGTCTCCGGGTTCGAGCAGGTCTCCCTGCAGTGCAACACCGGCGACGGCTACGTGGATGCCACGAGCGTGACGCTGCCGGCGAACGGAGTCGGCACCTGCCTCTTCGTGAACCGGCCGATCCCGCCGAAGCTGTGGCTCGTGAAGGTGGTCTCGCCGAGCGGGGCGGCCGACCCGTCGGCATGGACCGTGACGGCGACCGGTGACGGCGGCGCGATCGTCGCGCAGGGTCCCGGCGGCACCGGAGGCTACGTCGAGGTCCCCGCGGGCCAGGACTTCGCGCTCAGTGAGTCCACCGTGCTGCCGGATGCCGATGACTTCACCGCGTCGTGGGGCTGCTCCGGCGGCACGCTGACGGGCACGACGCTCTCGGCGCTGAACCCGGGCGACACCGTCATCTGCACGGTCACGAACACGCTCGAGCCGGTCGTCCCGACGATCACGAAGACGGCGGCGATCCCGACGGCGAACGCCGACGGCACCTGGACGATCACCTACGACATCGTGGTGACGAACCCCAGCCCGTTCCTCGACCTGACCTACCAGCTCGGCGACGACCTCGAGTTCGGCTCGAGCGTGACCGTCAACAGCGCGAGCTACCAGCGCACCCTGCCGGCACCGCCGGGCGCGTCGACGCCGTTCTCGGCGCCGATCACCGACCCGCAGCAGTTCGCCGACGAGCCGCTGCTGGCGAGGGGCACCTCGCACACGTGGCAGGTGACGGTGAACGCCACCGTCGCACCGGGAGCCGACTTCTCCGGCTCGACCGAGGAGGCCTGCGATGACGGCACGCCCGGCACCGTCGGGTTCCTGAACACCGCCAGCATGGTGGTCGACGGCCAGACGTACGAGGCGCAGGACTGCGAGCTGCCGGTGAAGCCGACGGTCGTGAAGACCGGCGGCACCGCCGTCGACAACGGCGACGGCACGTGGACGCTCCCGTACACGATCACCGTCACCAACCCGTCCGCCGACACCGGGATCGTCTACGACCTGGAGGACGTGATCGACCTTCCGGCGAGCGTCACCGAGGTCGGCGTGGCGACCGCGACCGGACCGGTCCCGCTGGTCGTGACCTGGACGGGGCATGCGCCGAACACGCTGCTCGCGAACGACGTCGCCCTGGCCGGCACGGCCGGGATCGACCAGCACGTGTTCACCGTGTCGGTGACGGTGCAGATCGATGCCGCGGACGGCGGCTTCATCTGCCCGTCCGAGGACGGCCTGAACAACGACGCGGTCGTGCGCAGCGGCAACCAGGTGATCGAGGACGACGCGTGCGTCGAGATCACCCCGCCGACCATCTCCCACGACAAGGTCGTCGTACCCGGCTCGGTGAGCCAGGACGCCGACGGGTCGTGGCGCATCACCTACCGCATCGTCGTGACGAACTCGTCCGCGGTGGGCGGCGTCTACACCCTGGGCGACACGCTGCTCCTGGGGGCTGGCGTCGACTCGTCGGCGGCGAGCTACGCGGTCACCCTCGACGGCGCGCCGCTCGGCACGCCGTGGGCGGGCTCCGGTCCGCTCGTGACGAACCGGTACCTGCCGGGCACGTCCGGCGCGCCGGGCTCGAATGTCGACACGTTCGAGATCCTCGTGACCGGGCTCACCCTCGACGGCCCGACGCTCACGCCGGCCCAGACGGCCTGCCCGCCCGAGGGCAACACCGCCAACGGCGCGTTCAACAACGCCGCGGTGCTGCAGAGCGGCGGCGTGACCGACGTCGACACGGCCTGCGACTCGCCCAGCGCGCCCACGGTCGTGAAGTCGGGCGCGACGGCGGCGCAGCAGCCGGATGCCACGTGGAACGTGAGCTACACGATCACGGTGGACAACAGCCTGCCGGGCGCCAAGTCCGTGTACTACTCGCTGACCGACACGCCCGCCTTCGCCAGCGGCGTCGTGTACAACACGGTGTCGATCAACGGCGGTGCCGCGGTGCCGTACGCCGGCGGAGCGATCACCCTGGCGACCGGGGTGCCCATCCTGGGCGGCGACCAGGCGGTCCACACGCTCGTCTTCAACGTCGACGTTCCGGCGGGCGCGGTCGATCCCGACGACATCCGGTGCCTCGCCGAGACGCCCGGGAAGGGCTTCTTCAACTCGGTGGTGGTCACCAGCGGTGAGATCGTCGACGAGGACACCGACTGCACCGCCATCGTCGAGGGCGGTAAGCCCACGGTCGACAAGAGCGAGGGCACGGCGACGCAGGACGGCGACGGCCTGTGGACGATCGAGTACGACGTGACGGTGACCGGCAACGCGGAGTTCCTCAGCCGGTACACCCTCACCGACACGCTCCGGTTCGGTCCCGAGGTCGACGTCCAGTCGGCCGAGTGGGAGCAGACGGCGGGCGGCAGCGACACCGGATCGTGGAGCGACCCGGCGGGCCAGCCGACGACGACCATCGTGCCGACGCCGCGCCTGATCGGCATCGACGGGGTGCACGTGTACCACGTGACGGTCACCGCGCTGGTGTCGAAGGACGCCTTCGACGACCCGACCACGAACACCTGCCAGCCGAGCGAGGGTGCGCCGAACGTCGGCTTCCTGAACGAGGCGACGCTGACCAGCGGCAACAGCACCCAGTCCGACACGGGCTGCGCGCTGCCGGCCGCCCCGGAGATCGTGAAGACCGCCGACGGGCCCGCCGTGCGCGACGGCAGCGGCTGGATGGTCTCCTACACGGTGACCGTCCACAACACGAGCCCGACGCAGGCGCTCGTCTACGACCTCACCGACACGCCCGACTTCTCCGACTCGGTCACGATCACGGAGCGCGAGGTGACGAGTTCGGATGCCACGGTGAACCCCGCGTGGAACACGGTGCCGCCGACGACGGACGTGGTGGTCGAGGACCAGGAGCTCCTGGGTGACGAGACCGACGTGTTCACGGTGACGGTGCGGTTCACCGTCGCCGACGTGGCCGACGACCCGTCGCTGCGCTGCGAGGGCGAGGGCGGACGCGGTCTCCTGAACGGGGCGATCGCGGTGTCCGGCGACTCGTGGACGAGCGAGGACTGCGTCGACGTGCCGGTCATCGTGATCCTCGAGAAGCTCTGGGTGATCGACGGCGGCGAGCCCATCGCCTGGGACAGCGACGACCTGCCCGACGGCTTCACGGCGCAGGCCCTGCTCGACGGCGAGCCCGTCGACTGGAGCGCGGAGAACGGGCCGTACGCCGTCGGTGACGAGGTCGGCGTCGATGAGACCGACGTCCTCTACCCGGACGGGTGCGAGCTCGTCGACTGGTCGGGCGTCGGCGACTTCGTGCTCGCCGGCACGGTGAACGAGTTCACCGTCACCAACTACGTTGACTGCACGCAGACGGTGAACCTCGAGAAGTTCGTCGACAACCAGTACGGCGGCACCGCGGTGCCGACCGACTGGACGGTGTCGGCGAGCGGCCTCGACGACGGGTTCGGCGGGTCGGGCACGGCCAGCGGTCCCGTCGACGTCGGCGTCGGCTACACGCTGAACGAGGTGTCCATGCTCTGGGCCGACGGCGTCGCCTACGAGGTGCAGTCCACCTGGACCTGCACGTCCGAGCAGGGCGACGACGCGTTCACGCTGGTCTCGGCGGAGGGCGCGACGAGCGCCACCCTCACCGTGACCCAGCTCGGCGCGACCGTCGACTGCGAGATCTGGAACACCGACATCCAGCCGACGCTGACACTCGTCAAGCACGTCGAGCCGGAGGAGGTCGCCGGGGAGTTCCCGCCGACGCTCTGGTTCCTCGCGGCGTCGTCCGAGGGCACCGCGGTGGTGTCGGGCGACGGCACCGCGACGGGCGCCGTGACGTCGAACGTGCCGTACGAGCTCACGGAGGAGAGCGACTCCCCGTGGGCCCCGCTCTTCACGGCGAGCCCGTGGACCTGCACCCTCGACGAGGGCACCGGTGAGGTGATCTTCGACGTCGAGCTCGCGGAGGTGACGCTCACCCCCGGCCAGCAGGTGACGTGCGACATCACCAACACGGCTCCCGAGTTCGACGTGGCGCTCGAGAAGACGTACGAGCTCCCCGAGGGCGAGACGGCCGTCGAGGGCGGTGACGAGTTCTTCTGGATCCTCACGGTCACGAACCTGGCGGATCCGGTCATCGGCCTCGAGGTGACGGACGAGATCGACCCGACCGTCGAGGTCATCGGGCCGGCCGAGTTCGATCCGGCCGCAGGCTGGACGCAGACGTCGGGCGACACCGACAGCAGCTTCGCGGCCGAGTACGCCGGGGTGTACCCGGCGGGCGCGGTCACGACGATCCGCATCCCGGTGCGGATGCTGCCGGAGCCGCCGATCGTGACGCCGCCGGCCGTCGACCCGAACGCGCCGCCGCCCGACGTGCCGCCGCTGAACACCGACCCGATCCCGAACGAGGCGTGCGTGGCCATCACCGGCCCGGTCGTGGAGGACCCGGGGCTGCAGCTCCAGCTCGCCGCGGTCGCCGCGCTGCCGCCGATCCTGGACGACCGCAACCCGGACAACAACTGCGATGACACCGAGGTGCCCGTCAAGCGCATCGCGCCCGCCGCGTACGTGCGATGCATCGCGGATGTCCCGTGGCTGTACTTCGACATCCAGACGACGGACAACGTGGCCCCGGCGCCGATCACGGTGACCTGGACCTCGGCGGACGGCAGCCTGGTCAAGGTCGAGCAGGTCGAGTGGGATGCGCGCAACGGCCGGCTCCTCTGGCCGGGGGCCGCGGTCGACGCGAACGGGATCCCGTACCAGTTCCCGGGCTGGCGGCCCATCACGGAGGAGGACCTCCTGAACCCCGGTTCGGTCGTCCCGGGCACCCGGTTCCTGGACCTCATCCTCGACGAGACGGTGCCGACGTTCCCGTGGCGCGGTGAGACGTACACGCCGACCGGCGACCCGTCGAACCCCTACACGGTGACGACCGAGCCGCTCACGGTGACGTTCTCGATCAACCCGTCGCAGTCCGTCCTCGCGGTGTACCCGCAGGCGCTGCCGACGTGTGCGATCGACCGGCCGCCGCTGCTCGACATCGTGAAGACGTCGAGCGTGACCACGGCGACCCCGGGTTCGGACTTCTCGTACACGCTGTCGGTGAAGTCGACCGGCATCGGCGCTGCGTCGCCGGTCGAGATCTTCGACGAGATCCCGAGCGACCTCCGGGTCAACACGATCACCACCGCGGGCGCTCCGACGTTCCCGCGCTGGGAGGGTTGCGCGGTGACCGGGAAGAACGCCCAGGGCTACGGCGGGACGCTGCACTGCACGCTGAACGGCGTGCTCGGGCCGAACATCCTGACCGCACCCGACATCGTGCTGGGCGTCACCCTGAACCCGTCGACGAAGGCGACGAGCATCACCAACACCGGTGAGGTCTGCTACTCCGACGCCGATGCGACCGAGGTGCCGCCGCTGGTGCTCTGCGCCGACTCGTCGGTGAAGGTGAACGTGCCGCAGCCGCTGGCGGGCACCGGCTTCCCGGGCGACTGGCGCTGGTACGCCGCGGTGCTGATCCTGCTCGGCGGCCTCGTCGTCGGCCTCAACGCGATCCGTCGCCGGCGACCGGCGGAGGCCCGAGAGGAGTGATCCATCCGGGCTCGGCCCGTCGGGAGCGCAGCGCACGACGGGCCGAGCCACCGCTTCCCGGGAGCACGCCGAGGGGGGAACGGCGCCCGGGATGAGCAGAGGGGCCGATGCCGGCAGGCATCGGCCCCTCTGCGGTGCTCGATCGGGGTCGTCCAGCGGCGACCCGCGGTGCGTCCTACGGGCGACCCCGCATGACCGCCTGCTTGACCTCGGCGATCGCCTTCGTGACCTCGATGCCGCGGGGGCACGCCTCGGTGCAGTTGAAGGTCGTGCGGCAGCGCCACACGCCCTCCTTGTCGTTCAGGATGTCGAGGCGGACCTTCGCCTCGTCGTCACGCGAGTCGAAGATGAAGCGGTGCGCGTTCACGATCGCAGCCGGGCCGAAGTACTGGCCATCGGTCCAGAAGACCGGGCACGACGACGTGCACGCGGCGCAGAGGATGCACTTGGTGGTGTCGTCGAACCGGGCGCGGGCGGCGACCGACTGGACGCGCTCCTTGCCGGGCTCGGGCACGGTGTTCGCCTGCAGGAACGGCTGCACCTCGCGGAAGCTCGCGAAGAACGGCTCCATGTCGACGACGAGGTCCTTCTCGAGCGGCAGGCCCTTGATGGCCTCCACGTAGATGGGCTTCGTGATGTCGAGGTCCTTGATCAGCGTCTTGCACGCCAGGCGGTTGCGGCCGTTGATCCGCATCGCGTCCGACCCGCAGATGCCGTGGGCGCACGAGCGGCGGAAGGTCAGCGACCCGTCCTGCTCCCACTTGATCTTGTGGAGGGCGTCGAGCACGCGGTCGGTGGCGTACATCTCGACGTCGAAGTCCTGCCAGCGCGGCTCGGCGTCGACCTCGGGGTCGAACCGGCGGATCAGGAACGTGACGGTGAACGACTGGACGGGCGCGGCGGCGGCCGGCGGCTGCTCGAGGGTGGCGGTGCTCACGTCAGTACTTCCTCTCCATCGGCTGGTAGCGCGTCACGGTGACCGGTTTCCAGTCGAGCCGGATGTGGTCGTCGGCGACCGCGGAGTGCGCGTCGCCCGACAGGTACGCCATCGTGTGCTGCATGAACTGCTCGTCGTCGCGCTTCGGGAAGTCGTCGCGCATGTGGCCGCCGCGGCTCTCGTCGCGGTTCTTCGCCGAGTAGACGACGACCTCGGCGAGGTCGAGCAGGAAGCCGAGCTCCACGGCCTCGAGCAGGTCGGTGTTGAACCGACGGCCCTTGTCCTGGACGGCGACGTTCTTGTAGCGCTCGCGCAACTGCCGGATGATGCCCAGCATCTCCTCGAGCGACTCGGCGGTGCGGAACACCTGCGCCTTGGCATCCATGTTGTCCTGCAGTTCCTTGCGGATCGCGGCGATCCGCTCGGTGCCGGTGGAGTCGCGCAGCGTCTCGAGGAGGTCGCGCACCTCCTTCGCCGGGTCCTGGGGGAGGGGCAGGAACTCGGCCGTGCGCACGTACTCGACCGCATTGCGGCCGGCGCGCTTGCCGAAGACGTTGATGTCGAGCAGCGAGTTCGTGCCGAGGCGGTTCGAGCCGTGCACCGAGACGCACGCGCACTCGCCCGCGGCGTAGAGGCCGGGCACGACGGTGTCGTTGTCGCGCAGCACCTCGGCGTTCACGTTGGTCGGGATCCCGCCCATCGCGTAGTGCGCCGTCGGCATCACCGGCACGGGCTCGTACACCGGGTCGACGCCGAGGTAGGTCCGCGCGAACTCGGTGATGTCGGGGAGCTTCGTCTCGAGCACCTCGGCGCCGAGGTGCGTGCAGTCGAGCAGCACGTAGTCCTTGTGCGGGCCCGCTCCGCGGCCCTCGGCGACCTCCTGGACCATGCAGCGCGACACGATGTCGCGCGGGGCGAGGTCCTTGATGGTGGGGGCGTAGCGCTCCATGAACCGCTCGCCGGAGGCGTTGCGCAGGATCGCGCCCTCGCCGCGGGCGCCCTCGGTGAGGAGGATCCCGAGGCCGGCGAGGCCGGTCGGGTGGAACTGGAAGAACTCCATGTCCTCGAGCGGCAGGCCCTTGCGCCAGATGATGCCCACGCCGTCGCCCGTGAGGGTGTGGGCGTTCGAGGTGGTCTTGTAGATCTTGCCGAAGCCGCCGGTGGCGAAGATGATCGCCTTCGCCTGGAACACGTGCAGCGTGCCGGTGGCCAGCTCGTACGCGACGACGCCGCTCGGCTGCCGGACCCCGTCGACCTCGGTCATGACGACGTCGAGCGCGTAGTACTCGTTGAAGAAGTTGATGCCGAGCTTCACGCAGTTCTGGAACAGCGTCTGCAGGATCATGTGGCCGGTGCGGTCGGCCGCGTAGCACGCGCGGCGCACGGGCGCCTTGCCGTGGTCGCGCGTGTGCCCGCCGAAGCGACGCTGGTCGATCTTGCCCTCGGGCGTGCGGTTGAACGGCAGGCCCATGTTCTCGAGGTCGATGACCGCGTCGATGGCCTCCTTCGCGAGGATCTCGGCCGCGTCCTGGTCGACGAGGTAGTCGCCGCCCTTGACGGTGTCGAAGGTGTGCCACTCCCAGTTGTCCTCCTCGACGTTCGCGAGGGCGGCGGCCATGCCGCCCTGCGCGGCGCCCGTGTGCGAGCGCGTCGGGTAGAGCTTGGAGATGACGGCGGTCTTCGCGCCGGGGCCGGCCTCGATCGCCGCCCGCATGCCGGCGCCGCCGGCGCCGACGATGACGATGTCGAACTTGTGGTGGTGGACCCCGTCGATGATCTCGACGTCGGGGTCGTTGTTCCAGGGTGAGGTGGTTTCGCTGGTCATGGGTCTCTTCGTCAGGATGCCGGGCAGAAGGACGGGAGCAGCTCGGCGGGCGAGCCGGCCGGGCACGGGTCGAACGTGAAGATCACGAGCGTGCCGAGGGTGAGCAGTACGACGACGGCGACGAGCAGCGCGCCCTTCAGGATCTTCTGCACCGCCCCGCGGGGGTTCGTGTAGTCGTTCACGAGGGTGCGCATGCCGTTGGCGCCGTGGATGAGTGCGAGCCAGAGCATCAGGCAGTCCCACCACTGCCAGAAGGGCTGTGCCCACTTGCCGCCGACGAAGCCGAAGTCGATGGCCTTGACGCCGTCGCCGACCATGAGGTTGACGAACAGGTGGCCGAACACGAGCACGACGAGCACGATGCCCGACGCCCGCATGTAGATCCAGCCCCACTTCTCCAGGTTGACGCCGCGCTTCGGTGCGGGGCGCGCCGGGGTCCGGGGCGATTCGATGGTGGTGGTCACTGTCGATCCCGTTCCTAGTGGCTGAAGACGTTCATGAGGTGGCGGGGCGCGAACCCGAGCATCGTGACCACCCAGAGGGCGATGACGATCCAGAACAGCAGCTTCTGGTGGCGGGTCGCCCAGGCCCAGAAGTCGACGAGGATGATCCGGATGCCGTTGAACGCGTGGAAGACGATCGCGCCGACGAGCGCCACCTCGCCGAGCCCCATGATCGGCGTCTGGTAGGTGCCGATGACCGCGTTGTACGCCTCGGGGCTCACCCGCACCAGCGCGGTGTCGAGGATGTGCACGAGGAGGAAGAAGAAGATGGCGACACCGGTGATGCGGTGGAGCACCCACGACCACATGCCCTCGCGGCCGCGGTAGAGCGTGCCGCCCGGCCGCTCCTTGGCCGGGATGGGTGCGGTCAGGGTTCCTGCCTCGGTTTCTGGCATGAACAACCCTCCATGGCTGTGTGGATCGCCTCCGACGAGAGGCGCGACGGGCGCGACGGCCCGGTGCGATTCTAGTCCCGGAGGGCGCCGGGTCGCCGCTAAGGGCCGCCTAACCATCTCGACGTCGAGATAAATCCCGGCGCCCGTCCCTCGCGTCCGTGCCCGCCGCGCGGATACGCTGGGCGGATGCAAGACTCCACGATCGACCGCTT
Organism: Agromyces sp. MMS24-K17; assembly: GCF_043950245.1. Classification (GTDB taxonomy): domain Bacteria; phylum Actinomycetota; class Actinomycetes; order Actinomycetales; family Microbacteriaceae; genus Agromyces. Next base: position 3,673,277 of record NZ_CP171640.1, on the reverse strand, counting down.
CTACGCCGTGATCCCCGCCGGCGGCGTGGGCTCGCGCCTTTGGCCGCTCTCCCGGGCCGACGCCCCGAAGTTCCTGCACGACCTCACCGGGTCGGGGCAGACGCTGCTGAAGGACACGTGGGACCGGCTGGCGCCGCTGTCGGGCGACCAGCGCATCATGGTCGTCACCGGCCGCGCCCACCGTGCCGCGGTCGAGGGGCAGTTGCCGGGCCTCGCCGACGCCAACGTCGTGCTCGAGAGCGAACCGCGTGATTCGACCGCCGCGATCGGCCTCGCCGCTGCGATCCTCGAGCGCCGCGAGCCGGGCGTCATCATCGGCTCGTTCGCCGCCGACCACGTGATCTCGGGCGACGCCCTCTTCCGCGGTGCCGTCGAGCAGGCGGTCGCAGCGGCCGACGCCGGTTACATCGCCACGATCGGCATCACGCCCACCGAGCCGGCCGTCGGCTTCGGGTACATCGAGTGCGGCGCCGACCTCGCGGTCCCGGGCGCCGAGCGCGTCGAGTCGGTCGCGAGCTTCGTCGAGAAGCCCGACCTCGCCACCGCGCGCCGCTACCTCGACGACGGCCGCCACCTCTGGAACGCGGGCATGTTCATCGCCCGCGCCGACGTGCTGCTCGCCGAACTCGCGCGCACGAAGCCCGCCCTGCACGCCGGCCTCGTCGAGCTCGCCGCCGCGTGGGACGACCCCGCGACCCGGGGGCCGGCGGTCGACCGCATCTGGCCGACCCTCGAGAAGATCGCCATCGACTACTCGGTCGCCGAGCCCGCGGCCGCCGCGGGGCGGCTGGCCGTCGTGCGCGGCCACTTCCAGTGGGACGACGTCGGCGACTTCGCCTCGCTCGCGAAGCTCAACACGGCCGGCCGCTCGGGCGAGCTCGCCATCCTCGGCGAGAACGCGCGCGTGCTGTCGGATGCCTCGAGCGGCATCGTCGTGAGCCGCGCGAAGCGCGTGATCAGCCTGATCGGCGTGCAGGACATCGTCGTCGTCGACACGCCCGACGCGCTGCTCGTCACCACGAGCGAGCATGCCCAGCGCGTGAAGGCCGTCGTCGACGCCCTCCGCCTCGGCGGCTCGAGCGACGTCCTCTAGGTCCACCCCCAGCCCCTCGCGGGCCACCCGAGCAAAGGGAGCGATCGGATGTCCCGTCGGAAGCACCTCCTCGTGGTCGCGGCACTCGGCGCGGCATCCGTCGCCCTCGCCGGCTGCGCGACCGCGCCGCCCGCCTCGACCGAGGCCGCGAGCGACGTGTGCGCCCGCATGGTGACGAACTCCGGCGGGCTCGAGGACCGCTCGTTCAACCAGTCGAGCTGGGAGGGGCTGCAGCAGGCCGAGGAGGAGTACGGCATCGAGGCCGCGGCGCTCGTGTCGACCGGCGAGACCGACCTGGCCCCGAACGTGCAGCAGGCGGTCGACTCGGGCTGCGACCTCATCGTGACGGTGGGCTGGGAGCTCGCCGAGGCCACGGCCGACCAGGCCGCGAAGAACCCCGACGTCTCCTTCGCCATCGTCGACGAGGTCGTCAAGGCCGACAACGTGAAGCCGGTCGTGTTCGACACGGCCCAGGCCTCCTTCCTCGCGGGCTACCTCGCTGCGGGCGTGTCGAAGACCGGCGTGGTGGCGACGTTCGGCGGCGGCAACCAGCCCCCGGTGACCCTGTTCATGGACGGGTTCGTCGACGGAGTGGCGAAGTACAACGCTGTGCATGGCACCCAGGTGCGCGCGCTCGGCTGGGACAAGGCGACGCAGGACGGTGCGTTCACGGGCGACTTCGAGGACATCAACAAGGGGAAGGTGCTCACCGAGGGCTTCATCGACCAGGGTGCCGACGTCGTGCTGCCGGTCGCGGGGCAGGTCGGCGAGGGCGCGGCGGCGGCGGCCATCGAGCGCGGCGGCGTGTCGGTGATCTGGGTCGACAGCGACGGCTACGAGACGCTGCCGGCCGAGTTCCACCCGGTGATCCTCACCAGCGTGCTGAAGAACACGCAGCAGGCGATGGTCGAGATCGTCGGGGACGTCGTCGACGACGCGTTCACGAGCGACGCCTACGTCGGCACGCTCGAGAACGGCGGCGTGGAGATCGCGCCGTACCACGACCTCGCGAGCCTCGTCACGCCCGAGCTCGACGGCGAGATCGAGGGGCTGCGGCAGGCGATCATCGCCGGCGACCTGGTGGTCGAGTCGCCCAGCACCCCCTGATCGAGGGTGCGCATGCGGCCTCCGGCCTGCTCATCTGAGCAGAATGTCGCGTCTTGATAACCATTGGATGAAGCGGGGGGCCGAGGCCTGAACGCCGAATGCAACCGGGGGTAACGTGATTTGCAATCGCCCCGGGAATGCGGGGCGCAGTCTTTGGAGGACACTGTGACGTTCACGACCAAGAAGGCCGCGTTCGGCGGCCTTGCGATGTTCGGCGCCGCCGCGCTGCTCGCCGGCTGCGCCTCGGCGCCGGAAGAGGGCCCCGAGAGCACCGGCGAGGCGCTCGACTACCTGCCCTGCATGGTCTCCGACGCAGGCGGCTTCGACGACAAGTCCTTCAACCAGCTCGGCTACGAGGGCCTCGAGGCCGCCGCCGAGGAGCTCGGCGTGGAGTTCAAGGCCGTCGAGTCCGCTGCGGAGACCGACTACGCGTCGAACATCCAGAGCCTCGTCGACCAGGGCTGCAACACGATCGTCACGGTCGGCTTCCTGCTCGCCCCGGCCGCCCTCGAGGCCGCCACCGCGAACCCCGACCTCGAGTTCGTCTCGATCGACGACACCGTCGACCAGGACTTCGACGGCACGACCGATGCCCCGAACATCAAGCCGATCATCTTCGACACCGCCCAGGCCGCGTTCCTCGCGGGCTACCTGTCGGCGGGCGTCACCCAGACCGGCGTCGTCGGCACCTTCGGCGGCATGAACATCCCGACCGTGTCGATCTTCATGGACGGCTTCGCCCAGGGCATCGACTACTACAACGAGCAGAACGGCACCGCCGTCAAGCTCCTCGGCTGGGACCGCGCCGCACAGGACGGCTCCTTCACCGGCGGCTTCGAGGCGAACGACACCGCTCGCCAGATCGCCCAGGGCCTGATCGACCAGAACGTCGATATCCTGCTGCCCGTCGGCGGCCCGATCTACCAGTCGGCCGCCGCGGCGATCACCGACTCGGGCCGTGAGATCGCCCTCATCGGCGTCGACGCCGACGTGTACGAGACCGACCCGTCGGTCGGCAGCCTCCTCCTCACCTCGATCCTCAAGGGCATCGACGTCGGTGTCCACGAGGCCATCGTCGAGGCCGGCAACGGCAACTTCGACGCCGCGCCGTTCGTCGGCACCCTCGAGAACGAGGGCGTGGGCGTCGCGCCGTTCCACGACTGGGAGTCGAAGGTCCCGGCCGACCTCGCGTCGAAGCTCGACGAGCTGAAGGCCGCGATCGTCTCCGGTGACATCACCGTCGAGTCGTACCTGGCGAGCTAGTCGCCTCCACGAAGGGGAGGTCGGTGCGAACCGGCCTCCCCTTCGCGTTCCGCTCGGATGGGCACCCGCCGCAACATCTGAGCAGTCCATCCGGGCACCGCCCGACTTTCGCGCGCGACCTGCTGCATCTGCGCGCCCGTCACTAGGATCGGGAACATGAAACTCGAACTCCGAGGCATCACGAAGAGGTTCGGTTCACTGGTCGCCAACGACCACATCGACCTCGTCGTGGAGGCCGGCGAGATCCACTGCCTCCTCGGCGAGAACGGTGCGGGCAAGTCGACGCTGATGAACGTCCTGTACGGCCTGTACCACGCCGAGGAGGGCGAGATCCTCCTCGACGACGAGGTGCAGCACTTCGCCGGGCCGGGTGACGCGATGCGCGCCGGCATCGGCATGGTGCACCAGCACTTCATGCTCATCCCCGTCTTCACCGTCGCCGAGAACGTCATGCTCGGCCACGAGTCCACCAAGGCCGGCGGCGTGCTCGACCTCGCCACGGCCCGCGCGAAGGTGCGCGAGATCTCCGAGCGGTTCGGGTTCGACGTCGACCCCGACGCCCTCGTCGACGACCTGCCGGTCGGCGTCCAGCAGCGCGTCGAGATCATCAAGGCGCTCTCCCGCGACGCGAAGGTGCTCGTCTTCGACGAGCCCACCGCGGTGCTCACGCCGCAGGAGACCGACGAGCTCATGGCGATCATGCGCCAGCTCAAGGAGTCGGGCACCTCCATCGTCTTCATCACCCACAAGCTCCGCGAGGTGCGCGAGGTCGCCGACCGCATCACGGTCATCCGGCTCGGCAAGGTCGTCGGCGAGGCATCCCCGACGGCGTCGAACGCCGAGCTGGCGTCGCTGATGGTGGGCCGCGCCGTCGAGCTCACCGTGCAGAAGGGCGCGCCGAATCTCGGCGCGCCCGACCTCGTCGTCGAGGGGCTGACGGTGATCGACCCGTTCGGGCACCTCGTCGTCAACGACGTGAGCTTCGAGGTCCGCCGCGGCGAGGTGCTCTGCATCGCCGGGGTCCAGGGCAACGGGCAGACCGAGCTCACCGAGGCGCTCGTCGGCCTCCAGCCGCGCGTCGAGGGCCGCATCAGCCTCGAGGGGCGCGACCTCACGCACGAGAGCGTGCGCACCATCCTGAACGCCGGCGTCGGCTTCGTGCCCGAGGACCGCACCGAGGACGGGCTCGTCGGCGAGTTCTCGATCGCCGAGAACCTCATGCTCGACCGGGCCGACGGCCCGCCGTTCGTGAAGGCCGGCAACCTGCAGCTCGGCCCGCTCGCGGAGTTCGCGACCGACAAGGTGAAGGAGTTCGACGTCCGCACCCCGTCCATCGAGACGAAGGTCGGGCGGCTCTCCGGCGGCAACCAGCAGAAGGTGGTGCTCGCCCGCGAGCTCAGCCGCGAGCTGCGGCTGCTCGTCGCGGCCCAGCCCACGCGCGGCGTGGACGTCGGGTCCATCGAGTTCATCCACAAGCGCATCATCGAGACGCGCGACGCGGGCGTGCCCGTCGTGGTCGTCTCGACCGAGCTCGACGAGGTCACGGCCCTCGCCGACCGGATCATGGTGATGTACCGGGGCCGCGTCGTCGGCATCGTGCCCGGCGACACCCCGCGCGACGTGCTCGGCCTGATGATGGCCGGCGAGACGCCCACGAGCGAAGGAGCCGCGGCATGAGCGAGCCCACCCCGGGCACGACGCCCACGACCCCCGCATCGCCGCAGGCCGCGGCGCCGGCGCCGGCCGCGCCTCCGGCCGGGGTCGAGCCGCCGAGCCGCTGGCACCAGGCGTTGCGCGAGATCGCCACCGGCAACGCGATCATCTCGGTGCTCGCGGTCGTGCTCGCGCTGCTGGTCGGCGCGATCATGATCGCCTTCACTGACGAGCGGGTGCAGGCGGCATCCGGGTACTTCTTCGCCCGGCCGGGCGACACGTTCGTCGCCATCTGGGAATCGGTCTCGGGCGCGTACGTGGCGTTCTTCCAGGGGTCGATCTACAACTTCCGCCGCCCCGAGTTCGCGGCCGGCATCCGCCCGCTCACCGAGACGCTGACCTTCGCGACGCCGCTCGTCGCGGCCGGCCTGGGCGTCGGCCTCGCCTTCCGCGTGGGCATGTTCAACATCGGTGGCCGCGGCCAGATGCTCCTCGCCTCGGCGGCCGCCGGCTGGGTGGCGTTCTCGTTCGACCTGCCGATGGGGCTGCACATGGTGGTCGCCCTCATCGCGGGCCTCATCGCCGGTGCGCTGTGGGCCGGCATCGCCGGCCTGCTGAAGGCGCGAACCGGCGCGCACGAGGTCATCGTCACGATCATGCTCAACTACGTCGCGCTCTACCTCGTGACGTGGATGCTTCGCACCCCGGGCCTCCTCCAGGCGCCGGGCTCCAACAACCCGAAGACGCCGCCCATGAAGGACACGGCCGTGTTCTTCGACCTGCTCGGGCCGCAGTACAACCTGCACTTCGGCTTCATCCTCTCGATCGCCGCCGTGTTCCTGGTGTGGTGGATCCTCGAGCGCTCGAGCCTCGGCTTCCAGTTCCGCGCCGTCGGCGAGAACCCGAACGCGGCCCGCGTCGCCGGCATCAACGTGAAGTCGATGTACGTCTACGCGATGCTGATCTCGGGCGCGCTCGTCGGCCTCGCCGGCGTGAACCAGGTGCTCGGCACCGTGACCACCGGCTTCTCGTCGGGCATCGACGCCGGCATCGGGTTCGACGCGATCACCGTCGCGCTGCTCGGCCGCTCGTCGCCCTTCGGCATCCTGCTCGCGGGCATCCTGTTCGGCGCGTTCAAGGCCGGCGGCTTCTCGATGCAGGCGGCCGAGGGCGTGCCGATCGACATCGTGCTCGTCGTGCAGTCGCTCATCGTGCTCTTCATCGCGGCCCCGCCGCTCGTGCGGGCGATCTTCCGGCTGCCGGCCCCCGGCTCGGCTCCGAAGCGACCCCGCCCGATCGTCACCAAGGAGGTGGAGGCGAAGTGACCGTCGCATCCCAGGACACCCCCACCACGCCCGCGGCCCCCGCGGCGCTCGAGACCACGGTCGTCGTCAGCTGGAAGGCGCCGATCACGTTCGGCGTCGTCACGCTGATCGCCATCGTGCTGTTCGTCTTCGCCGGCCACGGCGGCGAGGCGGTCTTCCGACTGTCGCCCGCCGGCGACGCGCTGCAGCTGCCCGAGGTCACCCTCGACGCGACGATCACCGCCTGGGTGAGCGTCGCGATCATGGCGGCCATCACGATCGCGAGCTTCCTGCTCGTCCGCGCCCGGCGGCGCATCTCGATCTGGTACACCATCGTGTTCGCGCTGGTCTTCATCATCGCGTTCCTCACCTGGGCCGCCGCGGGCGCCGACACCTCGACGATCCCGGTGCCGGGCCTCCTGGCCGGTGCGCTGAGCCTGTCGGTTCCGCTGATCTTCGGCGCGCTGTGCGGCGTGATCTCGGAGCGGGTCGGCGTCGTGAACATCGCGATCGAGGGCCAGCTGCTCGCCGGCGCGTTCACGTCGGCCGTGGTCGCCTCGGCGGTCGGGCAGGCGGTGCTCGGCCAGACGCTCGGCCTCATCGCCGCGGCCGCGGCGGGCGTGCTGGTGTCCTTCGTGCTCGCCGCGTTCTCGATCAAGTACTTCGTCGACCAGGTCATCGTCGGCGTCGTGCTCAACGTGCTCGTGCTCGGCCTCACGAGCTTCCTGTTCTCGCAGGTGCTCGCGCCGAACGCGGCGGTGCTGAACTCGCCGCCGCGCCTCGAGCGCCTGCCGATCCCGCTGCTGAGCGAGATCCCGCTGATCGGCCCGATGTTCTTCCGGCAGACGATCATCGTCTACATCATGTACGTCGCGGTCGCGGCCGTGTACTTCGGGCTGTTCCACACGCGCTGGGGCCTCCGCCTCCGCGCCGTGGGCGAGCACCCGCAGGCCGCCGACACCGTCGGCATCAACGTGAACAGCACCCGGTTCTGGAACGTCTCGCTGGGCGGCGCGATCGCGGGCCTCGGCGGCGCGTTCTTCACGCTGGGCGCCGTCGGCGCGTTCAACAAGGAGATGACCGCGGGCGCGGGCTTCATCGCCCTGGCCGCCGTCATCTTCGGCCAGTGGGACCCGATCAAGGCGACCCTCGCGGCGCTCCTGTTCGGCTTCGCGTCCAACCTGCAGAACACGCTCTCGGTCATCGGGTCGCCCGTGCCCAGCGAGTTCATGCTCATGCTGCCGTACGTCGTCACGATCCTCGCGGTCGCCGGCTTCGTCGGGAAGGTCCGCGGTCCCGCGGCCGCCGGCAAGCCCTACATCAAGTCCTAGGAGCACCACCATGACCGCACCGGAGACCGTCGACTGGGAGCACCTGCGCGGCCTCGCCCGCGACGCGATGGCGAAGGCGTACGCGCCGTACTCCCAGTTCCCCGTGGGCGCCGCGGCGATCGTCGACGACGGCCGCGTGGTGAGCGGATGCAACGTCGAGAACGCGTCGTACGGCGTGACCCTGTGCGCCGAGTGCTCGCTGGTGTCGGCGCTCGTCATGTCGGGCGGCGGCAAGCTGGTCGCCTTCACTTGCGTCGACGGGCACGGCAACACCCTGATGCCGTGCGGCCGGTGCCGGCAGCTGCTCTACGAGCACTCCGCCGAGGGGATGGTGCTCGACACGGTGTCGGGCTTCAAGACCATCGACGAGGTGCTGCCCGACGCGTTCGGGCCGAGGCAGCTGGCCGAGTTCCGAGGGGAGTCCGCATGAGCGGCGTGGAGGCGTTCGACGCCGTCGACCTGATCCGCACCAAGCGCGACGGCGGCGAGCTGTCGACCGAGCAGATCGGGTGGCTGGTCGACGCGTACACGCGCGGCTACGTCGCCGACGAGCAGATGTCGGCGATGACGATGGCGATCTTCCTCAACGGGATGGGCCGACGCGAGATCCGCGACCTGACCATGGCGATGATCGCCTCGGGCGAGCGCATGGACTTCTCGGGCCTCGGCAAGCCGACCACCGACAAGCACTCGACGGGCGGCGTCGGCGACAAGATCACGCTCCCGCTGATGCCGCTCGTGGCCGCCTTCGGCGTCGCCGTGCCGCAACTCTCGGGCCGCGGGCTCGGGCACACCGGCGGCACCCTCGACAAGCTCGAGTCCATCCCGGGCTGGCGGGCCGAGCTCACGAACGAGGAGATGTTCGCCCAGCTCCGCGACCACGGCGGCGTGATCTGCGCCGCGGGCGCCGGGCTCGCGCCGGCCGACAAGAAGCTCTACGCGCTCCGCGACATCACCGGCACCGTCGAGGCGATCCCGCTGATCGCGTCGTCGATCATGTCGAAGAAGATCGCCGAGGGCACGGGTGCCCTGGTGCTCGACGTGAAGTTCGGCTCGGGCGCGTTCCTCACCGACATCGAGCGATCGCGCGAGCTGGCGCGCACGATGGTCGAGCTCGGCGAGGACGCCGGGGTGGCCACGAGCGCGCTGCTCACGAACATGAACGTGCCGCTCGGGCTCACGATCGGCAACGCCAACGAGGTGCGCGAGTCGGTCGAGGTGCTCGCCGGAGGCGGGCCGGCCGACGTCCGCGAGCTCACGGTCGCGCTCGCGCGCGAGATGCTGGCCCTCACGGGTCGCATCGACGTCGACGTGGAGGCCGCGCTCGACGACGGCCGGGCGATGGACGCGTGGCGTGCCACCATCCGCGCCCAGGGCGGCGATCCGGATGCCCCGCTCCCCGTCGCCCGCGAGCAGCACGTCGTGACGGCCGACCGCGACGGCGTGCTCGTGGCGCAGGAGGCCCTGCCGTTCGGCATCGCCGCCTGGCGCCTCGGCGCGGGACGCGCACGCAAGGAGGACCCGGTGCAGCACGCGGCGGGCATCGACCTGCACGCGAAGCCCGGCGACGCCGTGCGCGCGGGCCAGCCGTTGTTCACCCTGCACGCCGACGAGCCCGCGCGATTCGCCCGGGCGCTCGAGGCCGTCGAGGGGGCGTGGCGGATCGGCGACGAGGGCGAGGAGATCGAGGACGGCGGTCCGCTCGTCGTGGAGCGCATCGGGCGGTAGCCGCTCCGCGCGGCGCCCTACCGCATCCGGCGGGGCCCGGCGGTGCGCACGGGGTGCGCCGAGCTTCGAAATCGCCGAGACTTCGGCGGCGGCGCGCCGCTATCGTGGACACGTGGACACCAACGCGACGGAGTACCGGCTCGACGGCGACGGCGCGGACCTCCGGGCCCTCCCGAAGATCTCGCTGCACGACCACCTCGACGGCGGCCTCCGGCCGCAGACCCTGATCGAGCTCGGCGAGGAGATCGGCCTCGAGCTGCCCGCGAGCGACGCGGAGTCGCTCGGCGAGTGGTTCTCGGTGCAGTCGAACTCCGGGTCGCTCGTCGAGTACCTGAAGACGTTCGACCTCACCACCGCCGTGATGCAGACCCGCGAGGGGCTCACCCGCGTCGCGCGCGAGTTCGTGCAGGACCTCGCCGCCGACGGCGTGATCTACGGCGAGGTGCGCTGGGCGCCCGAGCAGCACCTCACCCGCGGCCTCTCGCTCGACGAGGCCGTCGAGGCGGTGCAGGCCGGCCTCGACCAGGGCGTCGACGACGCCCGCAGCCTGGGCCGCCGCATCCGCACCGGCCAGCTCGTCACCGCGATGCGCCACCTCGACCGCGGGCTCGAGATCGCCGAGCTCGCCGTGCGGCACCGCGACCGCGGCGTCGTCGGCTTCGACATCGCGGGGCCGGAGGCCGGCTTCCCGCCGAGCCGTCACCGCACCGCGTTCGATTACCTCGCGAGCCGCTTCATGCCCGTCACGGTGCACGCCGGCGAGGCCGACGGCCTCGAGTCGATCCGCGGGGCCCTCGTCGACGGCCGTGCGCTGCGCCTCGGCCACGGCGTCCGCATCGCGGAGGACCTCATCATCGACCACAAGGACGACGAGGGCACGTACGTCACCCTCGGCCCGACCGCGCAGTGGGTGCGCGACCGCGAGATCCCGCTCGAGACGAGCCCGTCGTCGAACGTGCAGACCGGCGCGATCGCGGCGTGGGGCGACGAACTGGTCGACCACCCGTTCGACATCCTGTACCAGCTCGGCTTCCGGGTCACCGTGAACGTCGACAACCGACTCCAGTCGGGCACGTCGCTGACGCGCGAGCTCGCCCTGCTGAGCGACGCCTTCGGGTACGACCTCGACGACCTCGAGGTGTTCCAGCTCAACGCCGCTGCCGGCGCGTTCCTCCCGATCGACGATCGCGAAGAGCTCGCCGAGCAGATCGAGGACGGCTTCGACGAGGCCTGACCCCTGCCCCGCCCACGCCTGAACGGACCCCGATGAGCCTGCCGCCCCTGCCCGAGCGTTCGATCGTGCTCGGCGCCGACGCAGCCGACTGGCGGGCCGCCGTCCGCGAGGCTGGTCGCGCGCTCGTGCGCTCGGGCGCGACCTCCGCGGAGTACGCCGACCGCATGATCGCGGTGATCGAGGAGTTCGGCGCGTACGTCGTCATCGCGCCGGGGCTCGCGCTCGCGCACGCCCGCCCCGGGCCCGACGTGCGTCGCGAGGGCATCGTCGTGGTCACCCTCGCCGAGCCCGTCGCCTTCGGGCATCCGCACAACGACCCGGTGCGGGTCGTCGTCGGCCTGGCCGTCACCAACGCGGAGGAGCACGTCGGGCTCGTCGCCGAACTCGCGAAGGCGTTCGACGGACCGGGCGTGATCACCCGCATCGCGGAGGCGGCGACTCCCGACGAGGTACGCGAGATCCTCGGCGCCGTGCCGAACCCCGACCCCGTTCCCGACCCGAGGGATCCCGCATGAAGATCATCGCCGTGTGCGGTGCCGGCATCGGCACGTCGGCCATCCTCAAGGTGAACGCCGAGCGCGCCCTGGAGCGTCGCGGGCTGGATGCCGACGTGAGCGCCGCCGACCTCGCCGGGGTCGCGGCCGCGGCCGCCGATGCGCAGATCGTGCTCACCTCGACCGAGCTGGCGGCGGCCGTGCGCGAGGCGCTCGGCACGTCGTTCGCCGAGGTCATCGAGGTCGTGAACTACTTCGACGTCGACGAGATCGGCTCGAGCCTCGAGCGCGCGCTGGGCTGATCCCGGCGCCGACTCCGGCTCCGGCCTGCGCCCCGGCTACGCCACGAGCTCCCGCATGGCCGCCTCGATGGCGGCGACCGACGCGTTCGCCGCAGCGCGGCGCTCCGCGACCGTGCCCTGCTCGGACACGGCGTCGATGTAGACCTTGAGCTTCGGCTCGGTGCCGCTCGGCCGCACCATGACCCGGCTGCCGTCGGCGAGCACGATCCGCAGCACGTCCGACGGCGGCAGCGCGCCGAACCCGTCGGCGAGGTCCTCGATGCGGTCGACGCGCACGTCGCCGACGTGCGACGGCGGGTTCGCCCGGAGGGCGGACATGACGGCGCCGATGCGCGCCAGGTCGGTCACGCGGATCGAGACCTGGCCGGAGGCGAAGCATCCGAACCGCTCGACGAACGCATCGAGGTGGTCGGCGACCGTCCGGCCCTCGGCGTGCAGCCGCGCCGCGAGCGACAGGAACGCGACGCCTGCGGAGATGCCGTCCTTGTCGCGCACGGTCTCGGGGTTCACGAGGTAGCCGAGCGCCTCCTCGAAGCCGAACCGCAGTCCGGGTGCGCGGGAGATCCACTTGAACCCGGTGAGGGTCGCCTCGAACTCGAGGCCGTAGGCCCGCGCGACGGCCTCGAGGCCGGGCGACGAGACGATGGAGCAGGCGAGGGAGCCCTCCGGGCCGCCGTCGCCGGCGGCCGCGGCCGCGGCCTGCTCGGCCACCTGCCAGCCGAGCAGCAGGCCGACCTCGTTGCCGCTCAGCCGGCGCCAGCCGGCGTCGGCCGAGGCATCCGGGATCGCGATCGCGAGGCGGTCGGCGTCGGGGTCGTTGGCGATGACCAGGTCGGCGCCGGACTCGGCGGCGCGGGCGAACGAGAGGTCCATGGCACCCGGTTCCTCCGGGTTCGGGAACGACACCGTCGGGAACGCCGCATCCGGGCTGATCTGCGCGTCGACGAGCGCCGGCGTGCGGAACCCGGCGCGGTCGAGCACCTTCGCCATCGTCTCCCAGCCGACGCCGTGCATCGCGGTGTAGACGACGACCGGCTGCGCGTCGGGGGAGGCGGGTGCCGCGGCGACCGCGGCGGTCTGCTCGACGTAGGCGTCGACCACCGACTCGGGTGCCGTCTCGAAGGTGCCGCGCGGCAGGTCGGGCACCGCCGACGAGTCGGCGACGCGCAGGATGTGCGCGGCGATCTCGGCGTCGGCGGGAGACACGATCTGCGAGCCGTGGTGCTCGCCGCCGAGGTACACCTTGTAGCCGTTGTCGTTGGGCGGGTTGTGCGAGGCCGTCACCATGATGCCCGCGCTCGTGCCGAGGTGCCGCACGGCGAACGCGAGCACCGGCGTCGGCAGCAGCCGGGGGAGCAGGATGGCGCGGACGCCGGCGCCGGCGATGACCTCGGCCGAGTCGCGCGCGAACACGTCGGAGTTCTTCCGGCCGTCGTACCCGATGACGATCGAGGGCGTCTCGCCCGGCTCGGCGTGCTCGAGCACGTACGCGGCGAGGCCGGCGGCGGCCTGCGAGACGAGCACTCGGTTCATCCGGTTCGGGCCGGCGGCGATCGCCCCGCGGAGCCCGGCGGTGCCGAACGCGAGCCGGGCGTCGAAGCGGTCGGCGAGGTCGGCCGCGGCCGAGGGGTCGCCGGTGCGCACGCCCTCGATGATCGCGGCGAGCTCGTCGCGGGTCTCGGGGTCGGGGTCCTGCGCGATCCACGCCTCGGCGAGGCCGATCCGGCGCGCGTCGTCGTCGGCGAGCTCAGGGTGGGACATCCGTCGTCCTTCTTCCTGTGGTGCGGGTTCGTGCGGGGCGGGGCGCGTCAGAGCGCCGCGACGATGTCGGCGAGCAGCTTCGAGATCACCGGCTCGGCCTCGCGGCCGGCCTCGATGACCTCCTGGTGGCTGAGCGGAGTCTGCTGGATGCCGGCGGCGAGGTTCGTGATGAGCGACATGCCGAGGATCTCCATGCCGGCCTGTCGCGCGGCGATCGCCTCGAGGGCCGTCGACATGCCGACGATGTGGCCGCCGACGGCCTTGGCCATCTGCACCTCGGCGGGCGTCTCGTAGTGCGGGCCGCGGAACTGGCAGTACACGCCCTCGTCGAGCTCGGGCGCGATGCCGCGGGCGATGCCGCGCAGCCGCGCGGAGTAGAGGTCGGTCAGGTCGATGAACGTCGCGCCCTCGAGGGGCGAGTCGGCCGTGAGGTTGATGTGGTCGCTGATCAGCACCGGGGTGCCGGGCTTCCAGTGCTCCTTGATGCCGCCCGCGCCGTTGGTGAGGATCATCGTGGATGCCCCGGTCGCCGCGGCGGTGCGCACCGAGTGGACGACCCGGCGCACGCCGTGGCCCTCGTAGTAGTGCGTGCGGGCGCCGATCACCAGGGCGCGCTTGCCCGTGGGGAGCAGTACCGAGCGGAGCGTGCCGACATGGCCCTCGAGGGCGGGCTTCGAGAAGCCAGGCACCTCGGTCGCGGGGATCGTGTGCGTCGTCTCGCCGATCAGGTCGGCCGCCTTGCCCCAGCCGGAGCCGAGGGTGAGTGCGAGGTCGTGGCGCTCGATGCCCGTGAGCTCGGCGATCCGCCGGGCGGCGTCGTACGCCACGCGGAACGGGTCGGCCAGCGGGTCGTCCAAGGGGTTCGGTTCCTGCATCCCCCCATGCTAGTGACGAGCCGGATGCCCCGGCAGGCCGCGCGCACGCGCGCGCGAGGCATCCGACCCGCTGCTCACCTGCGCAGGCCGTCGCTCCCGCGCGCGGCTCGATGGCCCGCCGACGGCCGTCCGCGGGCGACGCGGCGCGCCCGCCCGCGTTTTGGCGGCCGTTCGGGCCTGCGGGAGAATGGGGGAATGGCCTATGAGTTCGAGCGCACGCAACGGATCGCCGTCCTCGGAGGCGGTCCCGGCGGGTACGAGGCGGCGCTGTCCGCCGCCCGGCTCGGTGCCGAGGTCACCCTCATCGAGCGCGCCGGCGTCGGCGGCTCCGCCGTGCTCACCGACGTGGTGCCGTCGAAGTCGCTCATCGCGACCGCCGAGGCGTCGAACGCCGTGAAGGAGGCCGCCGAGCTCGGCGTGCAGTTCTACGCGAAGGGCGCCGCCGACAAGGCCGTGAAGCCGCAGGTCGCGATCAACCTCGCCGCCGTTAACAAGCGCCTGCTCGGCCTCGCCGCGCAGCAGTCGGAAGACATGCGCACGAACCTCATCGACGCCGGCGTCCACCTCGTGCAGGGCGAGGGCCGCCTCGACGGCGCCGACGCGATCATCGTCTCGACGGGCCGCGGCGGCACCGACTTCGACCGGATCGAGGCCGACACGCTCGTCGTCTCGGTCGGCGCGACGCCGCGCATCCTGCCGTCGGCCGTGCCCGACGGCGAGCGCATCCTCACCTGGACGCAGCTCTACCGGCTCGAGCAGGTGCCCGAGCACCTCATCGTCGTCGGCTCGGGCGTGACCGGGGCCGAGTTCGCCTCGGCCTACCGGGCGCTCGGGGCCAAGGTCACCCTCATCTCCAGCCGCGACCAGGTGCTCCCCGGCGAGGACCAGGACGCGGCGGCCGTGATCGAAGAAGGTCTTCAAGCGCAACGGCATGAAGGTGATGGGCAAGTCGCGCGCCGAGTCGGTCGTGCGCGACGGCGACGGGGTCGTGGCGACCCTGTCCGACGGACGCCAGGTGCACGGCTCGCACTGCCTCATGGCGGTCGGCTCGGTGCCGAACACCGCCGGCATCGGCCTCGAGGAGGCCGGTGTGCAGCTCGCCGACTCCGGGCACATCCGGGTGAACCGCGTCGCCCGCACGTCGATGCCGAACATCTACGCGGCCGGCGACTGCACCACCTTCCTGCCGCTCGCCTCCGTCGCCTCGATGCAGGGACGCACCGCGGTCTTCCACGCCATGGGCGACATCGTGAACCCGCCGGAGAACCGCAACATCACCTCCAACATCTTCACGCAGCCCGAGATCGCGACGGTCGGCTGGACCGAGCGCGAGATCGAGGACGGCATGGTGCCCGGCGTCGTCTACAAGCTGCCGCTCACCTCGAACCCGCGCGCGAAGATGATGAACATCCGCGAGGGCTTCGTGAAGCTGTTCGCGTCGGCGGGATCGGGCGCGATCATCGGCGGCGTGATCGTCGCGCCGAAGGCGTCCGAGCTGATCTTCCCGCTGGCCCTCGCGGTCGAGCACCGGCTCACGGTAGACCAGTTCTCGGAGGCGTTCCCGGTGTACCCGTCGCTGTCGGGTTCGCTGACGGATGCGGCGAGGGCCATGCACGTGGTGCGCTGACACCGAGCCCGGGGAGACGGCGAGGGGGCCGCCCGGGAGACAGGGGGAAACGGATGAACCTGCGCGTGAAGTCCGTCGAGGCCTCGCTGGCCGACGCGGGCGACGAGGAACGGAGCCTCCGGCGCTCGCTCGGCACCTGGGACCTCGCCCTCATGGGCATCGCGGTCGCGGTCGGCGCGGGCATCTTCTCGGTCGGCGCGCAGGCGGCGGCGAACTTCGCCGGGCCGAGCGTCATCGTGTCGTTCGTGCTCGCGGCCGTCACCTGCGGGCTCGCGATCATGTGCTACGCCGAGTTCGCCTCGACCGTGCCGGTCGCGGGCAGCGCGTACACCTTCACCTACGCGACGATGGGGGAGCTCCTCGCCTGGATCATCGGCTGGGACCTCATCCTCGAGATGTTCACCGGCGCCGCGGTGCTCGCCAAGTACTGGGGCGTCTACCTCGGCGAGGCGCTGCTGGCCTTCGGGCTGCCGTTCCCCGCGACCCTCGAGATCGGCGGAGTCTCGGTCTCGTGGCCGGCGTTCCTCATCGTCGCCCTCTTCACGGCGCTGCTCGTCGCCGGCACGAAGCTCACCGCCCGCGTCGGCGCCGTCTTCACGATCATCAAGGTCGCGATCGTGGTGTTCGTCATCGTCGTCGGGTTCTTCTTCGTGAACGCGGCGAACTTCACCCCGTTCATCCCCGAGCCGGTCCCCTCGGAGGGCGGCGCGGCCGACGCGTGGACGCAGTCGCTGTTCTCGTGGCTCACCGGTGCGGCGCCCGCGCAGTACGGCGTGTTCGGCATGCTCGCCGCGGCATCCCTCGTGTTCTTCGCCTTCATCGGCTTCGACGTCGTCGCGACGAGCGCCGAGGAGGTGCGCGACCCGCAGCGGCGGCTGCCGCGCGGCATCTTCCTCGGCCTCGCGATCGTGACCGTGCTGTACGTGCTCGTGTCGATCGTGATGACCGGCATGGTGTCGTACACGGAGCTCGCCGAGGAGGAGACCCCGTCGCTCGCGACCGCGTTCCGGCTCGTCGGGCAGGACTGGGCGTCGGCGGTGATCTCGCTCGGCGCGCTCGCCGGGCTCACGACCGTGATCATGGTGCTCCTGCTCGGCCTCTCGCGGATCGTGTTCGCCCTCAGCCGCGACGGCCTGCTGCCGCGCTGGCTGTCGCGGACCACCGAGCACACGAAGACGCCGGCCCGCATCCAGGTCATCGCGGGCACGGTCGTCGCGCTCGTCGCCGCGTTCACCGACGTCGGGCTGCTCGAGGAGATGATCAACATCGGCACGCTGTCGGCGTTCGTGCTGGTGAGCGTCGGCGTGGTGGTGCTGCGCCGCACCCGGCCCGACCTGCCCCGCGGGTTCCGGGTGCCGTGGTCGCCGGTGCTGCCGATCCTCTCGGCGGTCGCGTGCCTCTGGCTGATGCTCAACCTCACCACCCTCACGTGGGTGCGGTTCCTCGTCTGGCTGGTGATCGGCGTCGTCGTCTACCTCCTGTACGGGCGCCGGCACTCGCGGCTCGCGGGCGGCGGGGTGAGCGAGGTGGAGCTGCCGACGCCGCAGGGCGCGCCGCCGGCGTAGCGGCCGGCGCGACGGATGCCATGCGCCGCGCGCGGGGCATCCGTCGCCGTCGTTCGCGGTCGGATGCCCCGCCGTCACGCGCGGCAACATCGCCGCGGCCCGCCCGAAGCGGGAACTAGGCTCCGGGCGTGACCACGACCGAGCCCGCCACGCGCCCCACCGGAACCGACGGAGGCCCCGCTGCCGCGACCGGCGGGATCATCCTCGACTGGTTCATCCCGCTCACCGGCGACTCCCGCACCGACCTCAGCCAGGGTTCGGCCATGACCTACGCGGGGCAGTCCGCCGCGCCCGCCCGGCGGGAGCCGGGCATCGACTACCTGTCGCAGATCGCGCGCGCCGCCGACCGGCTCGGGTACCGGGCCGTGCTCATCCCGACCGGCGGCCGCAGCGAGGAGAGCTGGGTCGCCGCGACGGCGCTGTCGCAGCACACGCGCGACCTCGACTTCCTGGTCGCGTTCCGGCCGGGCCTCGTCTCGCCGACCCTGCAGGCCGAGGCCGCCGCCACCTTCCAGCGCCTCACCGGCAACCGGCTGCGCGTCAACGTCGTCGTCGGCGGCGATGACGCCGAGCAGCGAAAGTACGGCGACCGCATCGACAAGGACGACCGGTACCGGCGGGCGGGGGAGTACCTCGCGGTGGTGCGGCGGCTCTGGAGCGGCGAGACGGTCGACCACGACGGGGAGTTCTACCGGATCGAGGGGGCTCGCCTGCCGAGGCTCGAGGCGGTGCCCGAGATCTACCTCGGCGGCTCCTCCGACGCGGCGATCGAGGTCGCCGCCGAGCACGCCGACGTGTACCTCACCTGGGGCGAGCCGCCCGAGCAGGCGGGGGAGAAGATCGCGCTCGTGCGCGAGGCCGCCGCCGCGCGCGGACGCACCCTGCGCTACGGCGTGCGCCTGCACGTCATCGCGCGGCCGACGAGCGAGGAGGCCTGGCGCGTCGCCGATGCGCTCGTGGCCGGCCTCGATCCCGAGGTCGTCGCCCGGGCGCGCGAGTCGTTCCTGGCGTCAGCCTCGGTCGGCCAGCGCCGGCAGGCCGAGCTCGTCTCGGGCGGCCTGCGGCGCGAGGACCTCGAGATCGTGCCCGGGCTCTGGGCGGGGATCGGCCTGGTCCGGGGCGGCGCCGGCACGGCGCTCGTCGGCAGCTTCGCCGAGGTGGCCGACCTCATCCGGCGGTACCGCGCCGTCGGCTTCACCGAGTTCGTGCTCTCGGGCTACCCGCACCTCGAGGAGGCGTACTGGTTCGCGGAGGGCGTGGCGCCGCTGCTGGAGCTCGCCGAGCGGTAGCGAAGCGCGATGCGGCTCAGGCCGCGGCGACCTCGACCGGGTCGGTGATCGACAGCAGCAGGTGGCCGCTCGAGACGGTGGCGCCGGTCTCCGCGTTCACCGGGCCGACCACGCCGTCCTTGTGGGCGACGATCGGCTGCTCCATCTTCATGGCCTCGAGCACGAGGATCAGGTCGCCCTTGACGACCTTGTCGCCCTCGGCGACCGCGACCTTCACGACCGTCGCCTGCATCGGCGCGGTGACGGCGTCGCCGGTGGCCGTGTCGACGGCGTGACCGGCCGCGCGGCGGCGCGGCGCGGGGCCGAGCGTGAGGCTGCGCGGCTCGCCCGACAGCTTCTTCGGCAGGCTCACCTCGACGCGCTTGCCCTGCACCTCGACGACGACCGTGGCGCGGGCCTGCGGGCCCTTGGTCTCCTCGAGCTCGCCCGTCCAGGGCTCGATCGTGTTCTCGTACTCGGTCTCGATCCAGCGCGTGTACACCGAGAACGGCGCGTCGCCCTCGGGGGCGAACGCCGGCTGGTTCACGACGTCGCGGTGGAACGGCAGCACGGTCGGCAGGCCCGCGACCTCGAACTCGCCGAGCGCACGGCGCGACCGCTCGAGGGCGTCGGCGCGCGACGAGCCGGTGACGATGAGCTTCGCGAGGAGCGAGTCGAACGCACCCGAGATCTCGTCGCCGGTCGTGACGCCCGAGTCGATGCGCACGCCGGGGCCGCCGGGGAAGCGCAGCACGTGCACCGGGCCCGGGGCCGGGAGGAAGTTGCGGCCCGGGTCCTCGCCGTTGATGCGGAACTCGAACGAGTGGCCGGTCGCGACGGGGTCGGGGTAGTCGAGCACGCCGCCCTCGGCGAGGCGGAACTGCTCGCGCACGAGGTCGATCCCGGTGACCTCCTCCGACACCGGGTGCTCGACCTGGAGACGGGTGTTCACCTCGAGGAACGAGACGGTGCCGTCCTGGCCGATGAGGAACTCGCAGGTGCCGGCGCCGACGTAGCCGACCTCCTTGAGGATCGCCTTCGACGAGGAGTACAGCTTCTCGATCTGCTCGTCGGTCAGGAACGGCGCGGGCGCCTCCTCGACGAGCTTCTGGTGGCGGCGCTGCAGCGAGCAGTCGCGGGTCGACACGACGACGACGTTGCCGTGCTGGTCGGCGAGGCACTGGGTCTCGACGTGACGCGGCTTGTCGAGGTACTTCTCGACGAAGCACTCGCCGCGGCCGAAGGCGGCGACGGCCTCGCGGGTGGCCGAGTCGAAGAGCTCGGGCACCTCCTCGCGCGTGCGGGCGACCTTGAGGCCGCGGCCGCCGCCGCCGAAGGCGGCCTTGATCGCGACGGGCAGGCCGTGCTCGTCGACGAACTCGAGCACCTCCGAGGCATCCGCCACCGGGTTGAGGGTGCCCGGCGCGAGCGGGGCGCCGACCTTCTCGGCGACGTGGCGCGCGGAGACCTTGTCGCCGAGGCGCTCGATCGCCTCGGGCGACGGGCCGATCCAGGTGATGCCGGCGGCGATGATGGCACGGGCGAAGTCGGGGTTCTCGGCGAGGAAGCCGTAGCCGGGGTGCACGGCGTCGGCGCCGGCGCGGCGGGCGATCGAGAGGATCTTGTCGATCACGAGGTAGGTCTCGGCGCTCGTGGAGCCCTCGAGGGCGTACGCCTCGTCGGCGAGCTTCACGTGGCGGGCGTCGCGGTCCTGGTCGGCGTACACGGCGACGGAGCGGATGCCGGCGTCGCGCGCGGCCCGGATGACACGGACGGCGATCTCGCCGCGGTTGGCGATGAGGACTTTCGTGATGCGCGACATAGTTCAAGGCTATTCACGCCGCCGCGACCGGCTTTGGTCGCCCTCGACAAAAAGACCTCGGAAAACCGTGCGTGCGCGCACAAGGCCCGCGCGCCCGGCGCGGCGGCGGGGATCAGCCCCGGCGGTTCCAGAGGGCGGTCCAGTCGCCGCCGAGCTCGCGCACGAGCTCGCGCAGCGTCGACAGCGACAGGCCCACCACGGTCGACGGGTCGCCCTCGACGCGGCGGATGAAGGGACCGCCCAGGCTGTCGACGGTGAAGGCGCCCGCGACGGCGAGGGGCTCGCCCGTCGCGACGTACGCGTCGATCTCCGCGTCGTCGAGGTCGGCGAACGACACGGATGCCACGGCCGGGCGCCCGACCGCACCGCGCACCTGCCCGCCGCGGTGGTCGACCAGCCAGTGGCCCGACCAGAGCTGCCCGGTGCGTCCGTTCTGCTCGTGCCAGCGCTCCCGCGCCACCTCCGGGCGGTGCGGCTTGCCGTGCAGGCGCCCGCCGACGAGGAACGCCGAGTCGCCGCCGAGCACGAAGCCGTCGATCGGCTCGCCGCCGGGCGTCGCCCCGAGGATCGCCTCCGCCTTCGCCTGCGCGAGCAGCTGCACGAGCTCGGGCGCCTCGAGCGGACCGTGCGCGGCCTCATGCGCGGCGACGAGCGCCTCCTCGTCGACGCCGGGCGAGACGGTGACCGGCTCGATGCCCGCCTGGCGCAGCAGCTGGAGGCGGGCGGGCGACGTCGAGGCGAGGTAGAGGCGCATGCGGACCATCCTGCCGCGCGCCGGGTGTGGAATCCTCGAAGCATGCCCCAGAACGACCGACGCCGGAATCCGCGCCGCCCGGGAGCCGCCTCCGGGCGGCGGCAGGGAGGCGGGCGACCCGCACAGCGCCAGGCCGGGGCGCCGCGCCCCGACGGCCGCGCCGCGAACGGACGGGCGTCGGATGCGCCGGCGCCCGACGGGCCCGTGCTCGACGGGCCCGTGCTCGACCTCGAGGTGCAGCGCATCGCGCACGGCGGCGTCGGCGTCGCACGGCACGAGGGCCGTGTCGTGTTCGTGTCCGACGCCATCCCGGGCGAACGGGTGCGGGCCCGCGTCGTCGACGCGAGCCGCGACCGGTTCTGGCGCGCCGACACCGTCGAGGTGCTCGACGCGTCGCCCGACCGCCGCCCGCACGTGTGGCCCGAGGCATCCGTCGACCGAGCCCCCGAGGACCGGCCCGGCGGCGCCGAGTTCGGGCACATCCGGCTGGCACGCCAGCGGGAGCTCAAGGCGGAGGTGCTGCAGGAGTCGCTCGCCCGCATGGCCGGCGAGGAGCGCGACGTGCTCGTCGAAGCCGTCGACCCGGCGCTCGCGCCCGACGTCGACCCCGACCTCGGCACCGGGTGGCGCACGCGCGTGCGCCTGCACGTCGACGCCGAGGGCCGCGTCGGGCCGTACGCGGCACGGAGCCACCGCGTGATCACCGTGGACGACCTGCCCCTGGCCGACCCGGCGCTGCGCGCCGCCGTCGACCTCGACGCCTTCCGGCGCGGTCTCGACCGCATCGACCTCATCGCGCCGTCGACGGGCGGGGCGATCGAGCTCGTGCACGGCCCCGACCTGCGCCCGGCGACGGCCGACGACATCGAGGAGCGCGTGGGCGACCGCAGCTTCCGGCTCTCGCGCGGCGGGTTCTGGCAGGTGCACCGAGGTGCGGCGGCGACCCTGACCGCGGCCGTGCAGGACCTGGTCGACCCGGCCCGGTTCGACCCCGACGCCGACAACCTCGACCTCTACGGCGGCGTGGGCCTGCTCGCGGCCGCCGTCGGCGACCGGTTCGGCCCCGACGTGCGCATCACGACCGTCGAGGCCGACGAGCGGGCCACCGCGCACGCCGCGCACAACCTCGCCGAGTGGCGCAACGCGCAGGCCCGCACCGCCCGCGTCGACCGGTTCCTCGGGCGCGGGGCCGCAGCGGATGCCCCGCGCGGGCGCTCCACGGCGACGATCGTGCTCGACCCGCCCCGCTCCGGCGCCGGCCGCGAGGTCGTCGAGCGGCTCGTCGCGCTGGCGCCCGCCCAGCTCGTCTACGTCGCCTGCGACCCGGTCGCGCTGGCGCGCGACCTCGGCACCTTCCGCGAGCTCGGCTACGGCCTCGAGGCGATCCGCGCGTTCGACCTCTTCCCGAACACGCACCACGTCGAAGCGGTCGCGCGACTAGCCGCTATCGTGTGAACGAGGCAGGGGGAATGGCAGCGATGACGGGTGACCCGGGGCGGACCACGACGGTCGCGATCGTGGACGACCACGAAGCGGTCCGGCTCGGCCTGCGCGCCGCGTGCCAGGAGGCGGGCTACGAGATCGTGGCCGAGGTGGCCGGGGTTCCCGAGCTCCTCGACTCCCTCGGCGGCGGGCGGTGCGACGTCGTCGTGCTCGACCTCTCGCTCGGCGACGGGCGCAGCGTGACCGACAACGTCCGCGCCGTCCTCGGCACGGGCAGCGCCGTGCTGGTGCACAGCATCGCCGACCGCGTCGCCGCGGTCCGCGAGGCGCTCGCCGCCGGCGCGGCCGGAGTCATCCCGAAGTCGTCGCCGATGTCGAAGGTGATCGCCGCGATCGCCACCGTCGCGAGCGGCGAGGTCCTGAACAACGTCGAATGGGCGAGCGCCATCGAAGCCGACCGCGACTTCGCGAAGGCGCAGCTCGGCCCGCGCGAGCGCGACGTGCTGCACCTGTACGCGTCGGGGCTGCCGCTGAAGCTCGTCGCGCTGAACCTCGGCATCGCGCACTCCACGGCGCGCGAGTACCTCGACCGCATCCGCACCAAGTACATCGAGGTCGGCCGTCCCGCACCGACGAAGGTCGACCTGCTCCGCCGGGCGGTCGAGGACGGCATCCTGCCCGGGCTCGACGGCGAATCGGGAGATGTCCGCCGCTGAGTGGCCCCTGGTCCGGCCCGCGGGCCGGCGTCGGGCCGTCAACCGCGCACAGGTCGAGACGGTCGTCAGCCGGGCGCTCGGCGCCGGGGCGATCGTGTTCGGCGTGCAGACGGTGCCGGCGGCCATCGACCAGGCCGCGGCGATGGTCCCCGGTGCGGGCGCCGCGCTCATGGCCGTGCTGTACGGCTCGGCGGCGGCCCTCGCCGTGGCCGCCGTCGCGAAGGTCGCCGTCCGGACCGCCGCCGTGGCGTTCGCCGCGCTGTACGCCGCCGCGCTCATCGCCTGGCCGTTCGTCGTGGCCGATCCCGCGGCGCTGCACGGCGCGTCGCCGTGGCTGTACTACCTCTGCAGCGTCGCGACCACGGCCGCCGCGGTGGCGTTCCCGGTCGCGTGGGCGACCGGGTACGCCGTCGTGGTGCCGCTCGTCTACGGCGCCATCCGGCTGCTGCCCGCCGGCGGCTCCGCCGAACCGCTGCTGGCCGTCCTCGACACGGTCTACGCGATCATCCTCGGCGTCGTCCTGCTCATCATCGTCGTGATGCTGCGCCATGCGGCCGAGGGGGTCGACACGGCGCAGGAGGCGGCGCTGCAGCGGTACGACACCGCCGCGCGACTGCACGCGAACGAGCTCGAGCGGGTGCGCGTCGACGCCCTGGTGCACGACAGCGTGCTCGCGACGCTGCTCGCGGCGGCCGCGGCGACCACCGACGAGGAGCAGGTGCTCGCCTCCCGCATGGCGGTGGGCGCCCTCGGGCGGCTCCGCGAGGCCGGCACGCCGACGACCGCCGCCGACGGGCGCGTGCCGCTCACGGTGCTCGTGCGCCGCCTGCGCGCGGCGCTGACGACGTTCTCGACGCCGTTCACCGTGCGCGTGGTGAACGTCGCAGGCGTCGAGCTCACCGTCGACGCGGTCGACGCGCTGTACTCGGCGGCCGTCCAGGCGATGGTGAACAGCCTCCAGCACGCCGACGACGATGCGCGGCCCATCCGGCGCGAGCTGCGGATCCGCGGGGTCCGGGCGACCGGCTGCGTCATCGAGGTCGCCGACGACGGCGGCGGGTTCGATCCGGCCGCCGTGCCCTCGGAGCGGCTCGGCCTGCGGGTCTCGATCGAGGAGCGGCTGCGCGGCGTCGGCGGCATGGCCACGATCGAATCGGCGCCCGGTCGGGGCACGACGGTCTCGCTCGGCTGGCCGGCGGTGGTGGTGGGCGGATGATCGCGATCTCCCGCCTGCTGCTGACCTCGCTCGGGGCGTGCTTCTCGGCGTACCACGTGGTGCTCGCCTTCTACGCGATCGGCGTGCCGACCCATCCGTGGCCGACCCTCGCCGCCGTCGGGCTCTACTCGCTCGCGACCGTGCTGAGCCTCTGGCCGACCCGCCGGGTGCGGCTCGCCGACTGGATCGCGGCGTTCGACCTCGCGGTCGCGATCGCCATCCCGCTCCTGGTCACCACCCAGCTCGACCCGGCCCGCGACAACGGGTACGCCACCTGGTACGTCGCCGCGGTCGGCACGCTGATGACGATCGCCGCCGCGCGCCGGCAGTTGCTCGTCGCCTGGGTCGGCGTGCTCGCGCTCGCCGTGCAGACGGTGTTCTGGGCCGGGCTGCCGGCGCTCGGCTCGCTCGGCGTGATCGGCAGCATCGTCTGGGTCGGCATCGCGCACGCCCTCACGGTGGCCCTGACCTCGGCGGCGCGAGAGGCCCGCCGGTACGCGCAGGCCGAGCGCGAGGCGGCGGCGTGGCAGGCCGCGCAGGACGCGCACCTGTTCGAGGGTCGGATGCGCCTCGCGCAGACCACGCGCACGGCGGCCCCGATGCTGCGGCGGATCGCCGAGCAGCGCGGCGCACTCACCGACGAGCAGCGGGTGGAGAGCCGCCTGCTCGAGGCGTCGATCCGCGACGAGATCCGCGGTCGGATGCTCCTCACCGACGCCGTGCGGCACGAGGTGCGGCGGGCCAGGGAACGCGGTGCCGTGGTGACCCTCCTCGACGAGGGCGGCATCGACGACCTCGACGAGGTCGCCCGCGACCGCGTGCTGTCGCGGCTCGCCGTGGCGGTCGCGTCCTCGCGGGCCGACCGGATCATCGCGCGCACGGCGGCCGAGGGATCACCGGTCGCGGTGACGGTGGTCGGGCTCATGAGCGACGCCGACGGCGATGACGACGACACCGAGGATGCCGACGTGGAGTTCTGGCTGGAGATCCCGCGGTTCGAGGCGGCCGGGGGAGCGCTCGCGCGCGAGTGACGCGCCGCGGCGCCGCGGCGCCGTTGCGCCGCGGCGGAAGGCCCCGGCGCCGCTGCGGCGCTCCGCGGAGGAAGGCCCCGGACGACCTGGGACGATGCACCGGGAACGAGAAGCGGGAGCCGGTCCGAAGACCGGCTCCCGCCGAGCCCGGGTGATGATGACAACCCGAATATCACCATTACCCGCCCGTCGAACGTCGGCTACCCGACCGACGATCGCGGAGCTCCGAGGAGCGTCTCATCATCATGCTAGAGGGTGGACGACACCGTCAGTCGTCATTTATGGGGACGATTTCGGAAGAAGTCAGCGACCCCACGCGTTCCAGCGCCCGGGACCGCGTTCGAAGGGCTCGCGATGGGCGCGTCCGGCGCGGACCCATTCGTGGGTCGAGCCGTCGGTGCGCGGCGGTTCCTCGGCCGCGGCCTCCGCCGCGGCGCGGATCACCGCGCTGGCCGCGGCGGCGTCCTCGGAGGGGATGTCGCGGGAAAGGATGCGCAGGTCGAGGTCCGCGCCGTCGTGCTGATCGGTCATGGCGCGCCCCTACAGCGGGATGTTCCCGTGCTTCTTCGGCGGCAGGCTCGCCCGCTTGGTGCGGAGGGTGCGGAGCGCCTTCACGATCGCGACCCGGGTCGCCGCGGGCTCGATCACGCCGTCGAGCTCACCGCGCTCGGCGGCGAGGAACGGGGAGGCCACGTTGTACGTGTACTCGTTCGCGAGCTGCGTGCGGACGGCCGCGACATCCTCGCCGGCCTCCTCGGCCCGCTTGATCTCGCCGCGGTAGAGGATGTTGACGGCGCCCTGGCCGCCCATGACCGCGATCTCCGCGGTCGGCCACGCGAGGTTGATGTCGGCGCCGAGCTGCTTGGAGCCCATGACGATGTACGCGCCGCCGTAGGCCTTGCGGGTGATGACGGTGACGAGGGGCACGGTGGCTTCCGCGTACGCGTAGAGCAGCTTCGCGCCGCGGCGGATGACGCCCGTCCACTCCTGGTCGGTGCCGGGCAGGTAGCCGGGCACGTCGACGAGGGTGACGATCGGGAGTCCGAACGCGTCGCAGAAGCGCACGAACCGCGCCGCCTTCTCGCCGGCGGCGATGTTCAGGGTGCCGGCCATCTGGTTCGGCTGGTTCGCGATGATGCCGACCGAGCGGCCCTCGACGCGGGCGAAGCCGACGACGATGTTCGGCGCGAACAGCGGCTGGACCTCGAGGAAGTCGCCGTGGTCGACGATGCCCGCGATGACCTGGTGCATGTCGTACGGCTGGTTCGGGGAGTCGGGGATGACCGTGTCGAGGCGGTGGTCCTCGTCGGTGATCTCGAGCTCGACGTCGGAGTCGTAGACCGGTGCCTCCGACATGTTGTTGTCGGGCAGGAAGGCCACGAGGGTGCGTGCGTAGTCGAGCGCGTCGGGCTCGTCGCTCGCGAGGTAGTGCGCGACGCCCGACACCGAGTTGTGCGTGAGCGCGCCGCCGAGCTCCTCGAAGCCGACCTCCTCGCCGGTGACGGTCTTGATGACGTCGGGGCCGGTGACGAACATGTGGCTCGACTTGTCGACCATGATGACGAAGTCGGTCAGGGCGGGGGAGTACACCGCGCCGCCCGCCGCCGGGCCCATGATGATCGAGATCTGCGGGATGACGCCGGACGCGGCCGTGTTGCGGCGGAAGATCTCGCCGTACTTGCCGAGCGCGACCACGCCCTCCTGGATGCGGGCGCCGCCGGAGTCGAGGATGCCGATGATCGGCACGCCGGTCTTCAGCGCGAGGTCCATCACCTTGATGATCTTCTCGCCGGCGACCTCGCCGAGCGAGCCGCCGAAGGTGGTGAAGTCCTGCGAGTAGACGGCGACGCGGCGACCGTGGATGGTGCCGGTGCCCGTGACGACGGCGTCGCCGTAGGGGCGCTTCTGCTCCATGCCGAACGCGTGCGTGCGGTGCCGCACGTACTCGTCGAGCTCGACGAACGAGCCCGGGTCGAGGAGGCCCTCGATGCGTTCGCGGGCGGTGAGCTTGCCCTTCGCGTGCTGCTTGGCCGCTGCGGCCTCGCCTGCGGCGGTCACGGCCTCGTGGTAGCGGGCCTTGAGGTCGGCGATCCTGCCCGCGGTGGTGGCGAGCTGGGGGCCGTCGGTTGTCGCATCGGTCACGCGATTCACTCTACCGGCGCCCGTCCGGCGGCTTTCGTTGCGGGAACCCTACAAATCGCGTCCGGATACTAGCCTGAATCCCACACGCACCCGGAGGTGGGAATGGACTGGTCACGCTCGCGCGCGGCGGTGCCGCGATTCGAGTTCCTCGCGCACGCCGGCTCGACGAACGACGTGCTGCGGGATGCGGCGACCGGGTCGGAGGCCGCGGACTGGCCGCACGGCGCCATCGTGGTCACCGACGACCAGACCGCCGGCCGCGGCCGCCTCGGCCGCACCTGGTTCGCGCCGTCCGGCAAGACCCTCGCGATCTCCCTGCTGGTGCGTCCGGCCGGCGCCGGGGGGCGGATGCTCCCTCCCGACGCGCTGGGCTGGATCCCGCTGATCGCCGGCGCTGCGATGACCGAGGCCGCACGCCGCGCGGTCGCCGCGGCGACCGAGGCCGGCGCCGCCGTGGAGGAGGCACCCGCTCCGGCCGGCACGACGTCGGGCGACGACGGCCCCGGCGGCGTCGAGGTCGAGCTCAAGTGGCCGAACGACGTGCTCGTGTCGGGCTACAAGCTGTGCGGCATCCTCACCGAGCTCGCCCCCGGCGGCGACGCGATCATCGTCGGCGCCGGCCTCAACCTCACCCTCGACGAGCACGACCTGCCGGCGATCACCGCCACCTCGCTGCTGCTCGCCACGGGCCGCGAGCCCGACGCCGACGCGGTCCTCGCCGACTACCTCTCGGGGTTCCTCGCGGCCTACGCGACGTTCGCGGAGGCCGGCGGCGACGCCGAGCGCAGCGGCACGGCCGACTGGGTGCGGGGCCTCTGCGGCACCCTGGACGCCGACGTGCGCGTCGAGCTCCCGGGCGGCGGCGAGCTCGTCGGCACCGCGGAGGCCATCGACGGCGACGGCCGGCTGGTCGTTCGCGAGCACGAGACCGGCGAACCGCAGGCGGTCTCCGCGGGGGACGTGACCCACCTGCGCTATTAATGGGCGTATGAGCTCCACCAGCCCGACGGCCGCGCCGGTCCCGCAGCCGGCGCCGGAGCGGGTGCTCGTGCGGCTGCGCCGCCACGCCAGGGTGCTCATCCTCCCGGCGCTGCTGCTCGTCGTCGTCGCCGGCGGTGCCACCTACCTCGTCGCGATCGTCGACGAGGACTGGCAGCGCTGGGCGGTGCTGGGTGCCGCGGCGCTCGTCGTCGCGGCCGGCTCCGGGCTCCCGTACCTCGCCTGGCTGACGCGGCGCACCACGGTCACGACCCGCCGGATCATCGTGCGCTCCGGCATCTTCGTGCGCACCCGCCGCGACGTGCTGCACGCCGTCGGCTACCAGGTGGTCGTCCGGCGGACCCCGATGCAGCGGCTGTTCGGCACGGGCGACCTGCGCATCGAGTCCGGCGGCGACCGGCCGCTGGTGCTCGTCGACGTGCCGTCGCCCGGACGGGTGCAGGCCGCGCTGCACGAGCTCGTCGAGCGCTCGCCCGACCTCGCCTTCCGCGGTCGGCGGCCCGGCCCCTCCGCGGACGGCGACACCGTCGCGTTCGGCACGCGCTGAGCCGGGGCGCGGCCGTCCCGGGTTCGTCCGCGGCCCCGCTCCGGAGCGCGTACAGTATTCGGGCGGTGCCCGACGGACCAGGCCGGGCCGCGACGAGAGGGACCCCTTGGCAGACGAGTGCATCCACGGCTTCGACGACGGACTCTGCGCCATCTGCTTCCCGCCGCCCGAGCCGGAGCCCAAGGCGGTGCCGGCCCGCGTGACCGCATCGCGCGCCCCGCGCGCCACGGTCCGTCCGACGGCCGGTGCGCCCGCCTCGCGCGGCACCCGTTCGCTGCGGTCGGATGCCCCGCCCGTCGACGTCCGTGCGCTCCGCGCCTATCACGTCACGCACCTCGACAACCTCGCGCGCATCCTCGGCACGGGCGGCCTCGTGGCCGACGTCGGCGAGCCCGGAGCCGCCCCCGTCGTCGACATCGCGGCCCCCGCCGTGCGCGAGTACCGCCGGTCGACCGGACTCGCCGGCACCGACCGGCCGATCGCCGAGTACGTGCCCTTCTTCCTCAGCACCGACGCGCTCCTGTGGGACGCGCTCCGCAGCGGCGAGCCCGACCCGCGGCTCGAACCGGGCGACCACCGGGCCGCCGAGTTCGTGCTCCTCGTCACCACCGTCGGCCAGGCCGCCGGGGCCCGGGCCGGCCAGCCCGGCGCGCTCGTGCTCGCCGACACCGACGCCTCCCTCCCCGGTGCGCGCATCGTCGCCGAGCCGGAGCAGGTCGAGCGGATGCTCCGCATCCTCACCCGCGACGACGAGCGGAGCGGGCTCGACTCGGCCGAGCTCCTCGTCGCCGACGGCGTGCCGTTCGAGCGGATCACGCTCATCGGCGTGTCGAACGACCGGGTGCGCGACCGGGTGCGCCAGGCGCTCGCCGCGGTCGGGGCGAAGACCCGCGTCGCGGTCTACCCGCCGTGGTTCCAGCCCGCGGGCGGCGCCGGCGCCTGACGCGGCAGGCTCGGGGCCTCGGACCGGGCCGGGGCCTCCGACCGGCTCGGCGCCTCCGACCGGCTCGGCGCCTCCGACCGGCTCGGGGCATCCGATCCGCCCGGGGCATCCGATCCGCCCGGGGCATCCGATGCGCCCGTGGCATCCGTCGGCGGCTCCTCGAACAGGGTGCGCTGCGCCTCCTCCACGCGGGCCGCGGGCGACAGCCCGTCGGACCGGTGGCGCCCCCACACCCAGTAGCGGTACAGCAGGAACCGGAACGCCGTGCCAAGGCCGAGGCCGATGACGTTCGACGAGATGTTGTCGGCCAGCAGGTTCGTGAGGCCGAGCACGTGGTGGCTGATCCAGAGGCACGCGAGCGAGATCGCCATGCCGCCGAGCGAGACGACCACGTACTCCGCGAATTCGCGCAGGAAGTCGCGCCGGCGATGCTCGCGGAACGTCCAGTAGCGGTTGCCGAGCCAGTTGCAGAGGATGGCGACGCTCGTCGACACCGTCTTCGCGCCGAGGGGCGACTGCACCCAGCCGTCGCCGAGCACGCCGAGGCGCAGTGCGTTGAACACCGCGACGTCGATGACGAGTCCGATGACCCCCACCACGCCGAACTTCACCAGGTAGGCGACGAACCCCTCCCACGCCCGGGAGAGCAGTGCGGTGGCGCGCGGGGTCACCGGCACATCCTAGTCGCGCGGCGCGAACGTAGACTGGGAAGGCGGTGCGCTCGCGCCGCGGAATCAGCGGACGGAAGGCGGGCGCAGTGCGGGTCGGAGTGATCGGCGGAGGACAGCTGGCGCGGATGATGATCCCCGCCGCCATCGAGCTCGGGGTCGACCTGCGGGTGTTCGCCGAGGCCGACGGCATGTCCGCGGCGCTCGCGGCCGACCGCGTCGGCGACTACACCGAGGTCGCCGCGGTGCTCGACTTCGCGGAGCAGGTCGACGTCGTCACGTTCGACCACGAGCACGTGCCGCAGGACGTGCTGCGCGCCCTCGTCGACGCCGGCGTCGCCGTGCGACCCGGGCCCGACGCGCTCCGGTTCGCGCAGGACAAGCTGCTCATGCGCGAGCGGCTCTCCGAGCTCGGCCTGCCGGTTCCCGACTGGGCGCGCGTGCGCACGCCGGCCGAGCTCGACGCGTTCATCGCCGACCACGGCGGCACCGCGGTCGTGAAGACCCCCCGGGGCGGCTACGACGGCAAGGGCGTGCGCGTCGTGCGCTCGGCGGCCGAGGTCGCCGAGTGGTTCGCCGCCATCGCCGAGGACGGCCGCGACGGCGCGCTCCTCGCGGAGGAGAAGGTCGAGTTCCGCCGCGAGCTCGCCCAGCTCGTCGCCCGCCGCCCGAGCGGCGAGGTGGCCGCGTGGCCACTCGTCGAGACCGTGCAGGTCGGCGGCGTGTGCAGCGAGGTCATCGCGCCGGCGCCGCGCTCCGCGGGCCGGGTCGCCGATGTCGCCGCCGACATCGCGATCGCCGTCGCGGAGGGCGTCGGCGTCACCGGCGTGCTCGCCGTCGAGCTCTTCGAGACCACCGACGACCGGGTGCTCGTGAACGAGCTCGCCATGCGGCCGCACAACAGCGGGCACTGGTCGATGGACGGCGCCACCACGGGCCAGTTCGAGCAGCACCTGCGGGCCGTGCTCGACCTCCCGCTCGGCGGCACCGGCACCCACCGGTCGTGGTCGGTCATGGTGAACATCCTCGGCGGGCCCGAGGAGGGCAGCCTCGCCGACCGCTACGCGGCCGCCATGGCCGGGCACCCCACCGCGAAGGTGCACAACTACGGCAAGGACCCGCGCCCCGGCCGCAAGGTCGGCCACGTCACCGCGGTCGGCGACGACCTCGACGAGGTCGTGTACGAGGCCCGCGCGGCGGCGGCGGTGTTCCAGGGCTAGAGCGAGCGCCTCTCAGAGGTCGGCGTGCAGTTGCCAGACCCGCTCCGCGGCGTCGTCCCAGCTGAACGCGCGCGCCCGATCGAGGGCGCCGACGTGGAGTCGACCGGCGAGATCGGCGTCTTCGAGCACTCGCCCGAGCGCGTCCGCCAGTGCGTCCGGCCTCGGTGCGCGATCGCTCGCCTGCACCGCGAGGCCCGCACCGGCGGCCGTCTCGAGGAACACGGGCGCGTCAGTGTGCACGACCGGGAGCCCCGCGGCGAAGGCTTCGATCAGGAGCGCCGGATCGCCGCCTCGGGGGGACGGTGCGACGAACGCGGTGGCGTGACGGAGGACGGTGCCGTACTCCGCATCGGGCAACCCGTCGAGCACGCGCACCCGGCCCGGCCGCACGCCGAGCGCCTCGGCCGTGGCCGCGAGGTGGCGGTCGCCCCAGGCCGCCGGCCCGACCACCACCAGCGGTACGTCGGGCACGCCGGGCCGGGACAGCGCCGCGAGCAGGTCCGGGATCCCGGTGCGCGGATCGAGGGATCCGACCGCCAGCACGTAGGTGTCGGGTAGCGCCAGCGCCGCGCGCCGCTCCTCGTCGCCCGGTACGTCCATGCCGGAGCGGGCAGCGGGGCTGATCACGCGGAGACGGCTGCCGAACCCGTACTTCTCGTCGAGTTCGGCGGCGAGCGCGTGCGAGGTCGCGACGACGGCGTCGGCGCGGCGCCGCGCGCGCTTGAGCATCGCGCGGCGCCAGGCGGCCTCACCGCTCGGCAGGGCCTCCGGATGCGTCGCCGCGTCCAGGTCGTGCACGGTCACGACGACCTGGTCGCCCTCGCTCGGCAAGCGGCGCAACGGGGCGAGCAGGGTGGGCGCATGGATGATGCCCCCGCCGGGGGAGGTCGTGACGCCGAGTTGCCACGCGGCCCGGAGCTCCCGCCGCGACAGCGACGTCTTGTAGAGGTCGACCAACCCCGGGACGAGTCGTTCGATCTCCTCGTACTCCCATGGCGGTGACGACGAGACGATCCCCGCCACCTCGGTTCCGGTCGGTGCCCGGCGCACGAGCGCGCGCGTGAGGTCGCGCGTGTAGCGGGCGGCGTGGGCGGACTCCGGCGCGACCAGCGCATCGACCACCACCCGTAGTCGAGTCGGCATCCCGCTCCTCCCGAATACCCCCGTTCGAGTGACTACCCTAGTGGTCCGGCGTCGAGGTCGTCGGAGGTTCCGCCCCGATCGCCGGGGGACGCGTGGCATGCGTGAACTCACAGGCCCGCCATCGTAGGATCGGCGGGTGACCGAGCAGACCCCCAACCCGATCGTCGGCGTCGTTATGGGCTCCGACTCCGACTGGAACGTCATGCAGGACGCGGCGGCGGCGCTCGCCGAGTTCGCGATCCCGTACGAGGTCGAGGTCGTGTCGGCGCACCGCACGCCCGAGAAGCTCATGTCCTATGGGCGCGAGGCCACGGGCAGGGGGCTGCGGGTCATCATCGCCGGGGCCGGCGGTGCCGCGCACCTTCCGGGCATGCTCGCCTCGCTCACGACGCTGCCCGTCATCGGGGTCCCGGTCCCGCTCGCCCGTCTCGACGGGCTCGACTCGCTGCTGTCGATCGTCCAGATGCCGGCGGGCATCCCCGTCGCGACCGTCTCGATCGGTGGCGCCCGGAACGCCGGGCTCCTGGCCGCACGCGTGCTCGGCAGCGGGGACGCCGCGCTCACCGCGCGCCTCGACGACTTCGCCGCGTCGCTCGTCGTCGCCGTCGAGGAGAAGAACGTTCGGCTGAAGCGGTCGCTATGAGCCTGGCCGCCAGCCCGATCCGCTTCCCCGACACCACGTCGCGCGAGGTGATGACGCGACGCGGGTGGTGGCTCGTGGTGCTCAACCTCCTCGTTCCCGGATCGGCGCAATCGCTCGCCGGGAACCGCCGGCTGGGCCGCTTCGGGCTGCGGGCGACGCTCGTGCTGTGGGGCCTCGCGCTCCTGGCGATCGTCGCCTGGCTCGCGTGGCCGACGGTCTTCTACACGGCGGTGACGAGCACCCTCGGGCTGTGGGCCATCGCCCTCGCCGCCGTGTTCTACGCGGTGCTCTGGGTGATCCTCGGGCTGGACACTCTGCGGCTCGTGCGCCTGGTCAAGGCGAAGCCGTCCGCGAGGGCGTTGATCGCCGCGTTCGGCGTCGCAGCCATGGTGTTCGTCGCCGGGAGCGCTGCCTACGGTGCCGTGATCGCGACGACCGCGAGCGGCTTCCTGTCGGCCGTCTTCGCATCGGGTCCTCCCGTTCCGCCCGACGAGAACGGCCGGTACAACATCATGCTGCTGGGCGGAGACGCGGGGCCCGATCGCGAGGGCATGCGGCCCGACAGCGTCAACGTGGTGAGCATCGACGCGACCACCGGACAGGCCGTGACCATCGGGCTGCCCCGCAACCTCGAAGACGTCCCGTTCCCGGAGTCCTCTCCGCTGTACGACGTGTACCCGGAGGGCTACGGCGCCATCGACGGGTGCGAGGTCGACGCGTGCATGCTGAACTCGATCTACACCGAGGTCGAGTTGAAGAGCCCCGAGATGTACCCGGACGCCGACGCGAACGGCAGCGAGCCCGGCATCGAGGCCATGCGCGATGCAGTCGAAGGCATCACGGGCCTGGACATCCAGTACTACGTCATCATCGACATGCAGGGGTTCGCGGACCTCGTCGACGCCCTCGGCGGGGTCACCATCGACGTCGCGGATCGCGTCCCCATGGGGGCGGGGCACGACGAGGACGGGGAACCGGTGGAGATCACCGAGTGGATCGAACCCGGGACGCAGGTGCTGGACGGCTACCACGCGCTCTGGTACGCCCGCTCGCGGTACGAGACGAGCGACTACGACCGGATGGCGCGACAGGCCGAGCTCCAGGACGCGATCCTCCACCAGTTCAACCCGGCGAACGTGCTCTCGAAGTTCCAGGCGGTGGCCACGGCCGGAGCACAGGTCGTGAAGACCGACATCCCGCAATCGATGCTGGGCTACTTCGTCGACCTCGCCTCGAAGACCAAGGAACTCCCGGTGGTCCGGGTCGCGCTCGTTCCGCCGGACTTCGATCCGGAGGAGCCGGACTGGGCCTACGCGCGCGAGCTCATCGATGCGCAGGTCCTGCTGCCCGAGACCGAGGAACCGGCTGCAGGCTGACGGGAGCGCGGCGCGTCAGGCGAGTTCGCGATGCAGCGCCCACACACGATCGGCGGACTCCCGCCAATCGAACGCGCGCGCGCGTTCGACGCCGAGCCGGCCGAGCCGGTCTCGAGCGCGTTCGTCGTCCACGACCGCGGCGATGGCGTGGGCGAGGCGGTCGGCGTAGGCCGTCCCGCCGTCGCCGATCGGCACGGTGACACCCGCTCCGCCGGCCACCTCGACGAGCGCGGGGTCGTCCGAGTGGATGACGGGGGTGCCGTGGGAGAAGGCCTCGACGATCGGCAGGCCGAACCCCTCGGCGAGGCTCGGCATCGCGAAGGCCGTCGCACGGGCGTAGAGCACGGCGAGGTCCTCCTCGGAGACGCGGCCCAGCACCCGAACGCCGCCGGCAGGGACGCCGGCTGCCGAGGCCATCGCCGCGACGTCGAGGTCCCCCAGCCGGCCGGGCCGGCGATGAGCAGCGGCACGTCCGTCGCAGCCGCTCGGGCGCCGAATGCCTCGATGAGCCGGCCGAGCCCCTTCCGAGGCTCCAGGGTGCCCACGGCGAGCACGAAGCGGTCGGGCAGCGCGAGCGCGTCCGCCCGAACGCCGGCGTCCGTGGGCAGCGCCAGGTCCGAACTGGCCGCGCCCGGGACCACGTGGAGCCGGTCGCCGAACGGCAGCAGGTCGCCGAGCCGGTCGGCCACGGCCCGCGTCGGGACGACCACCGCATCGGCGAACCTCGCGGCGCGTTCGGCCATGATCCGATGCCAGCCCGCGCCCCGCGGGGTGAGCGTCTCCGGGTGCGTCCACGGGACGACGTCGTGCACGGTGACGACCGTCGGGGCGTCGCCGCGGCGCCGCGCGCGGAGGGGAGCGAGCAGGCTCGTCGCGTGGAGGCTCGTGCCGGGCCTCCGCCCGACACCGAGGCCGCGCTCCCACGCGCGCGCGAGGAGCCGACGTTCCAATGGGGTGCGGCGGATACCGGCGAGCCCGGGAACCTCCAGCTCGATCGCGCGGACGTCCGCCGTACTCGTCATCGAGAGCAGCCCGGCCACCTCCCAGTCCGGGGGAGCGGTCGCCGTCAAGGCGCGTCCGAGCTCCTTGGTGTATCGGCCGATCCCTCCTGGAACCGGAGCGATGAGCTGGTCGAGGACGACCTCGAGCGTCCTGGTCATCGCAGACGTCCCGGCGGGATCATCCCGACAGCGCGCCCGTCGCGACCGCGTCTGCGAGGGCGGCATCCCAGGGCCGCATCGGGCTCAGGCCCACCGCCGCCCACCCGGCGTGGCCGAGCACGGAGTACGCCGGGCGAGGTGCGGGCCGGACGAACGACGAACTGTCGGTCGGCGAGATCCGCGCTGGATCCAGGCCCGACTCCTCCAACACCGCCTGCGCGAAGCCGAACCAGGTCGTCGACCCGGAGTTCGTGCCGTGGTAGATGCCGGCGGGGACGTCGCGGTCGATCATCTCGACGATGCGCCCGGCGAGATCGGCAGACCACGTCGGCTGCCCGACCTGGTCGTCGACCACCTGCCAGGTCTCCCGCTCCGCGGCGAGCCGGAGCATGGTGCGCGCGAAGTTCGAGCCGTGGCGCCCGTACAACCAGGCCGTCCGCACGATGCTCGTCCCATCCGGGTGGAGTTCCCGGGCGAGCCGCTCGCCGTCGGCCTTGGTGCGTCCGTACGCGGACCTCGGTGCGACGGGTGCGGCCTCCGAGTACGGCTCGGTCGCGTCGCCCCCGAAGACGTAATCGGTCGAAACGTGGATCAGTCGGGCACCGTGCTCCCGGGCGCTCGCCGCCAGGAAGGCTGGACCCTGGGCGTTGACCGCGTGGGCGAGGTCCTCCGAGGTCTCCGCCGCGTCCACATCCGTGTAGGCCGCAGTGTTCACGATCACGTCGTGCCCTGCCACCGCCGCACGCACCGCATCGCGGTCGGTGATGTCGAGCGCGGCACGACCGAGCGCCGTGACCCCATGGCCGCCGAGCGCCTCGACGAGGTCGCGAGCGAGCATGCCGCCCGCGCCGGTGACCAGGATCCGCATG
Organism: Agromyces sp. MMS24-K17; assembly: GCF_043950245.1. GTDB lineage: Bacteria > Actinomycetota > Actinomycetes > Actinomycetales > Microbacteriaceae > Agromyces. Next base: position 3,635,980 of record NZ_CP171640.1, on the reverse strand, counting down.
CCGGTCACTGGCCCTGGGCGGAGTACTTCGCCTCGGTCGCGTCCTTCTGAGGCGCCCACCACGCCTCGTTGTCGCGGTACCAGGCGATGGTGTCGGCGAGGCCGGCCTCGAAGTCCTCGAATGCCGGGGCCCAGCCCAGTTCGCTCCGGAGCCGGGTCGAGTCGATCGCGTACCTCAAATCGTGGCCCGGACGGTCGACGACGAGGTCGTAGGCGTCAGCAGGACGGCCGAGCTGCGAGAGGATCAGCTCCACGACGTCCTTGTTGTTCCGCTCACCGTTCGCGCCGATGAGGTAGGTCTCGCCGATCTCGCCTCGCTCCAGGATGGTGAGGACCGCCGACGAGTGGTCGTCGGCGTGGATCCAGTCGCGCACGTTCTGGCCCGTGCCGTACAGCTTGGGGCGCTCGCCGCGCAGCACGTTCGTGATCTGTCGGGGGATGAACTTCTCGACGTGCTGGTAGGGGCCGTAGTTGTTCGAGCAGTTGGAGATGGTGGCCTGCACACCGAACGAGCGCACCCAGGCGCGCACGAGCAGGTCGCTGCCCGCTTTCGTCGAGGAGTACGGGCTCGAGGGGTTGTACGGCGTAAGTTCGGTGAACTTCGCGGGGTCGTCGAGCTCGAGGTCGCCGTAGACCTCGTCGGTGGAGATGTGGTGGAACCGGCGATCATGCCGCCTGGCGGCCTCGAGGAGGGTGTACGTCCCGATGATATTCGTGTCGAGGAACGGCCGGGGGTCGGCGAGGGAGTTGTCGTTGTGGCTCTCGGCGGCGTAGTGCACCACGGCGTCGTGGTCGGCGAAGAGGCGATCCACGAGCTCGGTGTCGCAGATGTCGCCTCGGACGAAGGCGAACCGGTCGGCGGGGAGTCCGTCGAGCGAGGCGAGGTTGCCGGCGTAGGTCAGCTTGTCGAGCACGGTCACCGAGTGGTCGGTGTTCGCGAGGACGTAGCGGACGAAGTTCGAGCCGATGAATCCGGCACCGCCGGTGACGAGCAGCTTCATGGGAGGGGCGTTCCAATCGATCGGGACCTCCGACGAGTCTACCGTCGGCCCCTCGGTCGGTCGGGTGCCGTGAGCGCCTGCCGCGGCCGGACGCCCGGCCTGCAGGTAGGATCGACCGGTGCGCATCCGAGAACTCGCCGTCCCCGACAGCTATGAGATCACGCCGAACCAGTTCGGCGATGATCGCGGCCTGTTCCTCGAGTGGTATCGGTTCGACGCGCTCGAGGAGGTCATCGGACACCGCGTCGAGATCGCGCAGGCCAACGTGTCGGTGTCCCGTCGCGGTGTCGTCCGCGGTATCCACTTCGCGGACGTCCCACCCGGGCAGGCGAAGTACGTCACCGCGATGCGCGGCGCCGTACTCGACTTCATCGTCGACATCAGGGTCGGGTCGCCCACCTTCGGGCAGTGGGACTCGGTCCTCCTCGACGATCGCGATCGTCGCGCCGTCTACATCTCCGAGGGCCTCGGGCACTGCTTCGTCGCCCTGACGGATGACGCGACCGTGAGCTACCTCGTATCCAGCACGTTCGCGCCGGGCCGCGAGCACGGGGTCGACCCGCTCGACCCCGAGATCGGCCTCGACTTCGGACTCCCCTCCGAGGAGCTGCTCCTCTCGCCGAAGGACCGGGAGGCGCCGACGCTCGCCGAAGCACAGCGCGACGGACTCCTGCCGCAGTGGGAGGACGTCCGCTCCTTCTACGCACTCCTCGGAAAGGCGAACTGACATGCGCGGAATCATCCTCGCCGGCGGATCCGGTACCCGGCTCTGGCCGATCACCAAGGGCATCTCGAAGCAGCTGATGCCCATCTACGACAAGCCGATGGTCTACTACCCGCTGTCGACCCTCATGATGGCGGGCATCCGCGAGATCCTCATCATCACCACGCCGGAGTACAACGCCCAGTTCCGGGCGCTCCTCGGGGACGGCTCGGAACTCGGACTCGACCTGCAGTACGCGATCCAGCCATCGCCGGACGGCCTGGCGCAGGCGTTCATCATCGGCGAGGAGTTCATCGGCGACGAGGGCGTCGCCCTGGTCCTCGGTGACAACATCTTCCACGGCTCGGGGCTCGGTAGCTCGCTCCGCGCCAACTCCGAGATCGATGGCGCGACGATCTTCGCGTACCACGTCTCCGACCCGCAGGCCTACGGCGTCGTCGAGTTCGACGAGGAGTTCCGCGCCCTCTCCATCGAGGAGAAACCCGTTCGACCGAAGAGCAACTACGCGGTTCCCGGCCTGTACTTCTACGACAACCAGGTCGTCGAGATCGCGAAGTCGATCACTCCGAGCGCTCGCGGCGAACTCGAGATCTCTACCGTGAACCAGCGCTACCTCGACGAAGGCCGCCTGAAGGTGCAGATCCTCGACCGGGGCACGGCCTGGCTCGACACGGGCACGTTCGAGTCGATGATGCAGGCGAGCGAGTACGTCAAGGTCATCGAGGATCGCCAGGGCAACAAGATCGGTTGCATCGAGGAGATCGCTTGGCGCGCGGGATGGATCGACGACGCACAGCTGCGACGTCTCGCCGAGCCGCTGAAGAAGAGCGGTTACGGTCGCTACCTCTTCTCGCTCCTCGACTGAGCGTCTCCGTCTCGCGTCGGCGGGCCGTCGAGGCCCGCCGGTCGAGGCCGCCTACCGGCCGGCGGCCTGCACGCGGGCGAGCACGTCGCGCAGCGTCGCGTCGATGCCCACGTCGAGCGTCGTCAGCGTCCTCGCATCGAGGTCCGGCCACACGACGCTCGCCAACCGCAGATCGACCGCCTGGAACGCAGCGGACGCCGATGCGCCCAGCATCACGTGAGGATGGGCCTTCACGATGCTCCGCATCACGCCGAGCAGCGCGCTGATCGTCACGGCGCGGCCCGAGATGAGGTTCTTCACCGTCATCGACGGCGTCGAGCCGTCGGAACGATCGAGAGCCCGATCGACGACGTCCAGGATGAGTTCCGCGCAGTCGTAGATGTACAGGTAGTCCCGCAAGGTGTCGAGCGGGACGTAGATCGACGTCGGGGTGGGCGTGAACTGCGCGCGTGCGAGGTGGGAGATGAGCCCCTGGGGCTTGTCGAGCCGCTGTCCCGGTCCGTACAGGTTCGAGATGCGACCTGCGACGGACGAAACCCCGACGGGCGTGAGCGTGCGGTCGACGACCGCCTCCGCCTCCGCCTTGAACCTTCCGTAGGGCGAGAGCGGAGCGATCGGCGTCTGCTCCGTGAACGGAGGCGACGCGGACCCCGCGTAGACGCCGCCGGCCGAGGAGGCGTAGAAGAACGCCCCCGGTGCCGACGAGTCCCGTGCGGCGTCCGCGATCTCGTCGACGACGAGCCGGAACTGGGCGAGCTCCGCATCGACCGCTTCCGTTCGAACTCGACGTGACGACGGAACCGCCGGCCCAGATCACGGCCCAGGATGCACCGTCGCGACCGGCGTCCTCGACCAGTCGTCGGGCGGTCGAACGAGCGGCGAGCCTGAGCGCCTCATCGTCCGCCCATGGGAGGCCGGGCGCAGCGGCGAGGCTCCAGTCCGGGCGCATCGCGATCGACCGGCGGACCGCCGACCCGAGCAGTCCGCTGCCGCCGACGACCCACGCGAGACGACGCATCACGATCGGCGGCGCGGTCGATTCAGCGGTCCATTCGCAGGGTCGGACGTGATCAGGTATGGAGGCTTGCCCATGGCCATGTTGACGTTGACCCCGATGTACTCGGCGATGATGCCGAGGGAGAAGAGGATCGCGCCGGAGGTCAGGAGGAGGACGACGATGATCGACGCCCAACCTTCGGCGTCGACGGCACCCATCAGGCGTTCGATCAGGACGAACAGCGCCATGATCAACCCGATGACGGCGATGACCACTCCGAGGCCGGTGACCAGCCGGAGGCCCCTGGTTCCGCTCGAGACGACCATGCGCCGGAAGTGCGAGATGAGCCTGGTGAGCGAGTAGCCCGACGTGCGGTCGCCCTCGTCGCGCAGGACGGCGGGCGAGGTGACGATCTTCGAGGCCACCCAGCCCATGGCGACGTCGAGGTACACACCCGACCCCGAGTACGCCGCCACGCTCCGGCCGATTGAGCCGAGCACCAGCCGGTAGCTCTGGTATTCCGGAGCGTTCGGGTTGCCGAACACCTTCGTGAGCACCCACTTCGCGGTTTTCGATGCGGTGTTCCGGAAGAAACCGTGCGGCGCCTCGTTCGTCGGCTTCGCGTAGACGACATCCGCCCGCTGCCGGAGCGCGCTGTCGAGCATGGTAGAGATCTCGCTCGGATCGTGCTGTCCGTCCTCGTCCAGCGTCACGATCCAGTCGCCGCCGCTGGAGGCCATGCCGGCGAGCGTCGCCGCGTGCTGTCCGAAGTTCCGGCTCAGCCAGACGTTGCGGACGATCTCGTTCGTCTGCTCGAGCTCCCGCATGACGCGGTCGCTCTGGTCCGGGCCGTTGTCGTAGACCAGCAGGACCTCGACGACCACGAACTCGTTGCCCTCGGGGGTGACGGTCGGCTGAGCCATCGGGAGGATCTCGTCGATGACGGATGCCAGCGTCCGCTCCCCCTGGTAGACGGGGATGACGATCGAGATCGAGTGCGGGGATGCGTTCACTGGTTCACTCCGCTCTGGCACGACTGACGAGCCTAGCATCTGGGGTTCGGGCGGTCGGGATGGACGGCGGCGTCATCGAACGCCTGCGACCCGATCGAGGTACGAGGTCACCTCGTCCGGGACCACACGGGGATTCTCGATGACGAGCCGGCCGCCGGTGCCGTTCTCGATCCCGAGTTCGTGCGTTCCCGCCGGGACCGTGAGGTGGAAGCTGGTCTGCGCGGTACCGGGCTCGGGAGACGAGGACACCGGCACCGTGAGCCCGAGCACGTGCGCCTCGGAGCGGGCCTCCTCATCGCTCACGGCGGTGAAGACGATCGTGGCCGCCACGTCGCCGTCCGACGGGTTGACGAGCCGGAGCTCGGCTTCGGGCAGGACGGTCGTGTACTGCGGATAGCCGTCCTCGGCCGTGCCGACCGTGAACCCCTCGGAGGGATAGACCGTGACCGGGTCCGTGACCAGCTCCGTGACGCGGGCGCGCTCGTCGGCCGTGGTGCTGGACTCGATCGACGACTTCAGCCCCGCGACCGAGAAGAACGCGTACCGCTCGTTCGGGCTCTCGAGGGGCGCCTCCCCGGTGGCGGCGCTGATCCCCTCCTCGAGTTCGTCGGTCGGTTCGACCGCTGCCCGTCGATCGACCATGATGCCGTCGAAGCCGGCCGTCGCAGCGAGGACGGCGACGTCGTCGCCCGGGAACTGCTCGAGCGCCCGCGGGTAGTCGCTTCGCGGACGTCCCTTGATGCCGGCCCCCGACCAGCGGATGTCGGTCGAATGGAGGTACGGGACCAGTTCCTCGGAGCCGAGCACCCCCGTGGCGGACGCGCTCTCGGGGAACGGGACGTAGGGCAGCTGGAGCACCATCGCCCCGGGCTCGAGCTGGTCGTCGACGTCGTCGATCCACGCGGCATCCGCCGCGAAGGCCTCGGCCGCCGCGGCGCGGGACGCGGTGAGGTCGGCCGGCGTCTGATCGACGAAGGCGACGCCGACGAGCAGCGCCGCCGCGACCGCGGACGCGATCGCCCGCCGCACGGTGCCCCAGCTCCATCGGCGTCCGAGCTTCCGCAGGAGCGCGTCCAGCAAGAGGCCGACGATCCCGAGCGCGAGCAGCGCGATCACGATGGACATCCGGTTCCACCCGCGGAGTGCCGATGTGGCGAACGAGATGACGGTCGAGAGCCCTCCGACGGTCGAGAGCAGGAACGCCGTGAACATCAGTCCCGAGAGCCATCCGACGCGCTCGATGAGCTGCTTCGCCGGGGCGGTTCGCCGCTGCATGTCGCGCCACGCGAAGGCGAGGTAGGCCAGTACCAGGAACCCGACTGTGAGTCCGAGCGCGCCGAGGGCCCCGAGGGCGGGCCGTTCGGAGAGGAGCGGATAGTGGTCGTCGTACGCGGCACGCGCAGTATGCAGGAACGGGATGCGGTGACCGGGCCACGGCATCAGCAGCTGCGTGAGCTTCAGGGCGTAGATCTCCGACTCGACCGGGTTCCGCTCGAGGCCGCCGGGATTGGGGCCGTTCACCCATCCGTAGACGAGGTCCGGCAGCATGTTCGCGAGCAGGACGCCGACCGCGACGACCCCGGCCGCGACCGCGCCCCAGAACGACCGCCAGTCGCGATCCCGGATCAGGACGGCGATGCCCGTGACCGCGAGCAGGACGAGGAAGAAGATCCCGTAGTACGAGCCGGAGGTGACGAGGATCGCGACGAAGAGAATGGTCCGGGTCGCGGGACTCAGGATCCACGCTACGACCGGGTTGCGGGCGGACCCCCGGCCCCAGAGGGGTCGCCGCTGGAGCAGGAGCACCAGCAGGCCGATGCCGAGCGGAACCCCGTAGTACGAGGCGAGCCACAGGTGGCCCTCGCCGCGCATGAAGTGGTACGGGGCGATGGCGAACGCGATCGAGAGCGCGGACGAGAGGAGCCGGCCGATCCCGAGGAGCCGGAAGAACCAGATCGCGGCGAGCGCGACGAGGAGGAACCCGACGATGTAGTACACGTTCAGGGCGACGGCCCAGTCGTTCGTGAACAGGCCGATGACCTTGACGACCATGAGGTGGAGGTTGTCGGCCTGCGGGAAGTCGTTGTACGTCTGGCCGAAGGGGGCGCCGAGGAGCGACTGGAACTCGTACCAACCCGTCTCGAGGGTGGTCTTGACGTGGGCACCGACGGCGAGGGCGTCGCCGCTGTACTCGAACGGCACGTCGAGGCGTGCCGCACCGAGATCGAGGGCGAACCAGGTGACGGCGAACGTCGCGATCGCCGTGAAGGCGTAGAGCAGGAGGTCGTTCCGCGTCCACGCCACGTGGATCGCGTGGGCGACCCGTCTCATGCGGACTTGCTCATGCGACGCTGGAGCGCGACGTAGGTGAGTCGTCGTCCGCTGGCGTTCGCGCGGGCGAGCGCGTTGCCGACGGCCAGGTCGCTCCGGCTCACCACGTCCGGGCGGGTGTCGTGCATCCACCGGTGGAAGCCCGCGGCCTGCTCGTACTGCTGCTTGGTGAGGGCGACGCTCCACTGCGACTGGCTGATCCGGAAGGATGCCAGCGGCTCGGGGATGCCCACGAAGTCCCCCGTGAGCAGGACGCGGGCATAGGTGGCTTCGTCGATGAGGTACGGGAACCGCGGATCCCAGAATCCGGCCGCCTCGAGCGCATCGCGGCGCATCATGACGCACGCCGGCTCGCCGAGCAGGTTGCTGCCCGCCCGGACGGTGGCGCGGATCGCCTGCGTGCCCGGCACGCGCCCGTTGAGTGCGCCGCCGAGACCGCGCGCCCGGATCACGGGCCGGCTCTCGGCGTCGACGATGCTGCGGCGCACGGACGTCAGGGCCACACGGTCGTCCTCGGAGAGCACGGCGACCTGGCGCTCGACGATCGTCGGGTCGAGGAGGTCGTCTCCGCACACGAGCTTGATGAAGTCGCCGGTGGCTAGCTGCGTCACGCGATCCCAGTTGCGCGGGGCCCCGCCGCCCGAGGGCGTGTCCACGATGGTGAGGCGCGGGTCGTCCGCGAACCGCTCGACGACAGCCCTGGTGCCGTCCGTCGACGAGTGGTCCGCCACGATGATCTCCAGATCGGCGTGCGTCTGGGACACGATCGAATGCAGCGTCTCCTCGATGTGGTCCGCGTTGTTGTAGGCGGGGACGACGATCGAAACCCGGGTCATTGCGCCGGCTCCTCGTTGGTCATGCCCTTGTGCGGGCGGGGGCGGCGGAAGGAGAAGTCGCGGTGACCGAAGAAGCTGACGAGCGTGGTGACGAACACGATGAGCGCCTGCGCGATGATCGGCTCGAGATGCGCGAACTCGACCAGCAGCGGCAGCAGTGCCGCGTTGATGCCGAGGGAGACGAGGTAGACCGACCAGAACCGGGCGAGGTCGCGGAACAGGTGCCCGCGGACGCGGAAGACGAAGCGGCGGTAGAGCACGAACGCGCAGAGCACGCTCGCCACGTGGGCGCACACGAGCGTGACCATGTACCCGTAGAGCTGGCCCACCGTCGCCTGGAAGAGGGCGAACCACGCGAAGCCGATCACCGTGTTCATCGTGCCCACGATCAGGAACGCGACGCGGTAGTCCTTGACGATGCGCAGCATCAGGCCGGGGGCGCCCTGCATGCCGGCTGGCGGCTGCGGGACCTCGTCCGGCGGCGGGGATGACGTCATGCTCGTTCGTGCCTCTGGTTCGGTGGGGGAGGGGGTGCTCAAGATCGATCCGATCCTACTGTCGGGCTGCTGACCGGCGGCTGAACACTCGCGCGCGGACGGAGAGTCCGAACCGCAGCGCGAGTCGGAGCGGAGCGTTCCTCCGCCCCGGATACCGGTTCCGGAGGTAGAGGTAGGCGCTGTCGTGGTGCGCCTTGACCATGCGCTCGCGGGCCTGGTCGGTGGAGTGCGCACCCGCGTGCGTGACGGTGGCGGACGGGACGTACACGTTCTCCCAGGACGCCTGCGCGAGGCGGCGGCCGAGGTCGACGTCCTCGAAGTACATGAAGAACCGCTCGTCGAACCCGTCGACCTCCTCGAACGCGTCCCGCGAGACGAGCAGACACGCCCCGGAGAGCCATCCCGCCGGCCGTTCCACCCGCTCGCGCTCGTGGAGCAGGTACCGGCGCGACCAAGGGTTGTCCGGCCAGAGGGAGTGGGCGAGGGCATGGCCCACGCCGATGCGCAGCGAGGGCTGGCTTCGGGCGGAGGGGTAGACCTCGCCGTCGGCGGTCAGGATAGTTGGTCCGAACGCGCCGCCCCTCGGGTGGCGCGTCGCCGCATCGACCAGCAGGTCGATGCTGCCGGGTGCGAATTCGACGTCCGGGTTGACGATCACGAGCCAGCGGATGTCCGGTCCGACCGTTCGCGCGACCGCGTTGATCGCCGTCCCGTACCCGCCGTTCTCGGCGAGCTCGTGCAGCAGCACCTCGGGGTGGGACGCGACGACGTCGCGCAGGGACGGATCGGTGCCCACGCTGTTGTCGGCGACGTGCACCTCGATCGGCGCCTCGGTCGCCTCGGCCAGGCTCGAGAGGAACGCGTCGAGCACCGAGGACGAGCGGTACGTCACCGTGATGACCGCGAGCTCAGCCATCGATCGCCTCCGATCCGACGAGATCGGCGGCCGCCAGGTGGACCCGGGCGCTCGCCTCCCAGGTGAACGTGCTCGCCCGCGACTCCGCAGCCTCGCGCAGGCGCTGCGTCGTCACCGGATCACCGGCGGCGACGAGGATTCGATCGGCGATCGAGCGGGCATCGACGTCGCTGTAGTCGACCGCGTCGCCGCCCACCTCGGGCAGCGCCAGCCGCCGCGTCGTGATGACGTAGGCGCCGCTGGCCATCGCCTCGACCACTGGCAGTCCGAATCCCTCGCCGAGGCTCGGGTACACGACCGCGAGGGCGCCGTTCAGGAACGCGCGGAGCTGCTCGAGCGGCAAGTACCCGGGCTTCAGGACGGTGGCATCGCGGGACGTGCGGTCAATCGCCTCGTCGATCGCCGAATCCCAGCCCGTGGCGCCGGCGAGGATGAGCGCCGGCGTCTCCGGGCCGAGCCGCTCCGCCACCGCCGGCATGGCGTCGATGAGGGCCGTGACGTTCTTCCGGGGTTCGAGCGTGCCGAGGAACGCGACGTAGGGGCGGTCGCCGATGCCGAGGGAGGACCGGACCGCCACCAGCTCGGACGGCGTCGGGACCCGGAACACGTCGAAGTCGACGCCGTGGTGCGCGATGTGCACCGCGGCGGACTGGCGCGGGACGAAGCGGCGCAGCTCGGACGCCGTCGCGGCGCTCGGCACCACGACCGCGTCCGCGTGCCGGAGCGCGTACCTGATCCAGGTCCGGAAGAAGGCGGCCTTCACGGGGAGGTGGAGGCCGGCATCGCTGAAGAACGTCGCGTCGTGCAGGGTCACGACGCGACGGAAGCGTCCGACCAGCGGCATCGTGTAGTGCGGGGAGAGCACGACGTCGACCCCCTCGCGCCGAGCCAGGCGAGGCAGCGACACCTGCTCCCAGAGCAGGCGGAGCCCGCGACGCGCGTACCGGGGGAGATCGGGACGATCCGGAGCCCGGGATACGCGGCGACGTACGCGTCCGCGTCGCGCTGCTGGCACGCCACGACGATCGAGGCGGGCGCGATCCGATCCAGCGCGCCGAGCAACCCTTCGACGTACCGGCCGACGCCGCCCTTGTCCGAGGGGAGTGCTGTGGCGTCGATGAGCAGCCGGGAATTGGGCAACAGGAAACCTCGGTCGTGACGGGGCGGACACACCATTCTATTCGCCGAGGCCGCAGCCGCCGGACGCCGCGCACGGGCGCCACGGGGCGATGATCCTGTGTTCAGAGCGGTCCCCGTGGAATACTCGAACCACGCGGGAGGGGGAACCGTGCGGGGGAACACGAACGATCGGCGCGATGGGGAGACGGTCAGGAGGCCGTCTCGGTCGCTGCGCTGGGCGGTGATCGCGGTGATCGCGTTGCTGGGTGCGCTGATCGCGCCGGGGCCGGGCGAGTCCGACGCCGAGGCGCTCGACGGATCGCAGTTCAACGCCGGCCACATCATCAGCGACGGCGTCTTCTACAACCAGGGCGCGATGACCGAGTCGCAGATCGACGCGTTCCTCCGGATGAAGGTGCCGACCTGCCGGGCGGGCTACACCTGCCTGAAGGACTATCGAGAGACCACGTTCTCCCGTGCGGCGGATGCCCGGTGCTCGAGCTACCCCGGCGGGAACCAGTCGGCTGCCACGATCATCTACCTCGTCAGCCAGGCGTGCGGCATCAACCCCCAGGTCATGATCACGCTCCTCGAGAAGGAGCAGGCGCTCGTCTCCGACGACTGGCCGTCGGCACGCCAGTTTCGGAGCGCGACGGGCTACGGGTGCCCGGACACCGCACCCTGCGACGCCGAGTACTACGGCTTCTACAACCAGGTGTACAACGCCGCCCACCAGTTCAAGAACTACCAGGCGAACCCGGGGAACTGGCGCTACCAGGCGGGTCGCAACAACACCATCCAATGGCACCCCAACGCCGCGTGCGGCGCGTCCACGGTCTTCATCGAGAACCAGGCGACGGCCGCGCTCTACATCTACACGCCGTACCGGCCGAACGCCGCCGCCCTCGCCAACCTGTACGGCACGGGCGACGGCTGCTCGGCGTACGGCAACCGGAACTTCTGGCGCATCTTCAGCGACTGGTTCGGCAGCACCCTGATGACGGCCGACCTCGTGCTGGCGGCCGACTCCTCAGAGGTTTGGCTCGTCGTCGGTACGAAGCGCGTGCGCGTGCCAGATGCGTCGGCGCTCGAGAGTCTGCGACCGCTCTTCCCCTACCAAACGGTGGCGCGGAGCTACATCGACTCATTGACGGTGGCCGGCACGTACAACGGGATGATCAGGGATCCGATCACGAGCGAGGTGTTCCTCGTGGATGCTGGTGCGCGGCACTACGTGCCGAGCTGCGAACTAGCCGGCTCGCTCGGATTCAGCTGTGCGGGAGTGACAGATCTCTTGCCCTCCCAACTCGCGAAGTTTCCAGTCGGGGCGCCCATCGGGCCGTTCGTCAAGTCCGCGGCGTCGCCGCTCGTCTACTACGTCGGTAGCGGCGCCAAGCGGCCCGTCGCGACGTGGGCGATCGTCACTGCCCTCAATGCGCGTGTGTCACCACACGTGGTCGCGATCCCCGACGCCAGACTCGCATCGTTCCGAACCGGCGCCCCGGTCCTCGGCCCGGGCTCGCTCGTGAAGTCCGCCTTGTCGCCGCAGATATTCCTCGTGGACGGCACTGCGGCGAGGATCCCGGTCGGATCGTTCGACGTCGCGGCCGAACTGGGCAGCCGCGGGTGGACGACCGAGGTCGACTCGACCCTCGCCTCGTACCCGGTCCGAGCCGGGATCCTGTCCACGATCTTGGACTGCGCCGGTGCCACCTACATCGGAGGGAACGGACAACTCACCCGACTCACCCAGGCCGCCTCGTCCGGCCTGCAGATCACGGCGGCGGATCCGATGACCTGCGGGGCACTGCCCCGCAACGGGCTCACGCAGGACGGTCCCCTCTTCGCGAAGTCCGCACTCGCGCCCGATGTCTACATGATCAGCGGGGGCGTCGCGCGGCCCATCGATGCGATGGACACCCTTATCGTGTTGAACGCCAACCGCTCGCCGGTGATCGTGACCATGGGCGTCCCTGCGCTCTCCGCGATCCCGAGGGGCGCCCCGCTTCTCAAACCTGGCGCGCTCGTCAAATCGGCGGCTTCGCCTCAGGTCTACATGGTGGACGGAACCTCGCGACTGGTTCCAGTCGGGTCCTTCGGGGTTGCCGCTGAACTGGGTTCGTCCGGCTATTCCACGCAATCGAACGAACGTCTCGCCGGGTATACCCCGTCGTCCGACCTGCTTCGCATCGTGCTCCGGTGCGGTCCCTCTGGCGCCTTCGTGATCGGCGGCCAGGGCATGATCTGGCGGATCGCTGACCCCGGTGGGCTGGGGCTTGCGGCTACGTTGCTGGACCCCCTGACCTGCGGCGCGCTGCCCGCATCACCGACCAGTACTCCTGGTGCCTTCTTCGCCAAGGACCCGAACCTGGCGACCGTCTTCCAGCTTCGCGACGGTCAGAAGCGCCCCGTCACATCATGGGATCGGCTGCTGGTCCTGAACGGAGGAGCGCAGCCGACGATCGTCCCGATCTCCGGTCCCTCGCTCGCGACGATTCCGACCGGTCCACCTGTGTGAGCGCTTAACCGAGGCAAGCCGTCGCATAGACTCTCCGGGATGGTCCAGAGCACCCGCGCACGTGATGAGACTGCCTCGGAGGACACCAACGCGTCGGGGCACGCGATGCGACGGCGGTTCGACCGGCCTGCTTCGGCGTCGGATTGGCTGTTCCTGTTCCTTTCCTGTGTTGTCGGGCTCGGGCTCGTGCTCAGCTTCGTTGCCGACGTCTATGTCGCACCCCTCGGCTTCGACGAGGCGTACGTGCTGCAGGCACCGGTGAATCTGATCACCGGCCATGGATACGCATCGACCGACTGGGCGGGCGGTGGGGCGGTGGTGCTATTCGACCCGCTGCTCTCGACCGGACCCGCGGTGTTGCTCCCGACCGCGGCGACGATGGCGGTCTTCGGCGTCACCATCGAGGCGGCACGGTGGGCGACGCTTCCCTTCGCGGTCCTGCTCGTCGTGAGCGCTGCACTGCTCGGCCGTCGCATCGCCGGGCGATGGGGCGCGCTCGCCGCGCTCGTCGGCCTCCTCGCTATCAACCCTGCAACCGACTACCCTGCGACGGTCGTGTTCGGTTTCGCCGACGCGATCGGCGAGTTCCCTGCGGCTGCGCTTATCCTCGCGGCGATTCTGCTCCTACCGAGATCGCGATTGCTCTCGGGGGTCGCGCTCGGCCTGGCCATCACCACGAAGCTCCTCGGCCTCCTCGCGCTCCCCGCGATCGGGCTCGGGGCCTTGCTGATCGTGCCGTTCGCATGGCGGCGCGCGTGGTGGCTCGGAGCGCTCAAGCGTGCATTCGCGCTGGTGGCGGGTATCGCGATCCCCATTCTGACGTGGGAGGCGGTCAAGCTGGTCACACTCGGCCTCGACGGTTATCGTCAACTCACGGCGTCGTATTTCGACGTCGTACTCAGCAACGGCTCCGGCGCAGACGGGGGCGGCGGGCATGTCCGAGAGCGAGCTGAGGTGTTCCTCCACGGGTTCTTCGGAACGCCGGTACTCAGCGCGATCGTCGGGTTCGCCGTCGTCGCCTGCATCGTCGTCTGGGTGATCGGTTCCCGACGCACCACTGGATCATTCGAGTTCCTTGTCGTCGATCGGGGGCGATTCCTTGCGATGCTCGGGGGTGTCGGGACTCTCGCCGTGTTCCTTGCCTGGTGGATGCTCGTCTCCGACCGTGTCTGGTTCCGGCACGTCCTCCCGGGTGTGGTCGTCGGAGTGCCGATCCTCGCGGCGATGGCCGTCCTGGGCGTTCGATTCCTGCTCGATCGCCCCTCGGGCTCCCGAAGGTGGCGACCGTTGGCGTGTTCGGTGGCGACGGTCGCCGTCCTGGCGGTCACTCTGCTGCATGCGGCCAGCGCGTTCGCCGCACCGTACGGATGGTCGCGTGCCGAGCAGCTGGAGGACGCTCAGGCGCTCCGCGACCTCGAGGTCGTCCAGGTACAGCATTTCCTCGGTTGGCAGAATCCCGAGCTGCTCTTTCTCGACCGGGGTATCCGCACCGCCCCATACAAGGAGGGACGCGGACCGATCCTGCTGTCTGCGATGATGAAGAACGACGCCTACGGGTACGAAGTCTTCCAGGGACAATGCGTCGACGTGCTGTATCACCGTGAGGACACGTTGCTCTGCGTGCCGGTGATCAACCCCTGAATCGTTCGATCGCGCAGATGCGGCCGTCGGCGTTACTCCTGCCCGCCCTAGGATTCGATGAGACGGCCACGGCCAGTTTGGAAAGGTGCCTGATCCATGGCGACACCGACGAAAGCAGCACTCGAAGCGAGGGTGGAGCAGCTCGCTGCGGAGAACCAACGGTTGCAGTCGCTCGTCGATGACCAGGCAAACGGCGTCGTCCACGACTGGCTGATCTCGGCCGATGCGTTTGCGACGGAGGTCCCGAACATTCACGAGACGTTCTCGTGGCGGGTGACACGCCCCCTCCGCGACGCGCGCACCGTGCAGCTCAAGGTCGCGGAGATCGGGTTGATCCCGACCATGCGAATCGTGACTGCGCGGCTGACGCGTTCCGACCGGCGGGGACGCCGTTGAGCGGTCGGGCGTGGGTGACCGATCCCGCCGTGCTCGAGCGAGCGCTCCTGCAGCGCCTCGCCATCGCGGGCGAGGTGATGGGGCTGTCGGCGACGGAACTCGAGGAAGCGGGTTGTCGCGGCCCCGGCGTGCTGCTCCCCCTCCTGGCGACCCGTGCCAAGGAGGTCCGCGCGGACCCGACGACCTGGCTGTTGTTCGTGGCCGTCTCGGGCGCGTACCCGCTCCCGGAGGAACTCCAGCGACTCCGACGGAGGCTCGACCTCGTCGCCGTGGAGGACCTCCGCCCCGTCGTGCTCTCGGCCTGTCGGGATGCCGCGATCCGCAACAACTCCCTCGGGTCCACGCTCCGCGTCGTGCGCGACGCCGTCGTCGTCGACGTCAACTTCTCGGCGCGCACGCGTCACAACACGGGCGTCCAGCGCGTGGTACGGCATACCGCCCGCCGGTGGCGGGAACGCGAGTCGACCGAGTTCGTGGTGTGGTCCGATCGGGATGGCTCCCTCCGATCACTCACGCCGGCCGAGGAATCCACGTTGTTCGATTGGCACTCGGCCGATTCGTTGACGGGGTCGACCACGGCGACGCCGCCGAATGACGAGATCGTCGTACCAGTGGACTGCGTCATGGTCCACATCGAGGTGCCGCAGCGAGCGCAGTGCGGGCCGCTGCGCGGGCTCGCGATGTACTCGGGCAACCGCGTCGGATTCGTCGTGCACGACATGATCCCGGTGGTCAGCGGGGACATGGTCGATCGCGCGGAGTCCGACCGGTTCGTCGAGTTCATGTCCGTGGTGAAGCATGCCGACCGCCTCGCCGGGGTGAGCAGGTCCGCCGCGTCCGAGTTCGAGGGCTTCGTCGGGTCGCTCAGCTCGCAGGGGCTCGTCGGGCCCGACGTCGTCGCCGTCCCCCTTCCAGTCGACGCACCGATCTTGCACGAGCGGGCCGGCGACGAGGTCGCCGATTCCGAGCTCCCGCTGATCGTCTGCGTCGGCAGTGAGGAGCCGCGGAAGAACCACGATGCCGTGCTCTTCGCGGCTGAGGCGCTCTGGCGCACCGGACATCGCTTCCGACTCCGATTCATCGGCGGCGGCTCAGCGCACCACACGGGACGGTTCGACCGGCGGATCGCCGCGCTCCGTCGAAAGGGGCGCCGCTTCGAGGCACTGCGCAACGTCGATGATCGCGTGCTCGTCGAGTCGTACCGCGAAGCCGCGTTCACGGTGTTCCCGTCGCTGCACGAGGGCTTCGGGCTGCCTGTCGGGGAGTCGCTGGCTTTCGGTGTCCCGGTCATCACGAGTGACTTCGGGAGCACGGCGGAGATCGCGGCCGACGGCGGATGCCTGCTGGTGGACCCGCGTGACGACCTCGCGCTGATGCGCGCCATGCGGACGCTCCTGACGGATCACGAGCGGCTTCGGGAACTCCGGGCGCAGGCCGCGGCACGGCCTCGGCGCGACTGGGACGACTATGCGGAGGAATTGTGGGCAGGACTGGTCGTTCCGATCACGGAGGCGGGACGCTGATGGCGACCGGGATCACCGCGCGACTGAAGTTGGTCGCGACGACATTGGAGCGCGAGTCGACGCCGGAGGCGGTCCGCGGCGGACTGCGGGAGCGGGTCTCCCGGCTGGTCGGTGACGATGCCGAGCGACTCTGGCTGCTGCTCGCGGTCACCACCGCGACGCTGCCCGGCGTCGACGACGTCGTTGAACTGCAGCGGCGGGTCCGGCTCGACGGCCCGCTCGCAGCCGTCGGCGATGTCGTCCGGTCGGCGCGCACCCGATTCGCCACGCGCCTGAACGACCACGTTGAGGTGGTCGGCGGTGTCATGGTCGACGCCGACCACACGGCGCGCTCGGAGCTCGCGACCGGCATCCAACGGGTCGTGCGGCAGACGATCGTCCACTGGTCGACCGACCACGCGTTCGAGCTCGTCGGCTGGGACGACTCCTACTCGCGCCTTCGCCGACTGGAGCCCGCGGAGCGGGAGAACGCGGTGTGGGGCACCGGACCGGTCGACGACCGCCGGTCGGTCGGACGGGTCGTCGTGCCGTGGGAAGCCGACTACGTGCTGATCGAGTTGGCCACGGAGGTGGAGCGTACGGCGCGCATCCAGGCACTCGCCCGGTTCTCGCCGAACCGCGTCCACGTCGTCGGCCACGACTGCGTCCCGATCACCACGGCGGAGACCGTGGGACCGGGCATGGGCGGGGTCTTCGCGAAGAACCTCAGCGCCGTCGCGTTCGCGACGAACGTCGCGACGACGTCGATCGCCTCGACGGCCGAGTACCGCGGCTGGCGGGAGACGCTCGGTGCGATCGGCCTGACCGGTCCGGACATCCACGAGGTGATGCTGCCGACGGGCGTCGACCCCGAGGTGATCGACGAGGCGCGGGCGATCGCCGAGCCGGTCGACGACGACGACCCCCTCCTGCTCTGCGTCGGGAGCCATGAGCCGAGGAAGAACCACCTGGCGATCCTGCAGGCCGCCGAGGTCCTCTGGCGCGACGGGCTTCGCTTCCGTCTGGTGTTCGTCGGAGGCAACTCGTGGAACAGTGAGGAGTTCGCGCGGCTGAGCAGTGCGATGCAGGCCGCGGGGCGTTCACTCGAGACGCGGCGCGGGCTGTCGGACGAGATGCTCTGGGCGCTCTACGCGGCGTCGTCGCTCACGCTCTTCCCGTCGGTGAACGAGGGGTTCGGCCTTCCGGTCGCGGAGTCGCTCGCGGTCGGCGTCCCCGTCCTCACGAGCGATCTCGGCAGCATGAAGGAGATCGCGGACGCCGGTGGCGGCGCGATCCTCGTCGACCCGCACGACGATCGCGACATCGCCTCGGGGATCAGGGCCTTCCTCACCGACCCGGAGCTGCGCCAGCGACTTCGGGCCGAGGCGGCTCGGCGCGAGCAGCGCAGCTGGGCCGAGTACGCGTCGGAGCTCTGGGCCTACTTCGACCTCGACCGGGTCAGCCGGCCCGTCGCTCCGAGCGCTTCCGCCTAGCCACGCCCACCCGCCACCGGGCCAGTCGGATCGGACCGCGCGATTCCAAGTCGACCAACTGCAGGTTCAGCTCGTGCGCGTGCGAACCGAGCTCTTCCGCACGGTCGTGCCAGTGTCCCCATTCGGCCCGGGCCTCCTCCAGCTCGGCGACCAGCCGGCCGTGGGAGGTCCGACACTCGTCGAGCTGGCGGTTGAGCCAAGCCTGGTAGTCCGCCCCGATCGCGAGCGCGACCTGCGCCGGATCCTCGGCCTGCGGTGCGAATTCGGCGGCGGGTGCCTCTTTGACGCGGGGGACCGGGCAGAGCCGGTCGAGCCCGTCGTCGGTCTGCGGCGCCCCTTCGAGCACGACGCTCCAGCGGTCGATGAACGCGCGACCGGCGTGCTCGCCGGCGAAATCGCGGAACCGGCGATCCTTCGCGGTGGAGGCGCCGGAGGCGTGAACGGCGACGGCGTCGGGCTCCAGGACGACGTCGTATCCGTACCCTCGCAGACGGAAGGCGAGGTCGGCATCCTCGAAGTAGGCGGGACGGTAGCGGGCGTCGTGGCCGCCGATCGAACGGAACAGGTCCGCGCGGACCAGCAGCGCCGCCCCGGAGCCGTAGTCGATCGGACGCCGGCGGAGCATCCCGGCCGTGCGTGCCTCCTCGATCGTCATCCCCGCTCCGAGCTGCACCGTGCCGGCGGTGCCGAGCATCCGCGACCCGGCTTCCTGCACGGTGCCGTCGGCGTTCAGCATGAGGGCGGCCGCGGCGCCGACCGGGCGTTCGGTCGAGGTCGGCACGGCCATCGAGGCGACGAGCGTCCGCATCGCATCCGGCGCGAGCTCCGCGTCGTCGTTCAGGAAGAGCAGGTGGTCGCCGCGCGCGGCGGCGGCGCCGCGGTTCGCCGCATAGCCGTAGCCGGTGTTGTAGCCGAGGTCGACGACCGAGACCCCGTCGACCTCGTCGGCGAGGACCGCGCGGACCTCGTCCGCGACGCCGTTCAGGACGACCACGACCTCGTACTCCGGCGCATCCTGTGAGGCGACCACCGACGCGATGGCGTCCCTGAGTGGCGCTGCCAGACGCCAGGCGATGACCACGACGGTGACGACCGGATGCTCGGATGGGGGGACGGAAACGGTCACGGGGGCTCCGGTCTCTGTGCCGACGGCGTTGTCGGCGCTACGGGCTCGGCCCTCGCGCGAGGCGAACTCCGAGGTTGGCGCGTGTAGGCTACCGTGGGCGCTCGCGCCGCACTCTCGCCAAGTGATCCCATCCTAGATCGACGCGCGACCCGCGAGGCGCCCCCACCCAGCAACAAGGAGCGAAATGACCGAAACGGCGGCGCAGCGGGCGCAACGCCTTGCCGGGTTGCCGTTCGAGCGGACCGGTTCGACCGCCGCGACCGCGGTCCACGGGTTCCTCGCCGCGGTGCGCGATGCCTGGCGTCAGCGCGAGCTGCTCGACCTCCTCGTCCGTCGGGAGCTGAAGGCCCGCTACAAGGACAGCTCGCTCGGTTTCGTCTGGAGCCTCATCCGTCCTCTGGTGATGCTCGCGATCTACTACTTCGCGATCGGCAAGGTCCTCGGCGCCGATCGAGGCATCCCCCAGTTCGCGATCTTCGTCTTCACCGGGCTCACACTCTGGGGCCTGTTCAGTGAGGTCGTGACAGGGAGCACCATGTCGATCCTGAGCAATGCCGGGCTTATCAAGAAGGTCTACCTCCCGCGCGAGATCTTCCCACTGGCGGCTACGGGCAGCGCCATTTTCAACTTCGGCGTCCAGCTCATCGTGCTCATCCTCGCCACCATCGTCCTGCAGCAGGTGCCATGGCATGCCGAGTTGCTCTATGCTCCGGTGGCGGTCGCCGTCGTGATCATCTTCGGCGTCGGGCTCGGCCTGCTCCTCTCGGCCATCAACGTGTACCTCCGCGACGTGCAGTACCTCGTCGAGGTCGGCCTGCTCATCGGCTTCTGGACCTCCCCTATCGTCTACTCCTACGGATTCGTGCTGCAGGCGCTGCAGGAGGCGAATCTGCCCGCTTGGCTCTCGGAGGTCTATCTGGCCAATCCGATGACCATGGCGATCCTGGCGTTCCAGCGGGCGATCTGGATCGCCGGAGAGGCGCCTGGGAGCGCAGCGGTGTACCCGGACGACATGCCGCTCCGGCTCGCCGTGATGGTGCTGGTCGGCCTCGTGTTCGTCTGGATCAGCCAGCGCGTGTTCGCTCGGCTCCAGGGCAACTTCGCGCAGGAGATCTGATGGCCGCACAGCAAACCGCTCCGGCACCCGACGTGATCCGGGTGTCCGACGTCTCGAAGCGATTCGTGATCCGCAAGGACAAGTCGCTGAAGGAGCGGATCGTCAACCTCGGTCGATCGAACCGCCACAAGGAGGACTTCTGGGCGCTTCGCGACGTCGACGTGACGATCAAGGCGGGGTCGAGCGTCGGCCTGCTCGGTGCGAACGGGTCGGGCAAGAGCACCCTGCTCAAGACGATCGGCGGGATCATCGACCCGACGTCAGGCCTGGTCGAGCGGCGCGGCCGCCTCGCGGCCCTCCTCGAGCTCGGCGCCGGGTTCCACCCTGATCTGACCGGCCGGGAGAATGTCTACCTCAACGCATCCATCCTCGGGCTCTCGCGGATGCAGACGAACGCCTACTTCGACTCGATCGTCGAGTTCTCGGAGATCGGTGACTTCATCGACACGCAGGTGAAGTTCTACTCCTCCGGGATGTACGTGCGACTCGCGTTCGCGATCGCGGTGCACGTGGACCCCGACATCCTCCTCGTCGACGAGGTCCTCGCAGTCGGCGACGAGCCGTTCCAGGAGAAGTGCATGGCGAAGATCCACGAGTTCCAGCGGGAGGGGCGAACGATCGTGTTCGTCTCGCACTCGGCCTCCCAGGTACGCGATCTGTGCGATCGCGCGATCGTCCTGTCGCACGGCAACGTCATCTTCGATGGCGAGGTCGACGAGGGCATCGCCGCGTTGCGGGATTCGTTCAGCAACTGACGCCGCCGTCCGGCGCTCCACCGACGCTCCGGCGTCCCATCGACAAGGACCCATCTCATGACCCTGCACAAGCTCATCGCGTTCGACCTCGATGACACGCTCGCGCCGTCCAAGTCGCCGCTCGATGAACGCATGTCCGTGCAGCTGCGTCGCCTCCTCGACGTCGCGGATGTCTGCGTCATCTCCGGCGGACAGATCGCCCAGTTCCAGGCTCAGGTCATCGACCGCCTCGAGACGGCGAGCCCTGACCAGTTGTCGCGGCTGCACCTGATGCCGACGTGCGGGACCCAGTACTACCGCTACGAGGGCGACTCCTGGCAGCGCAAGTACGCCCAGGAGCTGAGCCCCGAGGTTCGCGAGCACGCCATCAAGGTCGTCGAGGAAACAGCCAGGGAGCTCGGGTATTGGGAGTCCGACACCTGGGGGCCGATCATGGAGGACCGCGGTTCGCAGGTCACCTTCTCCGCGCTCGGACAGGCCGCCCCGGTCGCCGCCAAGCAGGAGTGGGACCCGACCGGCGCGAAGAAGAACGCGCTCCGGGACGCCGTGCAGGACCTCCTGCCGGAGCTGGAGGTCCGGTCGGGCGGATCGACCTCGATCGACATCACGAAGCGCGGAATCGACAAGGCGTACGGCATGGAGCGCCTCGCCGAGGTCACGGGCTTCGGCCTGGACGACATGCTCTTCGTCGGCGACCGCTTGGACGAACACGGCAACGACTACCCCGTGAAGCGGCTCGGCGTGCAGTGCATCGCCGTCACCAAGTGGGAGGACACACTCGAGGTGATCGACGAGCTCATCGAGCGAGTCGAGGTGGCCGGCGACTGAGTGCGGGCGCGGAATAGGTCACGACCCGCGCATCGCTGATATGGTCGGCGCCATGTCGAAGATGCTCGGAGCCCTACCTTGAAGCGACCCGACGCAGAGAAGCGACCCGGCGACGAGCCCGACGCCCGCCGCACGACCGAAGGCGCCGACTACACGGAACGGCTGATCCGGAAGCAGTCGGCGTGGTGGAAGCGGGCACTGCACGTGCAGGCTCCGTATCGGTGGAACCTGCGGCGACTCGACCTGGGGTTCACTCTGGACGTCGGATGCGGCATCGGACGGAACCTGCAGCACCTCGGCGGCGGGGTCGGCGTTGATCACAACGCCGAGTCGGTGAAGGTCGTCCGAGCGTTGGGGTTCGAAGCCTATACGCCGGCGGAGTTCGAGGCATCCGAACGGGCCGCGCCGGGCGCGTTCGACGCGTTGCTCTTCGCCCACGTGCTCGAGCACATGGACCGCGAGTCCGGCGTGCAGCTCGTCACGCGGTACCTGCCGTATTTGCGTGAGGGTGGAAAGGTGTGCGTCATCACGCCCCAGGAACGCGGGTATCGATCGGATGCCACGCACGAGTTCTTCGTGGACTTCGACGTCATCGCGGACGACTTCGCGCGCACCGGGATCGAGCCGGTCCGAAGCTACTCGTTCCCGTTCCCCCGCTCCTTCGGCGAGCTGTTCGTCTATAACGAGTTCATCGCCCTCGCCACGAAGCCCGCGGCCGGCTGAGGTGAGGCGAGCTGCGCCGACGCGCGGTGATCGAGGACCCTAGCCTATGCTCCGGCCCTCGGCGGAAGCGCGCCGGCAGACCTGGCCCGCGCGAGCGCGTCCCGCCAGCTCATCTCCCGCGCCGACTTCACGGCGCAGACCACGAGCACCATCCAGCCGCCCTCGACGAGGGCGAAGCTCTCGGCGAAGCTCGTGACCGCGATGACGACGAGCACGAGGGCGGGCCACACGTAGACGACGCTCCGGCGGTCGGAGGCGAGCAGCCACGCCCGCACGAGCGCGACCCCGACGAGCGCGGCGAACAGCAGCACGCCGATCACGCCCACCTGGAAGTACGCGTCGATGTAGGCGCTGAGCGCGGATGCGGCCGGCCGGCCCGTCATCCGCTCGATCCAGATGTACGGGGTCTGGTCGGGCCAGGTGCCGACCCAGCCCCAGCCCTGCAGCGGGTTGACCGCGAGGTAGCGCGACACCTCGCGCCACACGTCGAGCCGTACGTCGAACTCGGCACGGGCGTCGAGGAGTTCGATGATGCGGATGCGCAGGATCCAGCCGACGACGAGCGCGGTGACGACCGCGACGAGGAGGCCGATCTGCCACCACCAGCGGGTCGCGGCCTTCGCGCGGCGGAGCCCGTAGAGCGCGGCCATCGCGACGAGCGCCGCACCGAGGGCGATCCAGGTCGTGGGCGAGCCGCTGAGCGCGATGAGCACGACGGCGAGCCCGAGGGAGGCCCACGCCTTGCCGCCGCGGGCGATCTTCGTGCGCCACTCGACGACGAACGTGAGCAGGCCGATGAGGGCGACGAACCCGAGCAGGTTGCGGGTGCCGAAGATGCCCTGGATCGGCCCCAGCGCGGCGAGGTCGCCGCGGATGCCGAGGAACGTGATCGGCAGGTCGAGGAGGATGCCGCTCAGCACCTCGAGCGCCAGCGACAGCCCGAGCAGGAGCCGGAGCACGTCGCCGAAGGCGCGGACGATCTGGATGGTGTCGCGCATGAGCGCGATGTAGACGCCGAGGATGCCGTAGGCGATGAGGTAGAGCACGCCGGTGAGGCTGAGCCAGGTGGTCTCGCTCCAGATGACGGAGGCGGCGCACCAGCCGACGAACACGAGGATCGTGAGCGGGAGGATGCCGTACCACTCGACGGCGCGCCAGCGGGCGACGAGCGACGCCGCGGCGAGCACGAGCAGCGCGCCGAGCGCGGCGAGCAGGCCCGGCCACCCGACGAGGGCGCGGATGGCGTGCGTGGAGAACGCGAACCCGATGGCGATGAGGGTGATGGCCTGTGCGAAGCGCGCCGATCCGGCGGCACCGAGCGCCTGGCGCCACATGCGCGCCGAGGGGCGGTCGGAGGGCCGGTCGCCGTGGGATCGGGCGTCGCTCATCGAGGCCCGGCGGCGTGGAAGCGGGGACGCGCGGGCGGGCCGGGCGGTAGCGGCTCCGGCGACCATTGCCGCCGTTTCGTGGCCCAGGCGATCACGATGAACAGCACGAGGTTGCCCTCGATCAGCAGCCGGCTCTCGGCGAAGCTCTGCCCGATGAGGGCGACGAGCAGGAGCAGCGGCACGAGGGCGGCGGGGAGAAGGGGCGTGGCTCGCCGCGGTCGTCGACGGGCCGGTCGACCGCGAGGAACCAGCTGCGCCACATCGCGCCGATGACCATCGCGGTGAACACGACGACCCCGACGATGCCGAGCTGCAGCCACACGTCGAGCCAGGCGCTGTGCGCCTGCAGGTACTGCACGCCGTTGCGCACGGCGAGGCCGTCGAACGGCTCCACCCACGGCACCCAGTACCCGACCCAGCCCCAGCCGAACCAGGGCCGCTCGCTCGCGAGCCCGGTAACGGCCGACCAGATGTCGAGCCGGCCGGTGAGGTCCTCGCTCTTGCCGAGCGCGATCAGCAGCGCGTTCCAGCCGACGACGAGGAGCGCGACGGATGCCACGGCCACGCCGCCGGCCGTCCAGTAGAGGGGGCGCCGGCGGAGCGGGTCGATGCGTCGTGCCCAGGCGGCGAAGCCGAGGGCGACGAGCACGAGCACGCCGACGAGGATGACGGTCGCCGACCGGGTGAGGGCCAGCGTGCCTCCGGCGACGACGAGCCACGCGATGCCCTGGCGTCGCCGCATGCTGCCGGCGGCGAGCAGGCAGGCGAACACGATGACGCCGAACAGCGCGATCATGCCGAGCAGGTTCCGGTTGCCGACGATGCCCTCGATCGGTCCGCCCGTGAGCAGCAGTCCCCGCGACCAGTAGAACGCCATCGGGAGGTCGCCGGTGGTGTCGAACGTGGGGAAGTTCGGCAGCACCGGTCCGCCGACGACGACGGCGACCCAGAGCTCGAACAGGAGCGAGAGCGCGAGGATCCACTTGATCGCCCCGGCCAGCGCCGCGACGATCCGCGCCCACTCCACGCAGAGCACGAGCGAGACGGCCGTGACGAGGGTGACCAGGAGGATGAGCAGGCCGAGGGCCGTCGCGCCCGGGTAGGCCGACCACGTGATCGACAGCACCGCGAGCGTCACGAATGCGAGCGACGACGTCGGGGTCCGGCGCCAGTTCCAGCCGGGGCGGGTCGCGACGATGAGCGCGATCGCGCCGATCACGACGAGCACGGCGATGACGCCGAAGCCCCACCAGCCCAGCAGGTTCCGCCAGAACTGGCCGGCGAGCACGGTGAACAGCGCGAAGGTCGCGTACGCGCCGATGAGCGCCGAGCGCCGGCCGGGGGTCATGCGGTCAAGGCTAGCGCGGCGGCCGCCCGGAGCGGGCTCAGACGAAGGCCGCCTGCCCCGTGATCGCCCGGCCGACGATGAGGGTGTTCATCTCGCGGGTGCCTTCGTAGGAGTACAGGGCCTCGGAGTCGGCGAAGAAGCGGGCGACGTGGTGGTCGAGCACGATGCCGTTGCCGCCGCACACCTCGCGCGCCCAGCCGACGGTCTCGCGCATGCGGGCGGTGGCGAACGCCTTCGCGAGGGCCGAGTGCTCGTCGCGCAGGGTGCCGGCGTCCTGGAGCTGCGAGGCGCGGACGACCATGCCGAGCGAGGCCGTGATGTTGCCGAGGGCGTTGACGAGGTGGTCCTGGATGAGCTGGTGCGACGCGATGGGGCGGCCGAACTGCACGCGGTCCTTCGCGTAGGCGACGGCGGCCTCGTAGGCGCCGACCGCGGTGCCGACCGCGGCCCACGCCACCTCGGCGCGGGTGGCGCGCAGCACCTCGGCGGTGGCGCGGAACGAGTCGGCGTGCTGGAGGCGGAGCGACTCGGGCACCCGCACGTCGGTGAGCACGATGTCGGCGTTCTGCACGGGGCGCAGGCTGATCTTGCCCTCGATCTTGGTGGCGGCGTAGCCGGGCGTCGAGGTCGGGACGATGAAGCCCTTGACCTGCCCGTCGGCCTCGTCCTTGGCCCAGATGATCGTGATGTCGGAGAAGGTCGCGTTGCCGATCCAGCGCTTCTCGCCGTTCAGCACCCACTCGTCGCCCTCGCGACGGGCGGTGGTGCGCAGGCCCCGGGCGGAGTCCGAACCGGACAGCGGCTCGGTGAGGCCGAAGGCGCCGACGACCTCGCCGGAGGCGAGCTTCGGGATCCACTCGTCGCGCTGCTCGCGCGACCCGGCGACCGCGAGCGACCCCGTGGCGAGGCCGTTCTGCACGCCGACGAACGTGCCGACCGAGGCATCCACCCGCGCGAGCTCGAGCGCGACGAAGCCGCGGAAGACCGAGGAGTTCTCGAACGGTCGGGTCTCCTCCCACGCGAACGAGAGCACGCCCAGGTCGGCGAGCGGCCGCACGACCTGCATCGGGAACTCGGCGCGCTCCCAGTATCCGCCGATGATCGGCTTCACGTCGGCCTCGAGCCAGGCGCGGAGGTCGGCGAGCGCGTCGCGCTCCCGGTCCGTCAGCAGGTCGGCGTAGCCGTAGAAGTCGCTCTCGAGGGCGGCGAAGGACATGGACGGACTCCTCATCGTCGTGGGATGCCCCGAGCCTAGGTTCGCCTCGGGGCGGGGCCCGAAGCCGTTGTAGCTTGGACTGAACCGGCCGAGAGGACCCTCCCGCATGTTTGTGGCGATCCGCAACACCCCCCGCGACTACGCGTGGGGTTCGACCAACGACATCGCGGACTTCCTCGGCGTCGCGCCATCCGGTGGGCCGGAGGCCGAACTGTGGCTGGGCGCCCATCCGGGTTCGCCCGCGCAGATCGTGCCCGGCGACGGCGCACCGGCGTACCCCGATCTCGGCGCGTGGATCGTCGCCGAGCCCGAGCGCGCCCTCGGCCCGGCGCTCGCGGCCGGCGGCCGGTTGCCGTTCCTCCTGAAGGTGCTCGCCGCCGGCGCCCCGCTGTCGCTGCAGGCGCACCCGACGCCCGCGCAGGCCGAGGCCGGCTTCGCGCGCGACGAGAGCGAGGGCATCGCGATCGATGCGTGGGACCGCAACTACAAGGACCGCTTCCACAAGCCCGAGCTGATCGTCGCCGTGAGCGAGGAGTTCGATGCGCTGTCAGGCTTCCGGCCGACCACGGAGGTCGACGGCGTCCTCGCGGTGCTGCGCGCCGCCGACGCCGCGTCGGGCGCCCCCGATCCCGGTGCGCTCGACCTGCTCGCATCGCACCTCGCCGCCGAGGACGGCCTCGCGGCCACCGTCGAGTGGCTGCTGCGCGACGGACGCGGCGGCGACACCGGCGAGGCGTCGTGGGTGGTCGACCGGGTCGTCGCGCTCGCCGCGTCGGCGGAGGCGGCGGACTCGCCGTACGCCGCGTCGTTCGCGACGGTCGGGGACCTCGCGGTCGCCTACCCGGGCGACCCCGGCATCGTCATCTCGCTACTGCTCAACCGGGTGCGCCTGCGGCGGGGCGAGGCGCTGTACCTGGCGGCGGGCAACATCCACGCCTACCTCCGCGGCCTCGGCATCGAGCTGATGGCGGCGAGCGACAACGTGCTGCGCGGCGGGCTCACGCCGAAGCACATCGACGTGTCGGAGCTGCTCGAGGTGCTCGACGTCACCCCGATCGCCCCGCCGCGGCTCGCCCCCGAGGCGACGTCGCCGGGCGTGGAGACGTTCCGGCCGGATGTCCCGGACTTCGTGCTGCACCGGGTCGACCCGGGCGCGGCCGGCGACGCGGGTGCCGAGGTGCCGATCGACGGCCCGGCGATCGTGCTCGCCGAGGGCGGGGGCATCCGCCTCGGCGGCCGTGGCGGCGCGACCGGGCTCGTCCGGGGCGGGGCCGTCTACGTCACCCCCGACGAGGGCGTGCTGCGGGTCTCGGGCGACGGGGTCGCCTGGATCGCGACGACGGGTCGGGCCGAGGCATCCTGAGCCTCGCGCCCCGCGGTCAGCTCGCGGCGGCAGCGGCGACGTCGGCCAGCGGCCGGCGGGCGCCGAACGTGCGCCGGTAGGCCGTCGGGGTGGTCTGCAGCACGTTGACGAAGTGGTGCCGCATGATCGCCGCCGCGCGGAAGCCCGTCTCGCGGGCGATCTCCTCCAGCGTGAGGTCGGTCTCCTCGAGCAGCTGCTGCGCCCGCAGGAGGCGCTGCCGATTGAGCCACGCGTTCGGGGTCGTGCCGGTCTCGGCGCGGAACTTCCGCGCGAACGTGCGCGGCGACATGAGCGCCTTGCGGGCGAGCAGGTCGACGGTGAGCTCGTGGTCGAGGTGCTCGAGCATCCAGTCGAGGACCTGCGCGAACGAGTCGCTCCGGCACTCGACGACCGGGGTTTGGATGTACTGCGACTGCCCGCCGTCGCGCTGCGGGGGCACGACCATGCGCCGGGCGATGATGTTCGCCGCGCTCTGCCCGAGCTCGGTGCGCACGACGTGCAGCGCGGCGTCGATGCCGGCCGCGGTGCCGGCGCCGGTGACGACCCGGCCGTCCTGCACGAAGAGCACGTCGGGGTCGACCTCGGTGTCGGGGAACTCGGCGGCCATGCGGTCGGTGTACATCCAGTGCGTGGTGGCGCGACGCCCGGCGAGCACGCCGGCGCGCCCCAGGGTGAAGGAGCCGGAGCAGACGCTGAGCACCCACGCGCCGCGGGCGACGGCGTCGCGGATCACGGCGAGCACGCGCTCGTCGGCCGGCTCGTCGAGCAGGGACGCCGGGATGGCGACGAGGTCGGCGGTGTAGGCCGCCTCGAGCCCCTCGTGCACGACGACGTCGAAGCCGAGCTTCGTGGGGATCGGGCCGGGCTCGGCGGCGACGACGTGGAAGTCGAAGGCCGGGCCGCCTTGCGCGGAGCGGTCGATGCCGAACACCTCGCAGATCACGCCGAACTCGAACGGGGCCATCTGCGGGATCGCGACGCAGGCGATGGAGTGGAGCATCCGGGGCCTCCTCGGGTTGGCAGGACTGCGCATGTTGGCAGGAATGAGCGTTTCAGTGGCTACTCTGCCACTGGCGGCAGGATCTGGCAATACGTAGCGTTTCTGCCATGTTCATCATCCTGCTCCTGGTCCTGACCGCACTGGCCGTGTGGGGCGTCGTCGCCGCGGCCGCGATGATCTCCTCCGACGGCTACGGCCTCCCCGAGTCCGCCGACCGCCTCCGTCACGGCGACCGCCCCGGCATCCTCGCCTGACCCCGCCCGATACCATCGAACCGGCGCCGCCGACCGGCGCCGGATGGGTGGAGTGATGACCTGGCTGGTGACCGGTGGCGCGGGCTACATCGGAGCGCACGTGGTGCGCGCGTTCGAGGCGAAGGGCATCGGCACGGTGGTCGTCGACGACCTCTCGAGCGGTCGGCGCGCGTTCGTCCCGGCAGGCGTGCCGTTCGTGCAGGCGTCGATCCTCGACGGTCCCGCCCTCGAGGCCGCGATCGCCGAGCACGGCGTCACCGGCGTCGTGCACCTCGCCGGATTCAAGTACGCGGGCGTCTCCGTCCAGCGACCGCTGCACACCTACCAGCAGAACGTCACCGGCATGGCGACGCTCCTCGCGGCGATGGAGCACGGCGGCGTCGAGCAGATCGTGTTCTCGTCGAGCGCGGCCGTGTTCGGCACGCCCGACGTCGACCTCGTGACCGAGGACACCCCGAAGCATCCCGAGTCGCCCTACGGCGAGTCGAAGCTCATCGGCGAGTGGCTGCTCGCCGACCAGGCCCGCGCGACCGGCCTGAAGCACACGAGCCTCCGCTACTTCAACGTCGTCGGCTCGGGCTCGACCGAGGTGTTCGACGCCAGCCCGCACAACCTCTTCCCGCTCGTCTTCGACGCGCTGCTCGAGGGCCGCACGCCCCGTATCAACGGCGACGACTACGCGACGCCCGACGGCACCTGCGTGCGCGACTACATCCACGTCGCCGACCTCGCCGCCGCGCACGTCGTCGCGGCGGAGCGGCTGGCCGCCGGCGAGCCCGTCGAGGCCGCGTACAACCTGGGCTCGGGCGACGGCGTCTCGGTCGGCCAGATCATGCGGACCGTCGCCGACGTCACCGGTATCGCCTTCGAGCCGGAGATCGGCCCGCGCCGCATCGGCGACCCCGCCCGGATCGTGGCCACGGGGGAGCGCGCGGCGCGCGACCTCGACTGGCGCATGCGCCACTCGCTCGAGCAGATGGTGGAGAGCGCCTGGCAGGCGCGCAACGCGGCGTCCTGATCGGCGGAGGTCACGGCTCGGACACGTCGTCGGCGTGTCGCGCGCGTGATGAAGCCTCGACGGCGAGTTGAGGGTTTACGATCCCGCGACTTGACGGCAGGCGAACTACACCGATGTAATTGTTCTGACACGCCCGACGGGCGGTCGGTACAACTGGGTGGGAGACGATATGGGAATTCCTGAATATCGTTCTGGGGTACCTGAGGATTGGTTCGTCGACCCGGTACGCCTCGGCGTCCCGGGCGTTCGGGGGAACGTCGACGACGCCGATCCACTGGCCTGGCAGAGCGACTCACTGTGCGCGCAGACCGATCCCGAGGCGTTCTTCCCGGAGAAGGGCGGATCGACGCGGGACGCGAAGCGCATCTGCGGCGGATGCGAGGTCCGGGCGCAGTGCCTCGAGTACGCGCTCGGCAACGACGAACGATTCGGCATCTGGGGCGGGCTCTCCGAGCGCGAGCGCCGCAAGCTCCGCCGCCGAGCCGTCTGATCCCCAGCGGATCCGAGCAGACGGGACGCGAGCCGTCGGGAGCGATCCCGACGGCTCGCGGCGTCTCCGGGCGGGCCCGGCGGCCCTGATCGCGCCGTCGCCGGCCGACCTCCGACGGGTTCCGCGGCGCGCCCCGTCGGCTTCCCGGCCCTCGCGAGGGGGCCACCTAGGCTGTCCCCGATGTTCCCGAGAGTCACCGCCATCCTCGTCGTGCACCACGGCGGCGAGCGTCTCGAGCGCACGCTCGAGGCGCTGCGCAGCCAGCAGCGGCAACCGGATGCCACGATCGTCGTCCTGCTCGAAGCCGATGGATCGGCGGTCGACCAGGTGCGGGCGATCGAGCCCGGCCACGTCATCCAGCTGCAGACCCGCGTGCCGTTCGGCGAGGCCGTGCGCGCCGCCGATCGCGTGCTCGAGGCCCCGGAGGGCGACGGCGAGGCGCTGTGGCTGCTCGCGGAGGACACCGCGCCCGAGCCCGACGCGCTCGCGCGGCTGCTCGCCACGCTCGAGACCGGTCGTTCGGTCGCGGTCGCCGCGCCGAAGCTCATGGACTGGGACGAGCCCGACCGCATCGCGCACCTCGGCCGGTCGCTGACCCGGTACGGGCGCACCGTCGACCTCGTGTCGGGGGAGCTCGACCAGGGCCAGCACGACGATCTCAGCGACGTGCTCGGCGTCGACGCGCCCGGCCTCCTCGTGCGTCGCACGGCATGGCGCGCCCTCGAGGGCTTCGACCCGGCGCTGCCGACCGCCGACGACGCGCTCGACCTCTCGGTGCGCGTGCGGCTGGCCGGTCACCGCGTCAGCGTCGTGCCCGAGGCACGGGTGCACTTCGCCGGCGCCGGCGTCGCGGGGGAGACCGTCGGGGGCGGAGCGGCCGCACGCCGCCGCTTCCGTGCCCAGCGGCAGGCGCAGCTGCACCGCCGGATGGCGTACGCCCCCGCGGCCGCCGTGCCGTTCCACTGGATCACGCTGCTCCCGCTCGCGCTGCTGCGTTCGCTGGGGCTGCTGCTGCTGAAGGCGCCGGGCCGCATCGTGGGCGAGCTCGCCGCCGCCCTCCGCGTGATGTTCTCGCCCATCCGCATCTCGGCGGCGAGGCGGTCGATCCGCCGGGTGAAGGCCGTCGGCTGGTCGGCCGTCGCGCCGCTGCGCGTGCCGGCCGAGGAGGTGCGGCGCCGCCGTCGTCTCGAGGGCGAGGCGCGGCGGGTGCGGGCGCGTGGGCGCACCGAGGAGCTCCAGTTCCTCGGCACCGGCGGCGGGTGGGTGCTGCTCGGCTCGGTCGTGCTGTCGGTCGCGGCGTTCCTCTGGCTGCTCGGCGCGAACGGCGTCGCCGGCGGAGCCCTGCTTCCCCTCTCCTCGTCGGTCGGCGAACTGTGGCGCAACGCGGCCTACGGCTGGCGCGACGTCGGCGCCGGGTTCGTCGGCGCAGCCGACCCGTTCGCCGGCGTCCTCGCCGTCCTCGGCTCGCTCGCGTTCTGGGCGCCGTCCTGGGCGATGGTCGTCGTCTGGCTCCTCGCGATCCCGGTCGCGGCCCTCGGCGCGTGGTTCGCGGCCTCCCGGCTGACCGACCGCGGCGCCCTGCGCGCCCTCGCGGCCTTCGGCTGGGCCGTGTCCCCACCGTTCCTCACGGCACTCGCCGACGGCCGCCCATCGGCGGTCGTCGTCCACGTGGTGCTCGGATGGCTCGCCTTCGCCGTCCTCGGCGCCGCGCGCTCCTGGGCCTCGGCCGCGACGGCGAGCCTGCTGTTCGCCGTCGCCGTCGCCGCGGCGCCCAGCCTGGCCCCCGCGCTCGTGGCGGCGTGGATCGTCACCGTCGCGGTGAGCGGCCGGGCAGCCCCGCGCCTGCTCCTGCTCCCGATCCCGGCCGCCGTGCTGGCCGCGCCGCTCGTCTGGGCGCAGGCCGAGCGGGGTGCGTGGACGGCGCTCGTGGCCGACCCCGGGGCATCCGTGCCGAGCGCGGTGCCGAGCGACTGGTGGCTCGCCCTCGGCTTCCCGGGCGGTGACGCCGGCTCCTGGCCCGCGACGATCGACGCGCTCGGCCTGCCCATCCCGCCCGAGTGGGCCGCGACCGCCCTGCTCGCCCCGCTCGTGCTGCTCGCGCTGGCGGCACCGGCGGCACCGCGCCTGCGCCGCGGCCTGCTCGCGATCGGCGCCGCGCTGCTCGGCTACGCCACGGCGGTGGCCGCCGCTCACCTCGCGGTCGCGACCTCGGGCGACGCCTCGATCGCCCTGTGGACCGGAGCCGGGCAGAGCCTCATGTGGCTGGGCCTGCTCTCCGCCGCCGTCGTCGCGCTCGACGCCGTGCGCCGGGGATCGGCCTGGCTCGCCGCGGTCGCCGGGGCGGCCGCGCTGGTGGCGGTGCTGCCGCTCGGCATCTCGCTCGCGACCGGCTCGGCCGCCGTGCACCCGGCCGCAGCCCGCACGATGCCCGCCTTCGTCGTCGCCCAGGCCGAGGAGGACCCGCGCGTCACCACCCTCACGATCGACCCGATCGCCGGCGGCAGCATCCACGCCGGGCTCCAGCACGGCACCGGCGCCACCCTCGACGACCAGTCGACGCTGGCGGCCACCGAGGACGGCCTCGACGCCGACGAGCGCCGGCTGGCGGAGATCGCCGGCAACCTCGCCTCCCGCAGCGGCGCCGACGCCGCGGCCGCGGTCGACGAGTTCGGCGCGGCCTTCGTGCTGCTCGGCCCCGCGCCCGAATCGGATCGCCGTGCGGTCGCGACCGCGCAGCGGGCGACCGCCGCCCTCGACGGCAACGCCGCCCTCGTGCCGGTCGGCGACACCGCGTTCGGGCGGCTCTACCGGTTCGTCGACGCCCCCAGCCCCGCGCCGGCCGCGGCGATCCCGACCGACGCCGGCGGGTCGACCGCGGTGCTCGTCACGACGATCCAGCTCGTGGTGCTCGGCGCGATCCTGCTCCTGTCGATCCCGACGGGCGCGGGCCGGGAGCCCGACCGCCGCCGTCGGCGGCCGGTCGCGAAGGGCGCCAAGCCCGCCGCCGTGCGCGGCGCGGCAGCGGCGGATGCCCCGGTGGAGGCGGATGCCCCGGTGGAGGCGGATGCCCCGGTCGACGCGGCGCCCGGGGCGCCGGGATCCGTCGAGCCCGACGCAGCCGGGTCGGTGGACGCCGCCCACCCGGCCGATGCGGCGGATGCGCCCGAGCCGACGGACGCGCCGGAACCGACCGTTGCGCCCGACCCGGCAGACCCGGCAGATCCGGCCGAGCCAGCCGACCCGGCCGAGCCATCCGACCCGGTCGAGTCATCCGACCCGGTCGAGCCATCCGACCCGGTCGAGTCATCCGACCCGGTCGAGCCATCCGACCCGGTCGAGCCATCCGACCCGCCGGCGACCCGGCCCGACCGAGGAGGCGACCGAGATGCCTGACCGCCGCCGCATCGTCCGGGGCGCCCTGCGCGCCACCGCCGCCCTCGCCACCGTCGCGATCGGCGCGGCCGCCGTCGCGGCGGCCGTGATCGTGCCCTGGCCGGAGTCCCGCGCCGAGCCGGAGTCCGTCGTCGTCGCGCCGACCGAGAGCCGGCAGCAGCGCGTCTGCCCGGGACCGCTGCTCGAGCTCGGCGACGACGCGCTCGCCGCGACGACCGCCACGAGCTTCGGCCCGGCCGACCTCGTCACGACCGTGGTGCCCGCGGACGCCGACGTGGAGGAGATCCCGCTCGGCGCACCCGACAACCCCGCCTCGGGCACCGACGGCGGTCCGACCGTCCTGCAGGTCGAACCCGGTGTCGCCGACATCGGCATGCTGGCGGGCGCTCAGGCGCAGCAGGCGCTCAGCGAGACGCTCGCGGGCCTCGCGGTCGCCGC
Organism: Agromyces sp. MMS24-K17; assembly: GCF_043950245.1. Classification (GTDB taxonomy): domain Bacteria; phylum Actinomycetota; class Actinomycetes; order Actinomycetales; family Microbacteriaceae; genus Agromyces. Next base: position 3,601,675 of record NZ_CP171640.1, on the reverse strand, counting down.
CTGCCGCGAACCGGTCGCCGACGCGTGGCTGGTGGGCGGCTCGACGGCGCTCGGGCGCGTGACGCTCGTGCTGCTCGCGAACCCGACCGAGGTGGCGGCCGAGGTCGACCTGCGCGTGTTCGGCGAGGCGGGACCGGTCGACGCGCCGTCGGCGCTCGGCCTCGTCGTGCCGCCCGGCACGCAGCGGATCGTCTCGCTCGCCGGCCTCGCGCCCGACCTCGCGTCGCCCGTGGTGCACGTGACGAGCACCGGCGGGCGCATCGCCGCGACGCTCGAGCAGACCGCGATCGACGGGCTCTCGCCGGCCGGCGCGGAGTTCGTGGCGGCGTCCGCGGCGCCGGCCGACGAGGCCCGCATCCCGGGCGTCGTCATCGTCGAGTCCGGGCAGGTCGTCGACGCCGACCATGCCGAGGGCGACGCGTTCCCGGCGCTGCGACTCCTCGCGCCCGGCGACGACCCGGTCGACGTGTCGGTCGGCGTGGTGCCCGAGGGCTTGGGATCGGGGACGACGATCGACGTCTCGCTCCAGCCGGGCCAGGTCACCGACGTGCCCCTCGGCGAGCTCGAGCCCGGGACGTACGCGGTCGACCTGCTCGCCGACGGCCCGATCGTCGCCTCGGCGCGGGCGAGCATCGCGGCGATCCCGACCTCCGAGCCGGGCGCGCTCGCCGACCCCGGCGACCTCGCGTGGTACCCGGTGCCGAGCCCGCTCATCGGCGACCTCGCGGTCGCGGTGCCGGATGCCCCATCGCCCGTGCTCCACCTCGTCGCGCCGACCGGCGCCGACGTGGAGGCGATCGTCGCGCCCGTCTCCGGCGGCGCGGAGCAGCGGGTGCTCGTGCCGGCCGGCGGCGGTGCCGCCCTCGACCTCGAGCCTGGCCAGGGCGTCGTGCTCCGCCAAGTCGAGGGGCTCAGCGCGTCGATCTCGTTCGGCGACGGGCGCACGCTCGCGTCGATGCCGCTCGAGCCGCCGGGCGCGGTGGACGCGCCGATCCGGGTCTACCCGCGCTGACCGGCGACCGCCGGCCCGCCGCCGATCGCGGGCGGGCGGACGGGCGGGTCAGAGGTGGCGGTAGCGCCCGGGGGAGAGCTCCCACGGGTCGCGGCCGAGGAAGTCGGCGACGGCCTGGAACACGCACGTCTCGACCAGGAGTCGCTCGTCGCGCTCCTCGCCCTCCTCGAGCCGGAGGAACCGCACGATCGGCAGGCGGTAGAAGGTGATGCGCCGCTCGTCGTGCGACACCTTCCACCGGTCGACGTGGTCGTCGTGGATCGCCTCGGCCGGGCCCTGCGCCACCTCGAAGACGACGCCCTCGAGCTCGGGCCAGAGGCCGCGCAGGTAGGTCGCGGTGCTCGAGATCGCGATGTCGAACTCGTCGAGCCGGGTGCGCAACGGCGGGAGGTGCGGGCCCGTGACCGACGATCGCAGGCCGCGGCCGTGCCGATCGCGGGCGAGGCGGCGCGGCGACCCCGACGTTCGGGCGACACGACGAGGACGGGGCATGCGCTCCATCGTAGTGTCCGCCTCGGTCGCTAGTCTGGTCGAGCCATGAGACCGTGTTCGCGTACCGCATGCGCCGCCGAGGCGGTCGCCACGCTCACCTACGACTATGCGGATTCGACCGCCGTCCTCGGTCCGCTCGCGTTCCGGCCGGAGCCGCACGCATACGACCTCTGCGCGAAGCACGCCGACCGCACCTCGGTGCCGCGCGGTTGGCAGGTCGTGCGGCACGTGCCGCTCGGCGGCGGGCTGCCGCCGACGCCCGCGCGCTGACGTCGACGCCCACCGGCCGACGCCGACCTGCATCCGCGCCTGCGCCCTGCGACAATGGACGCCATGAGCCTCACCGCGACATCCGCCCTCCCGTTCAAGGTCGCCGACCTCTCGCTCGCCGCGTCGGGCCGCCACCAGCTCCGCCTCGCCGAGAACGAGATGCCCGGGCTCATGGCGCTCCGCGCCGAGTTCGGCGAGTCCAAGCCGCTCGCCGGCGCCCGCATCGCCGGCAGCCTGCACATGACCGTGCAGACCGCCGTGCTCATCGAGACGCTCGTCGCGCTCGGCGCACAGGTGCGCTGGGCGAGCTGCAACATCTTCTCCACGCAGGACGAGGCGGCCGCGGCCGTCGTCGTCGGCCCCGACGGCACCGTCGAGGAGCCCGCGGGCGTCCCCGTCTTCGCCTGGAAGGGCGAGACGCTCGAGGAGTACTGGTGGTGCACCGACCGCATCTTCGACTGGACCGCCGAGGCGCAGGCCGCCGGCGCCGACTGGATCGGCCCGAACCTCATCCTCGACGACGGCGGCGACGCCACGCTCCTCGTGCACCAGGGCCGCGACTTCGAGGCCGCAGGCAGGGTGCCCGAGGCATCCGCCGACGCCAGCGGCGAGTACCGGGTCATCCTCGACGCGCTGCGCCGCTCGCTCGAGGTCAGCCCCGACCGCTGGACCCGCATCGCCGCGGAGCTGAAGGGCGTCACCGAGGAGACCACTACCGGCGTCCACCGCCTGTACGAGCTGCACGCCGCCGGCGACCTGCTCTTCCCGGCGATCAACGTCAACGACTCGGTCACGAAGTCGAAGTTCGACAACAAGTACGGCATCCGCCACTCGCTGCCGGACGGCCTGAACCGCGCCACCGACGTGCTGATGGGCGGCAAGGTCGCGTTCGTCGCCGGCTACGGCGACGTCGGCAAGGGCGCCGCCGAGGCCCTCCGCGGCCAGGGCGCCCGCGTCATCGTCAGCGAGATCGACCCGATCAACGCCCTGCAGGCCGCCATGGACGGCTACCAGGTGTCGAAGCTCGAGACCGTCGCGGGCGAGATCGACATCCTCGTCACCGGTACGGGCAACAAGGACGTCGTGCGCCTCGAGCACCTGCTCGCGCTGAAGCACCTCGCGGTCGTCGCGAACGTCGGCCACTTCGACAACGAGATCGACATGGCCGCGCTCGAGTCGCTCGAGGGCGCCGAGAAGGTCGAGATCAAGCCGCAGGTGCACGAGTGGCGCCTGCCGACCGGGCGCAGCGTGCTCGTGCTGAGCGAGGGCCGGCTGATGAACCTCGGCAACGCGACCGGCCACCCGTCGTTCGTCATGTCGAACTCGTTCACCAACCAGGTGCTCGCGCAGATCGAGCTGTGGACCCGCCCCGAGCACTACCCGGTCGGCGTGTACGTGCTGCCCAAGCACCTCGACGAGAAGGTCGCGCGCCTCCACCTCGACGCGCTCGGCGTCGAGCTCACCGTGCTGACCCCCGAGCAGGCCGCCTACATCGGCGTGCCGGTCGAGGGGCCGTACAAGGTCGAGCACTACCGCTACTGAGCGACGCCCGCGCGATCGCGCGGTCACGCGAGCAGCGCGCGGATGCCCTGGGCCGATGCCCGGGGCATCCGGCGTCTCCGGGCGGGGCCGAGCCGGGCCGGGCGGGCCGTGCCATCGGGGCCGGCCCGGGCCGGGCCGCCCGGGGCTCAGCGCTCCGGGAAGCCGAGCGGGCGGGCGTCGAGCACGGGCGCGAGGCGGGACATCCGCTCGGCCTCGAGGCGCAGCGCCGTGAGGTCGCGCTCGCGGCGGATCGCGACCACGGCGGCGAGGAAGAGCTCGGCGGGCGCCGCCGGCAGCGGCGACACGTAGGGCGCCGCCTCCGCGGCGAGCAGGTCGGCCGCGCGCACCCGGCTCGCGGGGGTCAGGTGCGGCGCCTTCCCGAAGAACGACGCGATGCGCCGTTCGAGTGCGTCGGGCAGCCGGCCGACGTCGGCGGTGGGTGCCCAGGCCGCGAGCTGCGGCGGCACCCCGAAGGCGTTCGACATCACGCGCGGCACCCGCTCGACCTGGGCGTGCGTGCCCGCGAGCAGGTCGCCGAGGCGCTTCGACTGCGGGTTGAGGAATCCGACGATCGCCGCGAGCCCGCCGAGCGTCAGGTAGATCTCGATCACGCCGAGCAGCGCGCGGATGAACGCGTGACGGAACCCGATCGCCCCGCCGTCGTCGCGCACCACGCGGAGCCCGAGCGCCAGCTTGCCGAGCGAGCGGCCGCGCGAGGCGGTCTCGACCGCGGTCGGCGCGATCACGAGGCACAGCACGAGCACCGCGATCGAGACGGCCTGCATGGCCGACTGGTCGAGGTCCAGCGAGAACGCGAACCAGATCACGCCGACGCCGACGACGACCGTCGCGATCACGTCGATCGCCGTGCCGCCCGCCCGGATCACCGCGCTCGCGGGCCGCACGTCGAGGGCGACGGCCTCCCCGGTGAGCACCGCGTCGGCGTCCGGTCGGACGGTGGACTGCACGGCGATCGCGGCCTCTGGCATGGCTAGTATTCAAGCAGACATGGACCTCGACGCACTCGCCTCCGCCCGCCACGAGGAGTGGACCCGGCTCGACGCGCTCTCGACGTCGCGGCGGCTCGACGGTGCGGGGGCCGACGAGCTCATCGAGCGCTACCGGGCCGGGGCATCCGACCTGTCGCTCATCCAGGCGACCGCCGGCTCGACCGCGCTCGGCGACCGCCTCTCGATCGGCCTCGCCAAGGCGCGACTGCGCTTCACGGGAGCGCCTGAGAACCCGCTCGCGCAGTTCACCCGGTTCTGGCTCGTCAGCCTGCCGGCCGCGCTGTACCGGCTGCGGTGGCTGACGCTCTGGGTCGCGGTCGCCACGTTCGCGATCGCCGGGCTCGTGGTCGCGTGGGTGGGCTCCGATCCGCGCGTCATCGCGACCTTCGGCAGCGAGCGGGAACTCCGCGCGCTCGCCGAGGAGGGCTTCGTGGCGTACTACTCGGAGAACCCGGCGGCATCCTTCGGCAGCCAGGTCTGGACGAACAACGCGTGGATCGCCGCCCAGTGCATCGCGTTCGGCATCCTCGGCGTCTGGGTGCCCTACGTCATCATGCAGAACGCCCTCAACCTCGGCGTCACCGCGTCGGTCATGTTCGCCTACGACGAGGCCGACACCTTCTTCCTCTACATCGCGCCGCACGGGCTGCTCGAGCTGACGTGCGTGTTCGTCGCCGCGGCCGCGGGCCTGCGGATCTTCTGGGCGTGGATCGCCCCCGGCCCGAGGACGCGGGGCGCCGCCCTCGCCGAGGACGCCCGGGCGCTGTTCAGCGTCGCCATCGGGCTCGTGTTCTTCCTGTTCGTCTCGGGGCTCATCGAGGCGTTCGTGACGCCCGCGCCGTGGCCGTGGGCCGTGAAGATCGGCATCGGCGCGGTGGCCCTCGGCGGGTTCCTGTTCGTCATGCTCGGCCTCGGCCGGCGCGCGTACCGGGCCGGCGAGACCGGCGACCTCGTCGAGTTCGAGTCGGGCGCCCGGCAGCTCGTCGCGGGCTGAGCGGGCGGCGGGCTCGGGCGGGCGGGCGGGCCCGCGCCGCCGAACGACGGCGACGGGCCGGGCGAGGATGCCGCTCCGGCCCGTCGGCACGCCGTCGGGGCGTCAGGACGTCGCGGCCGGCTTCGGCAGGCGCCCGAACACGACCTGCGCGAGCAGCCCGGCGATGACCGCGCCGAGGATGGGCGCGACGATCGACAGCCACAGCTGGCCGAGGGCCTCGCCACCGCCGTAGATCGCCGTCGCGATCGAACGCGCCGGGTTGAAGGAGGCGTTCGACACGGGGATCGCCACGAGGGCGAGGACGGTGAGCGTCAGTCCGATCGCGAGCGGGGCGAAGTCCGCCGCCGAGCGGCCGGCCGTGGTCACGCCGAGGATGACGAACAGGAAGACGGCAGTGGCGATCGTCTCGACGAGGAACGCCGAGCCGAGCCCGTAGCCGCCGGGGGAGAGCTCGTCGTACCCCGTCGATGCGCCGCGGAAGACCGCGAGGTCGAGCACCGGGCCGAGAGACAGGATCCCGAGCAGCGCCGTCGACGCCACGATGGCGCCCGCGACCTGTGCGGCGAGGTAGCCGACGACCTCGCGCCACGCGAAGCGGCCGGCGACCGCGAGCCCGAGGGTGACGGCCGGGTTGAAGTGGCCCCCGGAGACCGGGCCGAAGGCGTACGCGGCGACGACGACGCTGAGGCCCAGCCCGAGGGCGACGCCGAGGAAGCCGACGTTCAGGCCGCCCTGGCCGTCGGCGAACCCGGCGGCGAAGATCGCGGTGCCGATCACGCCGAACACGAGGATGAAGGTGCCGAGTGCCTCGGCGGCGAGCTTCTGGACGGTGCTCGGGGCGGCGGTCGCCGGCGAGACCGGTGCGGCGAGATCGGACGTGGCGGTGTCGGACATGGAGATCCTTCCGGAGTGCGAACGAGGAATCGGCGGCGAAGCGCCCGGATCCGGAGCGTATCGCCGCAGTTCCGTCCGGTGGAGGACGCGCGCCATCATGTCGCCGTGCGACGAAGGATGACGGCGACGCAGTCGCGACGGGAGGCCGGTGGTCGACAGCCGCGGTCTACAGGCGGCCCGCGGCCTTCAACGCGAGGTAGCGGTCGGCGAGGGCGGGCGGCAGGTCGAGCGGCGGGGCGCTCACCGTCTCGGCGCCCAGGCGGCGGATGGCCGCGCCGACCCGCTCCACGTCGAGCAGGGTGCGTTCGGCCGACGCGGCGCGGTAGGTCGCGGCGAGGTCCTCGCGCTCGTCGCGCGCCGCCACCGCACCGGGGTCGGCGACCGTCGCGACGATCACCGTGTGCCGGTGCGTGAGCTGCGGCAGCACCGAGAGCATCCCGCGCGCGGAGCCGGGCGAATCGGCGCCGGTGAGCAGCACGACGAGCGCCGACCGGCTCGTGAGGGAGCGGACCTGGCCGGGTACGGCGGCCCAGTCCGCCTCGATGAGCTCCGCGTCGATGCCGGACATGGCGTCGACCATCCGCGCCAGCAGGTCGCCGCCGCTCGCGCCGGCGACGCGCCCGCGGATGCGCCTGTCCCACGCGAGGAAGTCGACGCGGTCGCCCGCGTGGCTCGCCAGCGCCGCGAGCAGCAGGGATGCCTCGAAGGCGGTGTCGAGCCGCGGTTCGTCGGCGACGCGGGTGGCCGACGTGCGCGACGTGTCGGCCACGATGACGATGCGCCGGTCGCGTTCGGGTCGCCAGGTGCGCACCATGAGCCGGGCGCCCCCCGGCACCTCGGGGTCGGTGTGGCGGGCGGTCGCGCGCCAGTCGATGGAGCGCACGTCGTCGCCGCGTACGTACTCGCGGATCGAGTCGAACTCGGTGCCCTGGCCGCGGATGAGCAGCGGCGTGCGCCCGTCGAGCTCCCGCAGCCGGGTGAGGCGCGACGGCAGGTGCACGCGGGAGTGGAACGGCGGCAGGACCCGGAGCCGGCCGGGCGCGCGCAGCGTCGCCTGCCGCGCCCAGAGCCCGAGCGGCCCGAGGCTGCGCAGCGTGACCTGCTCGGTGCGGCGGTCGCCGCGTCGCGTCGGGACGAGCCGCAGGTCGACGCGACGCCGCTCGCCCGGCGGGATGCGCACCCGGGTGCGGTTCGGACCGGTGACGCCGGCCGAGGGCTGCCAGCCGTCGCGGACGATCGCCAGGAGGCGACGCGGCCCGCGATTCTCGATCACGAGCTCGCTCGTGGCGGGCTCGCCGAGCCGGATCCGCTCCGGGATCCGGCGGCCGAGCGTCACGAGTCGCGGGGAGGCCGCCAGCGAGAGGTCGAGCAGCCCGAGGCCGATGACGAGCACGAGCCATCCGGCCAGCGCGAGCCACGCGGCCCGGATGCCCTCGGCGCCCGGCCCCGGGAGCGCGCCGGCGACCACCACCGGGATGGCCCCGAGGGCGACGAGGAGCGTGAACCGACCGGTGATCGCCATGTCAGAGCGGCACCTGCACCTGCTGAACGATGCCGCGCAGGACCTGGTCGACCGACACGCCCTCCAGTTCCGCCTCGGGGCGCAGTTGCACGCGGTGACGCCACACCGGCAGGAGCATCGCCTGCAGGTGGTCGGGCGTGAGCGAGTCGTACCCGGTGAGCCAGGCCCAGGCCTTCGCGGCGGCCAGCAGCGCCGTCGTGGCGCGCGGGCTCACGCCCAACCGCATCGACGGGCTGCGCCGGGTGGCGCGCGCGAGGTCGACGAGGTACGCGAGCACGTCGTCGGATGCCCCGACCCGGGCCGCGGCGGCACGGGCTCGCCGCAGCTCCTCGACCCCGAGCACCGGCTGGACGCCGGCACCGGCGAGGTCGTGGGGGTCGAATCCGTCGGCGTGGCGGCGGAGCATCGCGACCTCGGCCTCGCGCTCCGGCACGTCGAGCACGAGCTTCAGCAGGAAGCGGTCGAGCTGGGCCTCCGGCAGCGTGTACGTGCCCTCGTACTCGATCGGGTTCTGGGTCGCCGCCACGAGGAACGGGTCGGGCAGCGGGCGTGTGACGCCGTCGGCCGAGACCTGGCGCTCCTCCATCGCCTCGAGCAGCGCGGACTGCGTCTTCGGCGGGGTCCGGTTGATCTCGTCGGCGAGCAGGATGTTGGTGAACACCGGGCCCTCGCGGAACGCGAACTCGCCGGTTCGCGGGTCGTACGCCAGCGAGCCGGTCACGTCACCGGGCATGAGGTCGGGCGTGAACTGGATGCGACGGGTCTCGAGCTCGAGCGTGCGGCTGAGGGTGCGCACGAGCAGCGTCTTCGCGACACCGGGGACGCCCTCGAGGAGCACGTGGCCGTTCGCGAGGAGCGCGACGATCAGCCCGCTGACGGCGGCGTCCTGGCCGACGACGGCCTTGCCGACCTCGGTGCGCACCCGGTTCAGCGCGGCCCGGAGCTCGGCATCGCCCGCCGCCGGTGCCGGAGCCGGAGCCGGTGCCGGTGCCGGAGCGGTCGGCGCGGGGGCGGCCGGCGCGGGCGCGGCGGCCTGGCCGGGGCCGGCGGCTGCAGCCGCAGGGGAGGGGGGCGCACCGGGAGCGGTGCCAGCGGTCGGGGTCGGATCCGTCATGATCGCCTTCCGGGTCGGTCGGATGGTTCGGTGGGGCCGAGGGCGCGGCGTACCGCGGCCTCGAGGTCGGCGAGCCCGCCGGCCGCCTCGACGAGTTCTCGGTCGGTCGCGGGCTCGAGGCCGACGAGCAGTCGGTGGACGGCGCCCGGGTCGCGGCCGGTCGTGCCGGCCGCGGCGGTGGCGACCTCGTCGACGGTCGCGGTCCGCGGGAGCCGGAGCAGGGCGGCGAGGCGCGCGATCGTGCCCATGCGGAGCTGGTCGAGCGCGTGCACACGGCTCGCCGAGCGCGCGTACAGTCGCGCGCGACCCTCCGTCGTCTCGCCCGAGGGCACGTCGACGGGCAGGTCCTCGATGACGAGCGGGCCGAAGCGGCGGCCGCGGGTGACCGCGGCGGACAGGAACACGGCGATCCCGAGCACGAGCACCGGGGTGACCCAGCCCGGGGTCAGCTCGCCGAGCGTCGGCGCGGTGTCGGCATCGAGGTCGGCCGGGCCGGGCAGGTACCACACGAGGCGGTCGACCTCGCCGAGCAGGCCGAGCACGAGGGCCGCATTCCCGGCCTCGTCGGCGAACTCGTTCGAGAACGGGGTGCCCGAGCCGACGAGCGAGATCGTCGACTCCCCGGGGCCCGGACCCACGGCGACGGCGACGCCGGCATCGCCGTCGGCGAAGCATCCGCTCCACCCGTCGGCGGCGGCCTCGTCGTCGACGCGGAGCAGCCCGAGCCCGTCGGAGAGGGTGCCGGCGCGCTCGGCCGCCGGTACCTCGCAGCCGGCGTCGTCGAGCGGTCCGGTCGCGACGCCGGCGAGGCGGACGCCGGGGGCGAGCGCCTCCAGCGCCTCGAACCCGGGAGCGGCGACGACGAGCCGGTCGGATGCCTCCGCCAGGCGCTCGACCCGGTCGCCCGTGAGGATGCCGAGCTCGTCGTACAGGAACACCGTCGCTCCGCCGCGCGCCGCATCGATCGCCTCGTCGAGCGTGGCGGCCTCCGACACGGCGACCCCCTGCGCCCCGAGCACCTGGACGACGGCGCGCGCGCCGGCGGGAGCGGGGTTGTCGGCGCCGAGCGGAACGCCGGGCGGCCGTGCGGTGCCCTGGATCGCGACGAGCACGATCGAGCCGATGAGGAGCACGAGTCCGAGCACGATCCAGGTGCGACGCCGACCGAGGAACCCGCGCACCGTGGGCGTGTCGGCCTCGGCGAGGCCGGTCTCGTCGACGCGGGTCATCCGACGGACTCCGCGAGGTCGGCGGCGATCGCGACCGGCCGCGCCGCCTCGATCGTGCGCTCGAGCGCCGTGACCGCGTCGTAGGCCGCCGCGTCACCGGAGCGGCCGAGGTAGCGGACGCCGTCGAACGCGGCGGCCGCCGCATCGAGGCCGTCCGTCGCGTCGGGGAAGCGGGTCGACGCGGTGCGGGCGAAGCCGTGCGCCGTGGTGCCGGGATGCACGCGGACGAGCTCGCGGTCGACGAGCCCCCGTACGAGCGCGCGGAACCGCTCCTCGATCGCGAGCGCCCAGTCCCCGCGTGCGGCGGCCGCCTCGGCAGCACGTCGCAGGGTCGCGAGGTCGCGCACGTCGCCGTCGTCGAACAGGGGCGCCGCGGAGGTGCGGCGGCGGCGGAGCCGCGGCACGCCGAACACGAGGAGCCCGACGACGACGAGCGCGACCACGACCGCGACGACGACGAGCCACACGAGTTCGGCAGGCACCGCGCCGGCGCCGCTGAAGAGCTGGGCGAACCAGTCGCCGACCTGCTGCATCAGCCGGTCGAACCAGGTCGGCTGCGCGGCGGTGTACTCGGGCTTCGCGAGTTCGTCCTCCAGCCACCGGCGCGCCTCGGGCGCGTCGGGGTCGACCGGGATGTCGAGGCGCACGCGATCAGGCCGGCCAGGCCGCGGCGCCGGCGGGTGCGGACCCGGCGGGAAGGTACGGGTCGCCGACGGCGACGCCGCGGGCGCACTGCTCGACGTGGCGTTCGAGGTCGAGGTCGAGGCCCTCCTTGCGCATCCGGAGGTCGATGTAGATCACGGCGATGAGGCCGGCCTGCACGACCGACGTGATCGCGCCGACGAGCACCGACACGATCGTGGAGACGACCACCAGCCCGATGGTCAGCGCCACCGCGGCACCGCTGCTGCCGGTCGGGTCGAGGAGGCCGATGAGGAGGCCCCCGATGAGGCCGATCGGCTGGCTGATGATCTGGGAGGCGAACGAGAGGATGACCTGCACGAGGGCCTCGACGCCGAAGGTGCGCCAGAAGTACCCGTCGGTGAGCCGCCACGAGCGGGCGATCGCACGCCCCACGCCGAGATCCTCGAGCACGATCGCGCTGGGCACGAGCGAGAGCTTCACCGAGAGCCACACGGAGGCCGCGGCCACGACCAGGCCCGCGAGGACGCCGAGCAGCACGACGGCGACGATCCCGCCGGCGCCGAACACGGAGGATGCCAGGCCGATGCCCAGGGCGACGCCGGCGACGAGGGCGACGACGACCACGACCACGGCGGCCGCGACCATCGCCGTCCAGCCGAGCAGGGGCCAGATGCGCTTCGCCGCGCGGCGCCAGAGCTGGCCGAACCGCAGCTTGTCGCCGAGCGTGCCCGACGCGACCTCGACGACCATGACGCCCTGCAGGAACGCCGCGGCGACGAGGGTGAGCGCGATCGGCACGAGCAGGAGCAGGAGGAACCCGCCGACGGCGCCGGCGAGGATCGGGTCGGCGTCGGCGGACGTCGCGCTCTCGACGCGGCCGAACACGAGGAAGAGGAAGGGCAGCACGATCGCGAGGGTCACGCCTGCGCTCGCGAGCTGCACGAGGAGTCCGCTGCCGAACGTCGGCGCCGGGTTGCGGCGCAGCACCTGGAACGGGGCCCAGAGCAGGGTGCCGAACCCGAGCGGACGCAGCGGCAGCAGCCCCGGCTTGGGCGGCGGCGCCCAACCGGCCTGCGGGTACGCCCCGGCGGGAGCCACGGGCGCGGCGTTGCCGGCCTGCGCGTACGCCCCGGCCGGTGCGTACGCGGACGGCGCCGGGTATCCGGGGGGCGGAACCGTCGGGTCGGGCTGGTACCGCGGCGGGGCCGGCGGCGGCACGGGCGCGGGCGGCGTCGCCGGCAGCGACGGTTCTGCGGCGCTCGGCGGCTCAGCGGACGGGGGCGTCCAATCCCGATCACTCACCTGCGCGCCACTCCCTCCGGTCGTGCCCCCAATGCTGGCACACCGGGCGCCTCGCGGGAGGTCCCGGCCCGCGATCTGGGGAGAGGCATCCGGTTCCCAGCGTCCGCCCCGCCGAACGACTACAGTTGTCCCACTGGTTCCGGCCCGGGGATGCCCCGGCCCCGACGGAAAACTGGAGCATGACCGCACGCGTACTCGTCGTCGACGACGACACGGCCCTCGCCGAGATGATCGGCATCGTGCTGCGCACCGAGGGCTTCGAGCCCGTCTTCTGCGCCGACGGCGCGCAGGCCGTGGGCGCCTTCCGCGAGACCCGGCCCGACCTCGTGCTGCTCGACCTCATGCTCCCCGGCATGGACGGCATCGAGGTGTGCGGGCGCATCCGCGCCGAGAGCGGCACCCCGATCATCATGCTCACCGCGAAGACCGACACCGCCGACGTGGTGCGCGGCCTCGAGTCGGGCGCCGACGACTACATCGTGAAGCCGTTCAACCCGAAGGAGCTCGTCGCCCGCATCCGCACGCGGCTGCGGCCGGCTCCCGAGCCCGCCGCCGAGGTCATCGGCGTCGGCGACCTCGTGATCGACGCCGCCGGCCACGAGGTGCGCCGCGGCGACCAGCGGATCAACCTGACGCCGCTCGAGTTCGACCTGCTGCTCACGCTCGCCTCGAAGCCGCAGCAGGTGTTCACGCGCGAGATGCTGCTCGAGCAGGTGTGGGGCTACCACTACAAGGCCGACACCCGGCTCGTGAACGTGCACGTGCAGCGCCTCCGCGCGAAGGTCGAGCACGACCCCGACAACCCGCGCATCGTGATGACGGTCCGCGGCGTGGGGTACCGCGCCGGCGCGACGACCTAGGCTGCGCCATGACCGCGTCCGTCCCGGCGGTCCGCCCGGGCAGCCCGTGGCGCGAGGCGCGCCGGCGGTTCTCCGCGCTGTGGCGGCGGTCGCTGCAGTTCCGCACGGTGGCGATCACGATCGGCCTGTCGACGCTGGCGGTCCTCGTCATCGGCCTGTACATGACCTTCACCGTCGCGTCGAGCCTGTTCCAGACCCAGCTCGAGCGCGTGCTCGGGGCATCCAACAGCGCGACCGTCGCGGCGCAGAAGATCCTGACCTCGACGGATGCCTCGGATCGCGCCGCCCTGCAGACCGTCATGGGCCAGGTGTCGACCACGGTGCAGCAGGTCACGGGCAGCTCGGCGATCGCGATCCTGCGGGCCCCCGGCCAGCCGCCGTCGAGCGACGCGCCGCTCGACCTCCAGGCGCGCGCCCTCGCGGGCACGATCACCCCGGAGCTCCGTGCGAGCGTGCAGGACAACCCGAACCTGCAGTTCTGGCAGTCGGTCGAGCTGGCCGACCTCGACGGGGCCGATCCGGGCGTCGTGGTCGGCAGCGACCTCGAGGTGCCGGGCGCCGGCACCTACGAGCTGTACATCGGCTACAACTTCGGCGACGCGCAGGCGACCCTGGCGTTCATGCAGGCCACGGGCGTGATCGGTGCGACCGCCCTCATCCTGCTGCTGAGCGCGATCACGCTGCTGCTCGTGCGCTGGATCATCGAGCCGATCCGCACGGTCGCGGCGACGAGCCGCCGGCTCGCGGCCGGCGACCTCGGCGTGCGCATGCCCGAGCAGGGGGAGGACGAGCTGTCGGCGCTCGCCGGCAGCTTCAACGGCATGGCCGACAGCCTCCAGGCGCGCATCCGCGAGCTCGCGGAGCTCTCGGTCATGCAGCAGCGCTTCGTGTCGGATGTCTCGCACGAGCTGCGCACCCCGCTCACGACGATCCGGCTCGCCGGCGACGTGCTCTACGGCCAGCGCGACGAGTTCGCCGGACCGACCGGCCGCACGGTCGAGCTGCTGCACACGCAAACCGAGCGATTCGAGCTGCTGCTCGCCGACCTGCTGGAGATCAGCCGATACGACGCCGGGTCGGTCGAGCTGTCGACGGAGCCGACGAACCTGGTGCACCTCGCCGGCGACGTGATCGAGGCGATGCACGACCTCGCGAACGAGCGCGGCAGCGAACTGCGACTCGTCGCGCCCGGCGGGCACCTCGATGCCGAGGTGGATCCGCGCCGGGTGAAGCGGATCATCCGCAACCTGCTCGGCAACGCGATCGAGCACGGCGAGGGGCGTCCGATCGTGGTGGCGGTCGACAGCAACGCCTCGTCGGTGGGCGTGAGCGTGCGCGACTACGGGCTCGGCATGACCGAGGAGGAGGCGGCTCGCGTGTTCGACCGGTTCTGGCGTGCCGATCCGAGCCGCACCCGCACCATCGGCGGCACCGGCCTCGGCCTGGCGATCTCGCTCGAGGACGCCGCGGCCCACGGCGGCCTGCTCGACGTGTGGAGCCGTCCCGGGCACGGCACGGTGTTCCGGCTCACGCTGCCGCGCACCGCTGGGCTCGCGGCGATCGAGCCGCCGCTCGGCCTCGAGCCGGACGACCCGGAGGCCGCCGGCCCGGACGCCCCGGCCACCGAGGGGGTGCGCGATGCGTAGGATCCTGGCACTCCTCGCCGCCGTCGTGGTCGCCGCGGTGCTCGCGGGCTGCGCGACCATCCCGAGCTCGGGGCCGGTGCGGCAGGGCGAGCAGCAGGAGGCCGCCGAGCTCCCCGACCTCGACCTGCTCGCGGCGGGCCCGCAGCCCGGTGCGACCCAGGAGGAGATCCTCCGCGGGTTCATCGACGCCGCCACCGACCCGCGGAACAACTACCAGATCGCCAAGGAGTTCCTGACCACGGCCTTCGCCGCGGAATGGGATCCCACCGCGGCCGTCACCATCGACGAGTTCGCCGACCGCGACGAGGTGGTGACGGGTGAGGACTCCATCCGCGTGGTCGCCTCGCCGGTCGCGGCGCTCCGCGCGAACGGCCAGTACGAGGTGGTCTCGTCCTCGGCGCCCATCCCGTTGGAATACAAGTTCGAGGCCGTCGACGACGAGTGGCGCATCTCGCTGGCCCCGACGGGCCTGCTCATGGACTCCGCCGACTTCGCCCGCGTCTACCGGCAGCACACCCTCGTCTTCTTCGACCCGGAGTTCCGGTTCGCGGTGCCCGACCTGCGTTGGTTCGCAGGCCGCGACTCGGTGCAGACCACGATCGTGCGCGAGCTCCTCGCCGGACCGGCGGAATGGCTGGACGCGGGCGTGGTGTCGGCGTTCCCCGAGGGTGCCCGGCTGGAGGCCGACTCGGTCCCCATCACCTCGGGCGTCGCGCAGGTCGACGTCGACGCGTCCGTCGAGGATCAGCGCGCCGTGCAGCTCATGGAGTTCCAGCTCCAGACCAGCCTCGAGTCGGTGCGCAGCGTGCAGGAGGTCGAGCTCTCGCTCAACGGCGCGGTGCAGGACGTCCCGGGCCTCGCCGATGCGCCCATCGTGAACCCGCGCGTCGACGCCAGGGCCGTCGCGTACGACGGGGAGGCGTTCGGGCACCTCGCCGCCGGCGACGAGGGCATCGTGCCGATCGCCGGGCTCAGCGACCAGGTCGCGGCGCTCGGCCCGATCGACGCCGCGGTGGGGCCGGGCGACGCCTCGGCCGCCGTGCTCGCCCCGGACGGCGTCTGGCTCGTCCGGGAGGGCGAGGCCGCGCAGCTCCTCGACCCGCGGGGCGGCCTGATCGCCCCGGCGATGGACGTGCACGGCATGGTGTGGTCGGCGCCCGCCGACGCGCCCGACGAGCTCGTGGTCTACCCGCCGGACGGCGAGGGCGTGCAGGTGCCGGTGCCGTGGACGGGATCGAGCCTCGCCGGACTCGAGGTGTCGCGCGACGGCACCCGCGTCATCGCGCTCGTCGTCGACGGCGGGCGAGCCCGGTTCGTCGCCGCGGCGGTCGAGCGGGACGCCGACGGGGTGCCGATCGCGGTCGGCGCGGCCACGCTCGCGCTCGCCGAGGTCTCCGGCAGCCCCCTCGACCTCGCGTGGATCGACGATCGCACGGTCGCGTCCCTGTCGACCGCCGACGAGGGCGGCACGCGGCTGGTCACCCAGGTGCTGGCCGGGCTCGCGACGCCGTCGACGGGTCCGCAGGGCGGCGTGCAGGTCGACGGGTCGAACAGCGAACGCGAGGTGCGGGTGCTGACGTCGGCCGGTGAGGTGGACACGCGCAGCGGCGTCGGCTGGCAGGTGCGCGCGACCGGCATCCGGTTCCTCGCGCCGCAGCAGACCGACTGACGCGGGGGGTCGGCTCCACGATTCCTCCACCGGGCACGGCGCGGGCGCGGTTCCTCCCGTCGTGTGCGTCCCGCGGCCGCGCGCGCGATCGCGTCGGGCAGGGTCGGGGGATGCCACGCTCCGCACCCGTCCCGCCCGCCACGTCGCCGCGCCGCACGGTCCCGGTCGTCGGCGCGGTCGCCGAAGCGGTCGCCGTCGCGGTCGCCGACGCGCTGGCGGTGCTCCTGCCCGTCGCGTGCGCCGGCTGCGGTCGCGCCGACCGCTCGGTCTGCGCGGCCTGCCGCCTGGCGCTCGGCACCCGCCCGGTCCGGGTCGCCCGCCCGGGCGTCGACGCGTGGGCCGCCTTCACCTACGACGGCGTCCCGGCCCGGGTGATCGGCGCCTACAAGGACGGCGGGCGGACCGATGCGGCGCGCCCCCTCGCGAACGCGCTCCGCTCGGCGATCGCCGCCGCGATCACCGCAGCGCTCGCGGCGCGCGAGGACCCGGGCGTCGTCGCGGCCGGGAGGCCGGCCGTCGCCGCACGGGGCCCGATCGAGCTCTGCACGGTACCGTCGTCGCCGCGGGCGCTGCGCGAGCGCGGCTACGCGCCCGTCGACCGGCTCCTCGCGACGGCGGGCCTGCGACCGGCGGGGGTGCTCCGGCTCACCCGCGAGCACGCCGACCAGGCCGCGCTCGGCATCGGCGCCCGCCGGGCCAATGCCGCGGGCTCCCTCGCGGCGAGGCATCCGTTGACCGGGCGGCGGTTCCTGCTCGTCGACGACGTGCTCACGACCGGCGCCACGCTCGCCGAGGCATCCCGGGCCGTCCTGGCCGCGGGCGGCGCGATCGCCGGGGCCGCCGTGCTCGCCGACACGCCGCGCCGCCTCGGCGGCGTCACGTGGGCCCGCGCCGATCGGTCGTCCGGCGCGTCGTGACACATTCGTGACATTGCCAGCCAACGGGCGTACGGTGATCGGACAGGCGTGGTCGACCACCCTCACAGATCCGGGTGGCACGCCTGGGACGTGGAGGTCGAGATGGAACTGAACATCGTCGGACGAAACCTCGGGGTGACGGACCGATTCCGCGCGTACGCCACGGAGAAGGCCGAGAAGGTCGCCAACCTCGCCGAACGGGCGATCTCGCTGGACGTGAAGCTGCTGCGTCAGGGCGAGAAGAACGGCAACCCCGGGCCCGACCGTGTCGAGCTGACCCTCGTCGGACGCGGACCGGTGGTCCGCGCCGAGGCGGACGGCTCCGACAAGTACGCCGCCTTCGACGTCGCCCTGGGCCGTCTCCTCGAGCGCATCCGGCGTGCGAAGGACCGCCGCAAGGTCCACCGGGGCCAGCACCGCCCCACCTCGCTCCGCGAGGCCGCCGACGACGGGTTCACCGGCGTGGGCGTGCAGGCCGCCCCGGTCGACGTGATCGAGGCCGTCCGCACCGGGAGCATCCCCGTCGTCCAGGAGGCCGAGGCGGTCGAGGAGGACGACGTGTACTGCCCCGTCGTCATCCGGCGCAAGGTGTTCGCCTCCTCGCCGATGACGGTCGACGACGCGCTCTACTTCATGGAGCTCGTCGGCCACGACTTCTACCTGTTCGTCGACGCCGAGACCGGCCGGCCGAGCGTCGTGTACCGGCGCAAGGGCTGGGACTACGGCGTCATCGGACTCGACGAGCAGGGCGCGGCCGTCGACGCCGCCGCCGAACCGGAGCGCGTCAGCGCCTGAACCGACCCATCGACCGCCCCGGCCGCATCGCGACCGGGGCGGTTGCCCGTTCCGGGCATCCGCCCAGCCCGCCGCCCGTTAGCATTGGGGGTAGGTCCGCCTGCGTCGGCGGCCACCGGTGCGCCCTGGCCCGTAGGGGCGGCGCCCGATGATGACAGGAGAGCAATCCGTGGCTTCGATTCTGGAAAAGGTCCTTCGCGTCGGCGAGGGCCGAACCCTGAAGCGACTCGAGAACTACGCCAAGGCGATCAACGCGATCGAAGACGACTTCAAGGACCTCAGCGATGAGGAGCTGAAGCACGAGACGGTCGAGTTGCGCGAACGCTACGCGAACGGCGAGTCGCTCGACGACCTCCTCCCGGAGGCGTTCGCCGCGGTCCGCGAGGCGAGCCGCCGCACGCTGGGCCTCCGGCACTTCGACGTGCAGCTCATGGGCGGCGCCGCCCTCCACCTGGGCAACATCGCCGAGATGAAGACCGGTGAGGGCAAGACCCTCGTCGCGACGACGGCCGCGTACCTCAACGCGCTCACCAGCCGCGGCGTGCACGTGATCACGGTCAACGACTTCCTCGCGAGCTACCAGTCCGAGCTCATGGGGCGCGTCTTCCGCGCGCTCGGCATGACGACCGGCTGCATCCTCGCCGGGCAGACCCCGGCGCAGCGTCGCGAGCAGTACGCCGCCGACATCACCTACGGCACGAACAACGAGTTCGGCTTCGACTACCTGCGCGACAACATGGCGTGGCAGGCCTCCGACATGGTCCAGCGCGGCCACTGGTTCGCCATCGTCGACGAGGTGGACTCGATCCTCATCGACGAGGCCCGCACGCCGCTCATCATCTCGGGCCCCGCCTCGGGCGAGGCCAACCGCTGGTTCACCGAGTTCGCCCGCCTGGCCGACCGCCTGGTGGCCGGCGAGGACTACGAGGTCGACGAGAAGAAGCGCACCGTCGGCGTGCTCGAGCCCGGCATCGAGAAGGTCGAGGACTACCTCGGCATCGACAACCTCTACGAGTCGGCGAATACCCCGCTCATCTCGTTCCTCAACAACTCGATCAAGGCCAACGCCCTGTTCAAGCGCGACAAGGACTACGTCGTCATGAACGGCGAGGTGCTCATCGTCGACGAGCACACCGGCCGCATCCTCGTCGGACGCCGCTACAACGAGGGCATCCACCAGGCGATCGAGGCGAAGGAGGGCGTGCAGGTCAAGGCCGAGAACCAGACCCTCGCGACCGTCACGCTGCAGAACTACTTCCGCCTCTACGAGAAGCTCTCGGGCATGACCGGTACCGCCGAGACCGAGGCGGCCGAGTTCATGTCGACCTACAAGCTCGGCGTCGTGCCCATCCCGACCAACCGGCCCATGGTGCGCATCGACCAGCCCGACCTCGTCTACAAGAACGAGGAGGCGAAGTTCGCGCAGGTCGTCGAGGACATCGTCGAGCGCCACAAGAGCGGCCAGCCCGTCCTGGTCGGCACGACCAGCGTCGAGAAGAGCGAGTACCTGTCGCGCCTGCTCGCCAAGAAGGGCGTGCGGCACGAGGTCCTGAACGCGAAGAACCACGCGCGAGAAGCCGCCATCATCGCCCAGGCGGGCCGCCTCGGCGCGGTGACCGTCGCGACGAACATGGCCGGCCGCGGCACCGACATCATGCTCGGCGGCAACGCCGAGTTCATCGCCGTGCAGCGCATGCACGACAAGGGCCTGTCACCGGCGGAGACGCCCGACGAGTACGAGGCCGAGTGGGACGCGGTGTTCGCCGAGGTCAAGGCCGTCGTCGACACCGACGCCGAGAAGGTGCTCGCCGCCGGCGGCCTGTACGTGCTCGGCACCGAGCGGCACGAGTCGCGTCGCATCGACAACCAGCTGCGCGGTCGCTCGGGCCGTCAGGGCGACGCCGGCGAGAGCCGGTTCTACCTCTCGCTCACCGACGACCTGATGCGCCTGTTCAACGCCGGCGCGGCGGAGAGCCTCATGTCGCGCGGCGTGCCCGACGACGTGGCCATCGAGTCGAAGGTCGTCTCCCGGGCCATCCGCTCGGCCCAGTCGCAGGTCGAGGCGCGCAACGCCGAGATCCGCAAGAACGTCCTCAAGTACGACGACGTGCTGAACCGCCAGCGTGAGGCGATCTACTCCGACCGTCGCCACATCCTCGAGGGCGACGACCTGCACGAGCGTACGCAGCACTTCCTCGAGGACGTCATCGACGAGGTGCTCGACCAGCACACCGCCGAGGGCAACCCCGACGAGTGGGACTTCGACGCGCTCTGGACCGAGCTGAAGACGCTCTACCCGATCGACATCACGATCGACGAGGTCGTCGCCGAGGCGGGGGAGAAGGGCAAGGTCAACCGCGACTTCATCCGCCGCGAGATCCTCTCCGACGCGAAGGTGGCGTACGAGAAGCGCGAGGCGCAGCTCGGCTCGCCCGCGATGCGCGAGCTCGAGCGTCGCGTGGTGCTCTCGGTTATCGACCGCCGCTGGCGCGACCACCTCTACGAGATGGACTACCTCAAGGACGGCATCGGCCTGCGCGCCATGGCGCAGCGCGACCCGCTGGTCGAGTACCAGCGCGAGGGCTACGCGATGTTCCAGCAGATGATGGGCGCGATCCGCGAGGAGACCGTCGGGTTCCTGTTCAACCTCGAGGTCGAGGTCGCCGAGCAGGGCAGCGGTGCTCCGGCCGTGCAGGCGCGCGGACTGGCACGGTCGTCGGCCCCCGACGACAAGCTCAGCTACTCCGCTCCGAGCGACTCGGGTGGCGTCGAGGTGCGCAACCAGCGCGGCCAGGTCCAGCAGGCGGCCACCGAGCGTGCTCGTCGTGCGGTCGCGGCCTCGCAGGCGCCCGCCGCGCCGCAGCAGCCCGCTGGTCGCGGTGCGTTCGGCCAGGCGACCGGCGGCGACCAGGCCGCCCCGCAGAACCGCGCCGAGCGTCGCGCCCAGGAGCGTCGCGGCAGCTGAGTCGCATCCGCAATGGCGAAGCGGCCGCCCTCCGATCGGAGGGCGGCCGCTTCGTGTTCCGGCAGTAGGGGAAGACGGCGGAACGGTCAGAGGACGTTGAGGGCGCTGGCACGCCACCTGGAGTCCATGCCCTCCAGGCGGATCGCGATCGCGCGGGTGCGATGCCGCTGGTGCACCATGACGACGGCCTCGACGGCGCCGTCGACCGGCTCGTACATGTGGATGTTGCCGATCGAGAAGACCGGGCGCTGGGCGTTCACGCCACGGGCGCGGCGCGCACGCGAGGCCAGCACGACCCGCTTGGCGAGGTTGCGGTAGACGTCGTCGGTCACCCACCGCGCCAACTGCTCGAGGTCGCGCGCACCCGCGTACGCCTCGATCACGCAATGCGCGAGGTTCGTGAGCAGCGGCACCGGGTCGGGCAGCTCGCTGCGCGTGGCCGGTTGGCGGCCGAACAGCTCGTCGTCGGCCTCGGACGGTCGGTGGGCGAACCGGAAGGCGGGCGTCGGGGTTTCGGCGGCGCGAAGTGCGGACATCGGACTTCCTTGCTCCTGTAGGGCGGGGCAACGCGGGGGCGGTGGGGACAACGCGAAGGGTCGACACAGGGTGGAGCGGGGGTGGCGCGTTGGGGGCGCCGGGAATGACGTGGGGGTGGCGCACAGGGGTGAAGCATGGGGGTGGCACAGCAGGAGCGTCCCTCGAACTGGGGGTCCGTGAAGGACGCTGAGGAAACGGTACGGTCGCTCCGATTCCAAGTCAAGCGATTCTCCGACATGTGGAGAAACGCCCGGCGGTACGGCCTCCGGCGGTACCGTCGCTGCATGCGATGGGACCGGCTGTTCGACGACCTGGAGTCGCAGCTGGACCGGGAGCACGAGGAGGAGGAGCGGGCGCTCGCCTTCGAGGAGGAGCGGCTGCGGCTGTCGCGGCTCACCCTCCGCGACCGGATCACGGCGATGGCCGCCGACGGCCGTGGCGACGCGACCGGTGCGCCGTCGGCCATCCGCCTGGAGCTGGCCGGCGGCGAGCGGCTCGCCGTCCGGCCGGACGGCTTCGGTCGCGACTGGCTGAGCGGCGACCTCGTCGACGCGGCCCGATCCGGTGCGCAGGCGCTCGTCCCGCTCGATGCGATCGTGGCCGTCCTGCCGATGCGCGAGCAGCTCGCGCGGAGCCTCGCCGGCCCGGCGGCGCCGGCCGGCCGGCTCGTGGAGCGGATCGGGATCGCCTTCATCCTCCGCGACCTGAGCCGGCGGCGCATCGCCGTGTCGGTGTCCACGCACGACGGGCGGTTCCACGGGACGATCGATCGGGTGGCACGCGACCACCTCGACCTGGCGCTGCACGAACCCGGGTCGTCGCGTCGGGAGCGCGACCTGCAGGGCTATCGCATCATCCCGATCGCGAGGCTCGTGTCGGTGGTCTTCGACTGAGCGACGTCGGGGTCAGTCGACCGCGCGGAGGTGGCGCTGGTTCGCGCCGGACAGCTCGGCCACGTTCGCGAACTCGCCCTCGTTCCACGCCGTGTCGACCTCGGACTGGCGGTACTGGCCCTCGATCCACAGGTCGAGTTGGGTCCGCTCGATGCGGTACGGCCCGGACGATCCCACCCGGATGGCGGGCAACTCCCCGGAGCGGACGAGGGCGTCGACCATCGACACGTCCACCGCCAGGATCTCGGCGGCGTCGGCGAGCGAGAAGAAGCGGCCGACCTCGCGCGTTCGGGGGGTGGTCATTGAACGATTATCGGGGCGCCCGTGATCGGCGGCGAGCGGTGTGGATAACTTCACGGCGTTCTCCCGGGTTGCCGCGACCATGGTCCAGGTCGCGCGATCGCGGCCGGGACGGAGGGAGCGCGGATGACACGCCGACGCACTGGTGGAGAGCGCGGCGCGGTCCGACTGGACCCGCGGCTGCTGATCGGCATCGTGCTGGTGGCCGGCTCGACGATCGGCGTCTGGGCGCTCGTCTCCGGGCTCGACGACCGCATCCAGGTGTACGCGACCCGTGACACGGCGACGCCGGGCACCCGGCTCGAGGCCGACGACCTCGACGTGCGCTCCGTGGGGATCGACGAGGACGCGGCGGCGCACTACGTGCAGGTCGGCGACCTCGACGTGGACGGGGTCGTCGTCACGCGCACGGTCGGCGCGGGGGAGCTGCTGCCGACGGGTGCCGTCGGCACCGGGGCGTCCGTCGACGTCGCGAGCATCGTCGTGGCCACACGAGGGCCGCTGGCGGTCGGCGTGGGTGCCGGCACCCGGGTCGACGTGTGGTCCGCCGCAGCGCTCGAGCACGGCGCGTACGACGCTCCGACGGTCCTCGTCCCCGGTGCGGAGATCGCGGCCGTCATCGAGGAGGACGGCCTCGTCGGCGGCGATGCCCGCCAGGTCGAGCTGCTCGTGCCGCGGGGCCGGGTCGCCGCGCTGCTGCAGGCGCTCGCGGCCGGCGACGCGATCGACCTCGTCTCGGCGCGGCTCGCCGAGGGCGACTGATGGCCCGTCTCCTGCTCGCGCTCGACGCGACCGTCGAGGACCGCCTGCTCGCCGACGCCGTCGAGCACGGCCACGAGATCCTCGGGCGGCTCGTCGGATGGCGTGAGGTGCTCGACGCGCTCGACCGGCTCGGCCCCGACCTCGTGCTCGTGGACGCCGATCGCGGCACCCTGAGCGCCGAGCTGCTGCAGGCCTGCGATGACCGGGGCATCCGGCTCCTCGCCCTCGCGGGCGACGACCGGGCACGGGCACACGCGGCCCAGGTGGGCCTGCACGAGGTGCTCGATGCGACCGCGCCGTGGACCGAGGTCGAGCGCCTCGTCGCCGGCGTCGTCGCGCTGCCCACCCGACTGGGCGAGAGCGCACGCGCGGCCGAGCGGGGCGCCGGCGTCATCGCCGTCTGGGGACCTGCGGGCGCCCCGGGCCGCACCCTCCTGGCGATCGCGATCGCCGCCGAGCTCGCCGAGGCCGGCCGCCGGGTCACCCTGGTCGACGCCGACCCGTACGGGGGTGCGGTCGCCGCATCGCTCGGGCTCCTCGACGAAGCCCCGGGCTTCGCATCCGCGTGCCGGCTCGCCGCCTCGGGCTCGCTCGACCGGGCCGAGCTGGTCCGCCTCGCCCAGCGGTCGACCGCCGCCAGGGGGTCCTTCGACGTGCTCACGGGGCTCGTCGGCCCGAGCCGCTGGCCGGAGCTCACCGACGAACGGGTGACCGCTGCGCTCGGCGCGGTGCGCACGACCGCCGACGCGGTGGTCGTCGACGTCGGGTTCAGCCTCGAGCGCGAGGAGGAGCTCACGAGCGACCCCTTCGCGCCGCGACGGAACGCGGCGACCTTCGCCGCGCTGGCGGCCGCCGACCGGGTGGTCGCCGTCGGGCTCGCGGATCCGATCGGGCTCGCGCGGCTCCTGCGGGGTCACGCCGAGCTGCTCGACCTCGTCGACGCCGAGCGGATCGACGTCGTCGTCAACCGGCTGCGGGCCAGCGTGCTCGGGATCGACGCCGGAGCGCAGGTGCGGCAGACCCTCCGGCGGTTCGCCGGCATCGAGCGGGCGGTGCTCCTGCCGAACGACCCGCGTGCGTGCGACACCGCGCTGCTCACGGCGCGTTCCCTGCCGGAGGCCGCGCCGAGGTCGCCGCTGCGCGCCGCCATCCGGGGGTACGTGCACGACGCCCTGCTGCCGGCGATCGCTCCGGCCGAGCAGCCGGCGCGGCGGAGGGGCTTCCTGGGGGTGCGGGCCGCGCTGGCGGGCTGACCCGTCCGGGGCGAGGCCGTGCGGCCGGGCGAGGCCGTGCCATCCGTCGCGGGAGCCGCGGTCGCGCGGCGCTACGCTGGAGGCGTGTCGACCCTCAGTGACCTCGTCCTCGCCCAGGGCCGCAGCAGTCAGGCCGACGTCGACTGGCTGCACATGCTCGTCGGCGACCTGCAGCTGCTCGCCGATCTCGCCTTCGCCGACATCGTGCTGTGGGTGCCGTCCGGCGACGACGAGTTCGTCGCCGTCGCCCACTCCCGGCCGTCGAGCGCGGCGACCCTGTTCTATCGCGACTTCGTGGGCCAGGCGATCAAGCCGCAGTGGCGCGAGCTCGTCACCAGCGCCTTCACGACCGGTCGCATGGTCGACTCGTCGTCGCCCGACTGGTACGAGGAGATGCCGACCCGCGTGCGGGCCGTGCCGGTCATGCGCAGGCTCAAGCCGACGGGCACGGAGATCGCGCCCGAGCCCGTGGCCGTCATCACCCGGCACACGAACCTGAGCGCCGCTCGCACGCCGAGCCGGCAGGAGCTCACGTTCAACGACTGCGCCGGCGAGCTGTTCCAGATGATCGCCTCGGGCGACTTCCCCGACCTGGGCGCACCCACCGGCCCGCGGCGCGGCGCGCCCCGCGCCTCCGACGGCCTCATCCGCCTCGACGTCGACGGCGTCACCACGTTCGCGAGCCCCAACGCCCTCTCGGCGTTCAACCGCATGGGCTTCGACGACGAGCTCGAGGGCGAGTCCCTCGCCGAGGTGACGACCCGGCTCCTCACCGGCAAGCTCGTCGTCGACGAGTCGCTGCCGCTCGTGGTCACCGGCCGGGCGCCGTGGCGCACCGACGTCGAGTCCCGCGGGGTCACCGTGTCGCTGCGAGCCATCCCGATCCGGCACCGCGGCGAGCGGATCGGCGCGATCGTGCTGTCGCGCGACGTGACGGAACTGCGCCACCAGGAGCAGGAGCTCATCACCAAGGACGCGACGATCCGCGAGATCCACCACCGGGTGAAGAACAACCTCCAGACCGTGGCCTCCCTGCTGCGCATCCAGTCGCGCCGGACGCACTCCGACGAGGCGAGGGACGCGCTGACCCAGGCGATGCGCCGCGTCGGCGCGATCGCGCTCGTCCACGACACCCTCTCCGAGGGGCTGTCGCAGAACGTCGACTTCGACGACGTGTTCGACCGGGCGCTGCTGCTCGTCGCCGAGGTCGCCGCGGCGCACAACACCACCGCGCACCCGCGCAAGTCGGGCAGCTTCGGCGTGCTGCCGAGCGAGTACGCGACGCCGCTGGCGCTCGCCCTCACCGAGCTGGTGACGAACGCGGTCGAGCACGGCCTGGCGGGTCAGGAGGGCGTCGTCGAGATCACGGCGACGCGCAACGAGACCACGCTGACCGTGCAGGTGCGCGACACGGGTTCCGGCCTGCCCGAGGGCAAGGTCGGCGAGGGGCTCGGCACGCAGATCGTGCGGACGCTGATCCAGGGCGAGCTCGGGGGCACCATCGACTGGCACACGCTGGCCGGCGAGGGCACCGAGGTCACGATCGAGATGCCGCTGCGCTGGATCACCGGCGGCACCCGGCGCTGATCTCGTCAGCGGCCCCTCGGCCGCCCCGGCGGGTACGCGAACGGGGCGCCGGTCCTCGACCGGCGCCCCGTTCGTCGCAGTTCAGGAGGCGCGGCGGGCGCGGGCGGCGCGGCGCTTCAGCGCACGACGCTCGTCTTCGCTCAGGCCGCCCCACACGCCCGAGTCCTGGCCGGTCTCGAGGGCGTACTGGAGGCAGATCTCCGTGACGGTGCAGCGGGCGCAGACGGCCTTCGCCTTCTCGATCTGGTCGACCGCCGGCCCGGTGTTGCCCACCGGGAAGAACAGTTCGGGGTCGGCCGTGAGGCAGGAGGCTTTGTCGCGCCAATCCATGGAGATGCTCCTTGTATGTACTTCGGGTCACAGCCGCCATCACGGAGAGGCGCGCCGGAAGGCCGGCTACTGCTGCGGGGGGAAAGGTCGAATCTCGGGAAGTAGGATCATGACTGATCGGCTCACGTCCCTGTGAGCATCAACTCGACCTCGAATATGCTCGCATAGCAGGGAAGGCGAATCAATAGCCGTGCATGGGATATCGCTGTGAATGGGGCTCCGACGGCGCGTGACGACCGGCCCGCCGCGGGCGT
Source organism: Agromyces sp. MMS24-K17 (assembly GCF_043950245.1). Lineage (GTDB taxonomy): Bacteria > Actinomycetota > Actinomycetes > Actinomycetales > Microbacteriaceae > Agromyces. The sequence goes on along the minus strand of NZ_CP171640.1, from coordinate 3,574,881 downwards.
CCGGGCGGCCTGCGTGACGGTGAGCGTGCTCCTCGTCGCCGAGGCGGTCGGCATGATCGGCCTCGTCGCCTGGCTCCTCGTCGACCTGGTCGCGCTGGAGCCGTCGAGCTACGCGACGGCCATCGCGCTCCTCGTGCTCGTGGTGATCGGGGCGATCTGGGTCTCGGCGGTGGCGATCGGCTCCTTCCGGCGCGCGCCGTGGACCCGGGGCGCCGCGATCGTGTGGCAGGTGCTCCAGGTGTCGGTCGCGGTCGGTGCGTTCCAGGGGCTCTTCGCCCGTCCCGACGTCGGCTGGCTCCTGCTGGTGCCCGCCGTGACGGTCGCCGGCCTGCTGCTGTGGCCGCCGGTCGGCCGGGCGTACGCCCGCGCGGACGTCGCGGGCGAGGCATCCGACCCGGCCTGACCGGGCCCGAGGGCCCGGCCCGGCGACGGGCTCAGTCGAGGCCGAGTTCGCGGCGGAGGCGGGCGACGTGGCCGGTGGCCTTGACGTTGTACAGCGCCTTCTCGATGCGGCCGTCCTCGCCGATGATGAAGGTCGAGCGGATGGCTCCGACCACGATCTTCCCGTAGAGCGACTTCTCGCCCCACGTGCCGTAGGCCTGCTGGACGGCGAGGTCGGTGTCGGCGAGGAGGGTGAAGGTGAGCCGGTCGCGCTCGGCGAAGCGCTTCAGCTTGTCGACGTCGTCCTTCGAGACGCCGAGGACGCGGACTCCGGCCGCGGCGAACGAGTTCAGGTTGTCGCGGAAGTCGCAGGCCTCGGTGGTGCAGCCCGGGGTCATCGCCTCGGGGTAGAAGTACAGGACGACGCGCGAGCCGCGCAGGTCCGAGAGGGTGACGGCGGTGCCGTCCTGGTCGAGCAGCGTGAAGTCGGGGGCGAGGTCGCCGGGGGCGAGACGTGCATCGGTCATCGTTCCAGCCTAGGCACCCCGGGAGGCCTCGACGGCCGCGACGGCGATGGCGGGAGCCATCCGTCCGGGGCGCCCCGGGTGCGCCGGGACCGGACGGGACGCTCGCGTCGGACGTGCGGCGTCAGGCGTCCGCGCGCGCATCGGCGCGGGCGTCGCCGCGCCCGGCGGCGAACGTCGCGAGCAGGCGCTGCAGCGAGTCGAGCCGCGCCCGCCCGGTGTCGCCGAGCTCGCCGGCCTCGACGGCCTCGACGATCGCGCAGTCCGGGGCGTCCGGCAGGTGGGTGCAGCCGCGCGGGCACCGCTCGGCGACCGCCGCGAGGTCGGTGAAGGCGCCGAGGATGCTCGCCGGGTCGACGTGGCCCAGCCCGAACGATCGCACGCCGGGGGTGTCGATCACCCAGCCGTGGCCCTGCGGGGTGTCGACGCGCAGCGACACGGTCGACGACGAGGTGTGCCGGCCGCGGCCGGTGACGGCGTTGACGTGCCCGGTGGCGCGGTCGGCGCCCGGCACGAGGGCGTTCACGAGGGTCGACTTGCCGACGCCCGAGTGGCCGACGAAGACCGTGCGGTGCCCGACGAGCGCCGCGGAGATCTCCTCGAGCGGCATCCGGTCGAGGTCGCTGAGGAAGACCGGGAGGTCGAGGCCGGCGAAGTTCTCGAGGAACGGCCCGGGGTCGGCGAGGTCGGCCTTCGTCACGCACAGCAGCGGCGCGATGCCGGCGTCGTACGCGGCGACGAGGTACCGGTCGACGAGCCGGATGCGGGGCTCGGGGTTCGCGGCGGCGACGACGATGAGCATCTGGTCGGCGTTCGCGACGATGACGCGCTCGACCTCGTCGGTGTCGTCGGCGCTGCGGCGGAGCAGCGTGGTGCGCTCGGCGATGCGGACGATGCGCGCGAGTGTGCCCGCCGTGCCGGTCGTGTCGCCGACGAGGTCGACGACGTCGCCCGTGACGACGGACTTGCGACGGAGCTCGCTCGCGCGGGCCGCGACGATCTCGCGGCCGAGGCCGTCGCCCTGGTCTTCGCCGACGAGTACGGCGTACCGGCCGCGGTCGACGCCGAGCACGCGCCCCGGCACCGCGTCGGCGTGCTCGGGGCGCTGCTTGGTCCGCGGGCGGCTGCCGCGCCGATTGGGGCGGACGCGGACGTCGGACTCGTCGTACTCCGACTCGTCCTCGTCGTCGTCCGCGTCCCACCAGCTCATGCGAGGAGCCGCTGCCAGAGGGCGGTGAACTGGGGGAGGGTCTTCGACGTGGAGCCGATGTCGTCGACGACGACGCCGGGCACGCCGAGGCCGACGATCGCCCCGGTCGTCGCCATGCGGTGGTCGGCGTACGCCCGCCACGGACCGCCGCGGAGTTCGGCGGGCTCGACCACCAGGCCGTCCTCGAGCTCGGTCACGCGGCCGCCGAGGCCGTTGAGCTCCGCGGCCAGCGCGGCGAGGCGGTCGGTCTCGTGGTGGCGGATGTGGCCGATGCCGGTGAACCGGCTCGGCTCGTCGGCGAAGGCCGCGAGGCCCACGAGGTTGGGGACGAGCTCGCCCGCCTCGGAGAGGTCGAGGTCGACGCCGCGGATGCCCCGCCCGCCGTCGGTTGCTCGCTCGGGCGCGTGCACGGTGAGCCGGTCGCCGTCGCGCTCGACCCGGGCACCGAAGCGGGGCAGGAGGTCGGCCAGCTGCGCGCCGACCTGCGTGGTCGTCGCGGGCCATCCGGTGATCGCGACCGAGCCGCCCGCGACGAGCGCGGCGACGAGGAACGGCGCGGCGTTCGAGAGGTCGGGCTCGATGTCGACGTCGATCGCCGCGATCGGGCCCGGTGCGAGGGTCCAGCGCCCGACCTCGGGCGACGCGACCTCGACACCGCGTGCGGCCAGGGTCGCGATGGTCATCTCGATGTGCGGGAGGCTCGGCAGCCGCTCGCCGGTGTGGCGCAGGTCGAGGCCGCCCTCGAAGCGCGCACCCGAGAGCAGGAGGGCCGACACGAACTGGCTCGACGCGCTCGCGTCGATCTCGAGGGTGCCGCCCGTGACCCGGCCCGTGCCGTGCACGGTGAAGGGCAGCGTGCCGCGACCGTCGTCGTCGAGGTCGACGCCGAGGGCCTGGAGGCCCTGGATCACGCCGGACATCGGGCGCTTGCGGGCGTACTCGTCGCCGTCGAACGTCGTCGGGCCGAGCGCGAGCGCCGCGACCGGCGGCAGGAAGCGCATGACGGTGCCGGCGAGGCCGCAGTCGATGGTGGTCGACCCGACGAGCTCGGCGGCCGGCGTGACGACGAGGTCGTCGCCGAATCCGCCCGCACCGGGCACGCGCTCGAAGCCGGTGCCGAGGGCGCGCAGGCCCTCCACCATCAGCTCGCTGTCGCGGGACCACAGCGGGGCGCGGAGCGTCGACGGGCCGTCGGCCAGCGCGGCGAGCACGAGCTCCCGGTTGGTGAGCGACTTCGAGCCGGGCAGCGACATGACGGCATCGATCGGATGCGTCGCCGCGGGCGCGTTCCACCCACCGTCGGCGTCGTCGGGTGCGGCGTCGCCGTACGGGTCGAACTCGGGCGCGGAATACCTCGAAATCTGCATCGGTTATCAACAGTAGCGCGGCAGCGCGGAAGGGAATCGGTGCACGTGGCACTCGGAGTGATGGACCGCCCGGCGGTCGTGGAGGTGGACGTCCTAGGATGGCCGGTGATGACTTCCGATGACACCGGCGACCTCTCGCCCGAGGCGGAGCGCCCTCTCGGTGAACTCTTCGAGGAGCAGGCCCTGCCCTACCTCGATCAGCTCTACGCCGCCGCGCTGCGGATGACGAAGAACCCCGCCGACGCCCAGGACCTGGTCCAGGAGACGTTCGTGAAGGCGTTCGCGGCATTCGGGCAGTTCCAGCAGGGCACGAACCTGAAGGCCTGGCTGTACCGGATCCTCACGAACTCCTTCATCAACACGTACCGCAAGAAGCAGCGGGAGCCGTACCAGGGCACGATCGACGACCTCGAGGACTGGCAGCTCGGCGGCGCCGAGTCGACCACTGCGCGGTCGACCCGGTCGGCCGAGGCCGAGGCGATCGACCACCTGCCCGACAGTGCGGTGAAGGACGCCCTGCAGGCGCTGCCCGAGGACTTCCGCCTCGCGGTCTACTTCGCCGACGTCGAGGGATTCTCCTACCAGGAGATCGCCGACATGATGAACACGCCCATCGGGACCGTGATGAGCCGCCTGCACCGTGGCCGGCGCCTGCTTCGCGAGTCCCTGGCCGACTACGCGACGTCGCAGGGGTATGCGGCCGACCAGCCGGCCCGACGAGCGAGGAGTGCACGATGACGGACTGCGGCTGCGAGAAGGCGCGAGCCGAGCTCGAGGAGTACCTGCGCAACGAGCTGTGCCGGGAGGATGCGGCGGACGTGCGCGAGCACGTCGACGGCTGCGTCGACTGCTCGGGCGAGCTGCGGGTGGCGGTGACCATCACCGAGGTGGTGCAGCGGGCCTGCCGCGAGAGCGCGCCGGAGGAGCTGCGCTCGGTGGTGCTCGCGCGGATCCGCGAGATCCAGGCGCACTGACCGAGGGCGCACCGACCGAGGGCGCACCGACCGAGGGCGCACCGAGCCGGGCGCGGTGATCGGTGCCAGGCTCCGGTCTCCGCACCTGAGCCGGTCCTCCGGATCGGGCGAATAACGCTAACCTAGTTAGCGATGCCTGCCTCAGATCCTTCCCCCGCTCCGCGCACCCGTCGGGGTCGAGTCCCGACCTGGCTGCGGATCCTCATCCCGACCGCGCTCATCCTCACCTGGTTCGCCCTGTTCGGGGCCGGCGGTGCCTCGTTCGCCCGGCTCAGCGACGTCGTCGAGAACGACGCGGCGCAGTTCCTCCCGGCCACGGCCGAGGCCACCGAGGTCAACGACCTCCAGGCGGGGTTCCGCGACACCGACGCCATCCCCGCGATCGTCGTCGTCGCCTCCGACGACGGCTCCGAGCTCGACGAGGCGCAGCTCGCGGAGATCGACGACCTCCGCAGCGACCTCGTCGCCGTCGAGGGCGTCGTCGCCGACGAGTCCTCGCCCGCCATGACGAGCGAGGACGGCGAGGCGGTCCAGTTCATCCTCGCGATCTCCTCCGGCGACGCCGAGGCGGGCCCCCGCGAGGTCGTGGCCGAGCTCCGAACGGTGCTCGCCGAGGAGCCGATCGAGGGCACCGAGGCCGCGATCACCGGCCCGGCCGGCTTCACCGCCGACCTCGCCGGCGCCTTCAGCGGCATCGACGGCCTGCTGCTCGCCGTCGCGCTCGCGGCGGTGTTCCTCATCCTGGTCGTCGTCTACCGCTCGCCGCTGCTGCCGCTCCTCGTGCTCTTCACGAGCCTCAGCGCGCTGTGCGCGTCGGTGCTCACCGTCGTCGCGCTCGCCTCGGCGGGCATCCTCACCATCTCCGGGCAGACGCAGGGCATCCTGTTCATCCTCGTGATCGGCGCCGCGACCGACTACGCCCTGCTCTACATCGCCCGGTACCGGGAAGCGCTCGAACACCACGAGCGCCGGTGGGACGCCACCTGGGCCGCGCTGCGCGGCTCGTGGGAGCCGATCCTCGCCTCCGGCGGAACGGTGATCGTCGGCCTGCTCATCCTGCTGGCCAGCGAGCTCACCTCGAACAAGGTGCTGGGCCCGGTCGCCGCGATCGGCATCGCCTTCGCGCTGGTGTCGGCCCTCACGCTCCTGCCGGCGCTCCTCCTGTGGGCGGGCCGCGCGGCCTTCTGGCCGAGGAAGGTCCGCCTCGCCGCGCCCGTCGGCAGCCCGGCGGATGCCTCGACCGGGACGACGGACGCCGCGGGCGCCGCCTCCGCCGGGGCATCCGTCGCCGACGACGCCGTGCCCGGAGCCGACCCGACCGCCGGTCGCGGCCTGTGGGCGGGCATCGCCCGGATGGTCGCCGGACGGCCGCGGACCGTCTGGATCGCCTCCACCGTCGTGCTCGCCGCCATGTGCGCCGGCCTGCCGATGCTGCAGGCGAACGGCGTGCCGTCGAGCGAGTTCGTACTCGGGGAGTCGCAGGCCCGCGACGGGCAGGACCTGCTCGGCGAGCACTTCCCCGCCGGCGCGGGGACGCCGGCCGTCATCGTCGGCCCCGAGGCCGACCTGCAGGCCATCGCCGACGTCGTGCTCGCCACCGACGGCGTCGACACCGTCGTCGTCGTGTCGGCCGAGTCCCCGGCGGGCATCGCGCCCGTCACCGAGGACGGCATCCAGGCCTTCGGCCCGCCCGGCACGCCGGCGCCGGAGCCGACCGTGGTGGACGGCGAGGTGCTGCTGCAGGCCACCCTCACCGACCCGGCCGACTCGCTCGAGGCGGAGGCGACCGTCGCCGTGCTGCGCAGCGAGCTCGACGCCGTGGGGGCGGACGTGCTCGTCGGCGGCCAGACCGCGGTCGCACTCGACACGAACGACGCCGCGATCGACGACCGGGCGCTCATCATCCCGCTCGTGCTGCTGGCGATCCTCGTGATCCTGATGCTGCTGCTCCGGGCGATCGTCGCGCCGCTCCTGCTCATCGGCAGCGTGGTGCTCTCGTTCGCCGCCGCGCTCGGGGTCTCGGCGGTCGTGTTCGACCTCGTGCTCGGGTTCCCCGGGGCCGACCCGTCGGTGCCGCTCTTCGCCTTCGTGTTCCTCGTCGCGCTCGGCGTCGACTACAACATCTTCCTGATGACGCGCGTGCGCGAGGAGTCGGTGCGCTTCGGCACCCGGGCGGGCATCCTCCGCGGGCTGCGGCTCACGGGCGGCGTGATCACCTCGGCCGGACTCGTGCTCGCGGCGACGTTCGCCGCGCTCGGGGTGCTGCCGATCCTGTTCCTCGCGCAGATCTCGTTCATCGTGGCCTTCGGCGTACTGCTCGACACGTTCCTCGTGCGCACGCTGCTCGTGCCCGCGCTGTCGTACGACATCGGCCGCACGATCTGGTGGCCGTCGAAGCTGCGTCGCGGCGCGCCCTGACGGCCGCCCGCCAGGCCCTCCGGCCTCGGAGCCGCCCCTCGCGGGTCCGGGGCCGGAGACGAGAGGAGCGGATGTCCCGTCGGGACATCCGCTCCTCTCGTTCGCAGCGTGCGATCAGATGCTGAGCGCCCGGCGAACCAGCTCGGACTGCTCGACCGCGTGGCGCTTGGCCGAACCGGTCGCCGGCGATGCGGCAGCCGGCCGCGACACGACCCGCACCGGGCGCGGCCCGAGCTTGTTCGTCTCGAAGATGAAGTACGGCCACGCGCCCTGGTTCTCGGGCTCGTCCTGCGCCCAGACCAGCTCGGCGTTCGGGTACGAGTCGGCGATCGTCTTCAGCTCGACGGCGGGCAGCGGGTACAGCTGCTCGACGCGCACGAGGGCGACCTCGGGGTTCGGGTGCTTCTCGAGCTCCGAGAGGAGGTCGTAGTAGAGCTTGCCCGACACGAACACCGCACGCTTCACGGCCGCCTTGTCGGCGATCCGCGCGTCGTCGAGGACCGGCTCGAAACGCCCCTGGGTGAAGTCGGCGACCTCGCTGGTCGCGCCGCGGAGGCGCAGCATCGCCTTCGGGGTGAACACCACGAGCGGGCGGCGCGGGCGGGCGTAGGCCTGCCGGCGCAGCAGGTGGAAGTACGACGCGGGCGTCGACGGGCGCGCCACGGTCATGTTGTTCTCGGCGCAGAGCTGCAGGTACCGCTCGATGCGGGCACTCGAGTGGTCGGGGCCCTGGCCCTCGTAGCCGTGCGGCAGGAGCAGCACGACGCTCGAGCGCTGGCCCCACTTCTGCTCGGCCGACGAGATGAACTCGTCGATGATCGTCTGGGCGCCGTTGGCGAAGTCGCCGAACTGGGCCTCCCAGAGCACGAGGGCGTCCGCCCGCTCCACCGAGTAGCCGTACTCGAAGCCCATCGCGGCGAACTCGCTGAGCAGCGAGTCGTAGATCCAGAAGCGCGCCTGGTTCTCCGACAGGTTCTGCAGCGGCAGCCACTCCTGGCCGTTCACCCGATCGTGGAGCACCGCGTGGCGCTGCACGAACGTGCCGCGGCGGGCGTCCTGGCCGGCGAAGCGCACCGGCGTGCCCTCGAGCAGGAGCGAGCCGAGTGCGAGGAGCTCGCCGAACGCCCAGTCGACCTTGCCGTTCCGGCTCATGTCGAGGCGCTTGGCGAGGAGCTGCTGGATCTTCTGGTGGACCGTGAAGCCGGCCGGCCGGTTGTCGTGGGCATCGCCGATGGCGTGCACGACCTCGACCGGGACGCCGGTGGTCTCCAGCTCGCCGACGACCTGCTGCGCGCCCGAGTCCTCGGAGACGATCGGGATCGACCCGGTCTGCGCGGCGTGGGTCTCGGCGAACGCCCGCTCGAGGCGGTCCTGGAAGTCGCGGTGCGCCTCCTCGTACTCCGCCTCGGTGATGTCGCCGCGGCCGACGAGGGCCTCGGTGTAGAGCTTGCGGACGCTGCGCTTGGCCTCGATGAGGTTCGTCATCAGGGGCTGCGTCATCGACGGGTCGTCGCCCTCGTTGTGGCCGCGGCGGCGGTAGCAGACGAGGTCGACGACGACGTCGCGGTGGAACTCCTGGCGGTAGCGGAACGCGAGCTCCGCGACCCGCACGACCGCCTCGGGGTCGTCGCCGTTCACGTGGAAGATCGGCGCCTGGATCGTCTTCGCGACGTCGGTCGAGTAGATCGACGAACGGGCGTCGCCCGGGACGGTGGTGAAGCCGACCTGGTTGTTCACGACGACGTGGATGGTGCCGCCCGTGCGGTAGCCGCGCAGCTGCGACATCTGCAGCGTCTCGACGACCACGCCCTGGCCGGCCATCGCCGCGTCGCCGTGGATGAGGATCGGCAGCGTCGAGAACGTGCCGATGGGCTTGCGGTCCTGCTTCGCGCGGACGATGCCCTCGAAGACGCCGTCGACGGCCTCGAGGTGCGACGGGTTCGCGGCGAGCGAGACGGGGATGCGGCTGCCGTCCTCGGCGGTGAACATGCCCTCGGTGCCGAGGTGGTACTTCACGTCGCCCGAGCCGTGCGCGGCGGCGGTGCCCTCGAACTCGCGGAACACCTGGCCGTAGCTCTTGCCCGCGATGTTGGTGAGCACGTTCAGGCGGCCGCGGTGCGGCATGCCGATGGCGGCCTCGTCGAGGCCGTCCTTCGCGGCGCCCTGGAGCAGCTCGTCGAGCAGCGCGATGGTGGACTCGCCGCCCTCGAGGCTGAAGCGCTTCTGGCCGACGAACTTCGTCTGCAGGAACGTCTCGAACGCCTCGGCCTCGTTGAGCTTGCCGAGGATGCGCATCTGCTCGTTGTGGGTGGGCTTCTCGTACTTGCGCTCGACCTGCTCCTGGATCCAGGCGCGCTGCACCGGGTCCTGGATGTGCATGTACTCGATGCCGATGGTGCGGCAGTACGAGTCGCGCAGGACACCGAGGATGTCGCGCAGCAGGGCCGTCCGGGTGTTGCCGAAGCCGCCCGTGACGAACTCGCGGTCGAGGTCCCAGAAGGTCAGGCCGTGGCTCGCGATGTCGAGGTCGGGGTGCGACCGCTGCACGTACTCGAGCGGGTCGATGTCGGCCATCATGTGGCCGCGCACGCGGAACGAGTTGATGAGCTCCTGCACGCGGGCCGTCTTGTCGATCGCGCTGGCGAGGTCGACCGAGATGTCGGGCGCCCACCGGATCGGCTCGTACGGCAGGCGGAGGGCGGCGAAGATGCCCTCGTAGAAGCCGCGCTGGCCGATGAGGAGCTCGTGCACCTTCTTCAGGAACTCGCCGGACCCCGCGCCCTGGATGACGCGGTGGTCGTAGGTGGAGGTCAGCGTGATCGTCTTCGAGATGGCGAGGTTCGCGAGCGTCTTCTCGCTCGCCCCCTGGAACTCGGCCGGGTACTCGAGGGCGCCGGCGCCGATGATGCAGCCCTGGCCCTTCATGAGGCGGGGTACCGAGTGCACCGTGCCGATGCCGCCCGGGTTGGTGAGCGAGATCGTCGCGCCCTGGAAGTCGTCGGCGGTGAGCTTGTTGCCGCGCGCGCGCTGCACGAGGTCTTCGTAGGCGGCGAGGAACTCGTTGAACGTCATGGTCTCGGCGCGCTTGATCGCCGGGACGAGGAGGGCGCGGGAGCCGTCGGGCTTCGGGATGTCGATGGCGATGCCGAGGCCGATGTGCGCGGGCTTGACCACGCTCGGCTTGCCGTCGCGCTCGTCGTAGAAGACGTTCTGGCTCGGGAAGTCCTTGAGCGCCTGGATGAGCGCCCAGCCGATGAGGTGGGTGAACGACACCTTGCCGCCGCGCGTGCGGCGCAGGTGGTTGTTGATGACGATGCGGTTGTCGATGAGCAGCTTCGCCGGGACGGTGCGGACGCTCGTCGCGGTCGGGACGGTCAGCGACGCGTCCATATTGGCCGCGAGGGCCTTCGGCATGCCCTTGAGCACGACGACCTCGTCGGCCCGCTCCGCCTCGGCCAGCTGCTGCGGGGCGGACACCGGCACGTCGGCCGGGACGGGGGCGGTGCGCGGCGCGACGGAGGTGGTGCGCGCCTCGGGGGCCGTGCCGATGACCGGCGCCGGCGCCGTGATCGGAGCGGTGACCGGCTGCGCGACGGTCGCGGCCGGTGCCGCGGCCGGCGGCTGCGCCGCCGGCGCCTGCGCCGGTTCGGCCTGCTGCGGCGCCGCCGGAGCGGGCGCCGCCTCCGCGGACGCCTGCTGCGCCGCGTACTGCTCCAGTACCGGCCACCACGTGCGGTCGACGGACTCTCGATCGACGAGGTACTTCTGGTACATCTCGTCGACGAGCCATTCGTTGGCTCCGAACTCGGCCGACGCGGTCTCGTCGGCTCCCGTTCCCGTCAGTTGGCTCGACACAGCCTTCGCCCACTCTCTCCGTCGATTGCATTGGGGGAGATGTCCGCATCTGCGCGCGTCAGCGGGCCTCGGACACCCACACCAGCCTAACCGCTCATCTTCGCGTCGCGGCACCGCCGGACCGCCTCGCGGCACCCCGGCGCGGGTAGCGTTGGCCCATGGAGTTCTACCGGACGGCGCCCACCCACGACCTCACCTACTCCGACGTGTTCCTCGTCCCGAGCCGCTCCGGGGTCCGCAGCCGCCTCGACGTGTCGCTCGCGACCGGCGACGGGTCGGGGGCGACGATCCCGATCGTCTCCGCGAACATGAACTCGGTGACCGGGCCGCGCCTGGCGGCGACCCTGGCCCGGCGCGGCGGCCTCGGGGTGCTCCCGCAGGACCTCCACCTCCAGGACCTCGCGGAGTCGATCCGCTGGGTGAAGGCGCAGTCGCCCCGGTTCGACACGCCGAACGTCTTCTCGCCCGACGCGACGGTCGCCGATGCGGTCGAGGTCCTGCCGCCCGTCCCCGGGCACGGGATCGTGCTGCACGACGCATCCGAGGCGTACGTCGGCGCGATCGCCGCGGAACGCCTCGCGACCGCGCTGCCCGACGCCCGGCTCGGCGACCTCGTGCACGGGGAGCTCACCGCCCTCGACGCCGACGACGTCGACAGCCCGCGCCGCGCGTTCGACCTGATGGTCGACGCCGGCATCGAGTTCGCCCCCGTGCTGCGGCACGGACGCGTGATCGGCACGCTCAGCCGGCGCAGCGCCCTCCGGGGCACGGTCTACGAGCCGAACGTCGACGCGCGGGGCCGGCTCCGCGTGGCCGCGGCGCTCGGCATCAACGGCGAGGTCGCCGAGAAGGCGCGCGCCCTCGCGGAGGCGGGCGTCGACCTGCTGGTCGTCGACACCGCGCACGGCCACCAGGAGGGGATGCTCCGGGCCATCCGCGCCGTCCGCGACCTCGGCCTCGGGGTACCGATCGCGGCCGGCAACATCGTCACGGCCGACGGCGTGCGCGACCTGGTGGACGCGGGCGCCGACATCCTCAAGGTCGGCGTCGGACCGGGTGCGATGTGCACCACCCGCATGATGACGGCGGTGGGCCGCCCGCAGTTCTCCGCCGTCCTGGAGACCGCCGAGGCCGCCCGCGAGCTCGGCGCGCACGTGTGGGCCGACGGCGGCGTGCGCTACCCGCGCGACGTGGCGCTCGCCCTCGCCGCCGGTGCCGATGCGATCATGATCGGCTCCTGGTTCGCCGGGACCATCGAGGCGCCCGGACGGCTCCGGAGCGACGCATCCGGCCGCCTGTACAAGGAGAGCTGGGGGATGGCGTCGACGAAGGCCGTGCGCGAGCGGTTCGACCGGCTGTCGGCCTACGAGCTCGCCCGCCGCGAGCTGTTCGCCGAGGGCATCTCGTCGTCGGCGATCTACCTCGACCCACTCCGCCCGTCGGTCGAGGACCTGCTCGACATGATCACCTCCGGCGTGCGCAGCTCGTTCACCTACGCGGGCGCGCGCACCCTGGGCGAATTCCGCGAGCGGGCCCTGGTCGGCATCCAGTCGGCCGCCGGCTACGAGGAGGGCAAGGCGCTGCCCGTCAGCTGGTGAGCCGGGCGGGCGGATGCGCGTGCCGCAGCCGCCGTTACGCCCGCGTGAACTCTCGGTCGGCACGGATGCCCCGCCGGTATACTGACCCGACCATGGACGATCCCCCTTCTGCGAATCCGACCGACCATAGACCCTCGCCCGTGATCGATCGGGGAGGTGCGGATGTCTGAGTGGATCCTGCTCGCCATCGGCCTCCTGCTCACGATCGGCACGGGCTTCTTCGTCGCGAGCGAGTTCGCGCTGGTCAACCTCGACCGCGCGGATCTCGAGGCGCGACGCGAACGCGGTGAATCCCGTCTCTCGATGACGATCGCCGCGCTGAAGATCACCTCGACGCACCTCTCGAGTGCGCAGCTCGGCATCACGCTGACGACGCTGCTCACCGGCTACACGATGGAGCCGGCGATCTCGTCGCTGCTCGCCGGTCCGCTCGCGGCCGTCGGCGTGCCCGAGGCGCTCGTGCGCCCCGTGGGCGCGATCACCGCGATCGTGATCGCGACGCTGCTCTCGATGGTCATCGGCGAGCTCGTGCCGAAGAACTTCGCGCTGGCGCTGCCGCTGGCGACCGCGAAGGTCGTGATCCCGTTCCAGACCGCGTTCACCTGGGTGTTCCGCCCGGCGATCGTCGTGCTGAACGGCAGCGCGAACGGCATCCTCCGGGCCATCGGCATCGAGCCGAAGGAGGAGCTGTCGGGCGCACGGAGCGCGGAGGAGCTCTCCTCGCTCGTGCGCCGGTCGGCGAGCGCCGGACTGCTCGAGGCGGACACCGCGACCCTGCTGGGGCGCACGCTGCGGTTCAGCGAGCACGACGCCTCCGACGTGATGACGCCGCGGCCCCGGCTCGCCGCCCTGCAACGGACGGAGCCGGCCGAGGCCGTGCTCGAGTTGGCGCGCCGCACCGGGTACTCCCGGTTCCCCGTGTACGACGAGAACCTCGACGACGTCGTGGGCATCGTGCACGTGAAGCAGGCCGTCGCCGTGCCGCGCGAGCGCCGGGCCGAGGTGCCCGCGTCGGCGCTGCAGTCCGAGGCCCTGCGCGTGCCCGAGACCATGAAGCTCGACACGCTGCTCGGCGAGCTCCGCGGTCGCGGCTTCCAGATGGCGGTCGTGGTCGACGAGTACGGCGGCACCGCCGGCGTCGCGACCCTCGAGGACCTCGTGGAGGAACTCGTGGGCGAGGTCGCCGACGAGCACGACCGCACGCGCGCCGGCATCGTGCGCCGCGGCGACACCGTGAGCTTCCCCGGCATCCTCCGCCCCGACGAGCTGCTCGAGCGCACCGCCATCGCGGTGCCCGAGAACGGCGACTACGAGACGGTGGCCGGGTTCGTGATGGCCGAGCTCGGGCGCCTGCCCGTCGTCGGCGACGAGGTCGGGATCGAGTCGGGCACCCTGCGGGTGCAGCGCCTCGACGGCCGCCGCATCGACCGCATCCGCTTCGAGCCGCACCCGCCGCCCGAGCCCGACCGGCTCGACGGCGACGATGACGAGGAGGGCGCACGATGAGCGACTGGGCCGGACTCGCCTGGCTGTTCGTGCTGCTCGCGGCGAACGCCTTCTTCGTCGGTGCCGAGTTCGCCGTGATCTCGGCGCGGCGCTCGCAGATCGAGCCGCTCGCCGAGCAGGGCCGCCGCAGCGCGAAGACCGCGCTGTGGGCCATGGAGCACGTGACGCTCATGCTGGCGATGTGCCAGCTCGGCATCACGATCTGCTCCCTGCTGATCCTGAACGTGTCGGAGCCGGCGATCCACCACCTGCTCGAGGTGCCGCTGCACCTGACGGGCTGGTCGGAGGAGGTCATCGGCACGATCGCGTTCATCGTGACGCTCGTGCTCGTCTCGTACCTGCACGTGGTGTTCGGCGAGATGGTGCCGAAGAACCTCTCCTTCTCGGTGCCCGAGCGGGCGGTGCTCATGCTCGCCCCGCCGCTCGTGTTCATCGCCCGGATCTTCCGTCCGGTGATCGTCGCGCTCAACGCGACGGCGAACGGTGTGCTGCGCCTGTTCCGCGTCGAGCCCAAGGACGAGGCCAACTCGACGTTCACGCTCGAGGAGGTGCAGACCATCGTCGACCAGTCGCGTCGCGAGGGCGTGCTCGAGGACGCGAGCGGCACGCTGACCGCGGCGTTCGAGTTCACGACCAAGCGGGTGCGCGACGTCGCGGTGCCGGCGGACGGGCTGGTGAGCCTTCCGCCGCACGCGACCCCGGGCGACGTGGAGCGGGCGGTGGCCCGCCACGGCTTCTCCCGCTACGTGCTGCTCGGCGAGGACGGCGAACCCGCCGGGTACGTGCACCTGAAGGACGTGATCGACCTCGACGACGACGAGTTCGACGACCCGATCCCAGCGAAGCGGGTGCGCCGGCTCGTGTCGATCTTCGCCGACACCGAGCTCGAGGACGCGCTGGCGACCCTGCGCCGCCTCGGCACGCACGTGGCCCGGGCGTTCGACGAGGACGGCTCGACGGCCGGCGTCGTCTTCCTCGAGGACATCATCGAGGAGCTCGTCGGCGAGGTCGAGGACGCCACCAGGCGGGGCTGACGACGAGGCCGCGTCGCCCGGAACCGGGAGGCGCGGCTCCGCCGGGGTCGGCGTAAACTGACGCCGACCCGAGGAACCGAGGAAACATCATGTTCGAGAAGATGATGTGCACGGCCGTGCTCGCCGCATCCGACATCTCCCGTGCGAAGACCTGGTGGCACGACGTGCTCGGCAAGGACCCGGTCTACGAGGACACCGAGGGCGAGGCCCTCTTCTACGACATCGGCGGCACCGGCATCATGGTGTACCGGAGCGACTACGCCGGCACGGCGAAGAACACCGTGCTCAACCTCATGACCGACGACCTCGACCGCGACATGACCGCCCTGCGCACCCACGGGGTCGTGTTCCACGACTACGACCTGCCCGGCCTCAAGACCGACCACGGCGTGGCCGAGATCGGCGACGAGCGCAGCGCGTGGTTCAGCGACAGCGAGGGCAACATCTTCGCCATCGGCCAGGTCTCCCCGCAGATGATGGAGATGGCGATGAAGATGCGCTCCGCCGCGGCAGGGATGGGGTGAGGCCGGAGGTCACCACTCCCCGTCGTTGAGGTCGGGCCGGGCGCGCCGGTACTGCGGCGGCCAGAGCGACCGGTCCGCGCCGAGTTCGTGCGCGGCCCGGAGGGCGAAGTGCGGGTCGCGCATCATCGCCTTGCCGAACATCACCGCGTCGACCCGGCCCTCGCCGATCAGGGCGTCGGCGACGAGGGCGTCGGTGATCCGGCCGACGGCCGACACCGCCACCCCGCCGTGCGTGCCCACGAACTCGGCGTGCGGCACCTGGTAGCCCGGGTGCACCGCGATCCGCGCGTCCGCGACGAGGCCGCCCGTCGAGATGTCGAAGAAGTCGGCACCGGCCTCCTCGGCCCAGCGCGCGACCGTCGCGGTCTGCGCCTCGTCCCAGCCGCCGTCAACCCAGTCGGTCGCGGAGAACCGCACGAAGAGGGGCATCCGCTCGCCGATCTCGGCGCGCACCGTCCGCACCACCTCGAGCAGCAGGCGCGCCCGGCCGGCGAGGTCGCCGCCCCACGCGTCCTCGCGCACGTTGGAACGCGGCGACAGGAACTGGTGCAGCAGGTAGCCGTGCGCGGCGTGCACCTCGACGACGTCGAAGCCCGCAGCGACCGCGCGCGCCGCCGCGCGCCGGAAGTCCTCGATCACGGTGGCGATCCCCGCCTCGTCGAGCGCGACCGGCTCGGCGAGCCCCTCGAACGCGACCGCGGACGCCGACACCGTCTGCCAGCCGCCCGCCTCGATCGGCTGGGAACCCGGGCGGCGCAGCAGCTCCGACCACGTCGAGGCCTTGCGGCCCGCGTGGGCGAGCTGGATGCCCGCCGCGGCCCCCTGCGACCGGATGAAGCGGACCACGCGGCCCCACGCCTCGGCCTGCTCGTCGTTCCAGAGGCCCGTGTCGTGGTCGGAGATGCGGCCCTCGGGGCTGATCGCGGTCGCCTCGGCGATGACGAGCCCGGCGCCGCCGGCGGCCATCGAGCCGAGGTGCACGAGGTGCCAGTCGGTCGGCACGCCGTCGAGCGCCGTCACGGAGTACTGGCACAGCGGCGGCACCCAGATGCGGTTGCGGATCTCGAGGCCGCGGATCGTGATCGGGCGGAACAGGTGCGGCACGGCGGCCTGCGCGGTCGTGTCGGTCATGCCGCCACCTCCCGCAGCCACGCCTCGAGGCCCTCGGCGCCCGTGAAGACGTGCCCGTCGCCGCCGACGGCGCGCGCCCCCTCGACGTTCTCGGACTTGTTGTCGACGAACAGGAAGTCGGCCGCGTCGATGCCGAGCTCGGCCAGGACGTGCTCGTAGATCGGCGCGTGCGGCTTCACGAGCCCGAGCTCGCCGCTCACGAACACGCGCTCGAACAGCGGCCCGAACGAGCCCGACCGGAGCCAGCCCGAGAAGTCGGCGCCCGCGTTCGACAGCAGCGCGAGGCGCGTGCCGCCCGCCGCGAGGGCGTGCAGCACCGCGAGCGTGCCCGGATCGATGCTCAGCCACGAGCGGTGGTCGATCGCCCACAGCTCGTGCACGTCGATCGGCGACCACGTCGCGCCGACGTCGCGGCCGACCGCCGCCCAGTAGTCGGCGATCGAGACGGTGCCCTGGTCGAGGCCCTCGCGGTGCGCCCAGTACGCCGGCCAGAACGCCTCGTCGGCGACGCCGGCGCGGGCGAGCAGGGCCGCCCGATCGGCCTCGCTCGGCGAGTGGGAGATCACCTCGCCATAGTCGAACACGACGACCCGGGTTCCGAGCGCGATGGGGGAGGGGACTGTCGGAGGCATGCCGTCCAACCTATCGTGGAGGCATGCAGCCGACGGCCTGGCGGGAGTGGACGGCGGCCGATGCCGCGCCGTGGATCGAGGCGCCCGGCGCCGACGACGACAAGTACTCGCGCGGCGTGCTCGGCGTCGTCACCGGCTCCGCCGACTATCCGGGCGCGGCCGTGCTGGGCGTGGAGGCCGCGGCGCGCACCGGCGTCGGCATGGTGCGCTACATCGGCACCCGGTCGCTCCGGCAGGCGGTGCTCGCGCGGCGCCCGGAGGTCGTCACGATGCCGGGGCGGGTCCAGGCGTGGCTCATCGGCAGCGGCATGGACGCCGGCCGCCGCCCGCTCGTGCTCTCGGGCGAACTGCTCACCGCGCTCACGTCGGGCCTGCCCGTCGTGCTCGACGCGGGCGGCCTCGACCTGGCCGGCACG
Organism: Agromyces sp. MMS24-K17; assembly: GCF_043950245.1. Lineage (GTDB taxonomy): Bacteria > Actinomycetota > Actinomycetes > Actinomycetales > Microbacteriaceae > Agromyces. The sequence continues at coordinate 3,557,311 of NZ_CP171640.1, read as the reverse complement.
CACATCGGGCCGACGGTCGTCACCCCGCACGCCGGGGAGCTCGCGCGGCTCCTCACCGCGCGCGAGGTGCGCGTCGGAGTCGACGAGGTGCGCGCCGACCCGGCGGCGTGGGCCGAACGGGCCGCGCACGAGCTCGGCGTCGCCGTGCTGCTGAAGGGTGCGGTCACCCACGTCGTCGACCCGGAGGGGCGCCGCTTCACCGTCACCGCGCCGACGCACCGGCTCGCGACCGCCGGCTCCGGCGACGTGCTCGGCGGCATCCTCGGCGGGCTCGCCGCGCTCGCCCACCGACGCCTCGACGACGAGGCGGGTGCGCTCACCCAGATCGCCGCCACCGCCGCGTTCGTGCACGGGGCGGCGGGCCTGCGGGCGGTCGACGCCGCCGGCGGCGGGCCGATCACCGCGCTCGACGTCGCGGCGCAGGTGCCGGCGGTCATCGGCTCGCTCGCCGGCTGACGGCCGCGTCCCGGCGGCCGCGTCCCGGCGGCCGGGTGGCGCTGCGGCTGGTGCTGCGGTCGCGGTACGACCGGCGCTGCCGCCGCGGCCGGCACGGCGGATGCCCCGCTCGCGCCTCAGTCCTCGGTCGACTCCGGCAGCACCCGCGCGAGGAACTCGCGCGTCCGGGGCTCGCGCGGGGCGGAGAAGAACTCGCGCGCCGGCCCCTCCTCGGCGATGAGCCCGCCGTCGAGGAACACCACGCGGTCGGCGACGTCGCGCGCGAACGACATCTCGTGCGTCGCCATCAGGATGGTCGTGCCGCCCTCAGCGAGGGAGCGCACCAGCGCGAGCACCTCGCCGACGAGCTCGGGGTCGAGGGCGCTCGTGACCTCGTCGAGGAGGAGCAGCTGCGGGTCGGTCGCGATCGCGCGGACGATCGCGACGCGCTGCTGCTGCCCGCCCGACAGCCGGTCGGGGAAGGCGCCTGCGTGGTCGGCGAGCCCGATGCGCTCGAGCAGGTCGCGGCCCCGACGCTCGGCCTCGGCCCGGGGCATCCGGTGCACGAGCCGCGACGCGAGGGTCACGTTGTCGAGCACCGACAGGTGCGGGAACAGGTTGTAGTGCTGGAACACCGCTCCGATCCGGGCGCGCACGCGGTCGGCGTCGACGCGCGGGTCGCTGATGTCCTCGCCGGCGAGGCGGATCTCGCCGTCGTCGATGTGCTCGAGGAGGTTCACGGTCCGCAGCAGCGTCGACTTGCCCGATCCCGAGGCGCCGATCAGCGCCACGACCTCGTGGGCGGACACGTCGAGGTCGATGCCGCGCAGCACCCGCCGGTCGCCGAAGGAGCGACGGATGCCGCGCAGGCTCAGCACGGGCTCGACGCCGGGCGCCGGGCGGCCCGACGCCGGACCGCCGGTGGCGATGCCGGTCATACGATGCTCCCCACCTGCTCGCGGGCGCGGGTGCGCGCCGTGAGCCAGTCCGTCAGCCGGATCGTCGGCCAGGCGAGCAGCACGAACAGCAGCCCGGCGACGACGTACGGCGTGAAGTTGAACCAGTGCGCCGTCTCGATCTGGGCCGCGCGCACCGCGTCGACGGCGCCGAGCACCGAGATGAGGCCGACGTCCTTCTGCATCGCGACGAAGTCGTTCATGAGCGCGGGCGTCACCTTGCGGAAGGCCTGCGGCACGACCACGCGCCGCATCGTCTGCGCGTGGCTGAGGCCGAGCGCGCGGGCGGCGAGCCGCTGAGACGGATGCACCGCCTCGATGCCGGCACGGAACACCTCGGACACGTAGGCCGAGTAGACGAGGATGATCGCCACCGTGCCCCAGACCGCCACGGGCACCCGGGGAAGAAGTCGAGCCCGGGCACGCCGAAGCCGACGAGGTAGAGCACGATGATGAGCGGCACGCCGCGGAACAGGTCGGTGTACCCGGCGGCGAGCGCCCGGAGCGGGAAGAACGCCGGGCCGCGCAACGTGCGGAGCGTCGCGAGCAGCAGGCCGAAGAGGGCGACGCCGACCGCGGCGACCACGAGCACCTGCAGGTTCAGCCACAGGCCCTCGAGGATGCGGGGGAAGGACGCGATCGCCACGTCGAGGTCGAAGAAGCTCTGCTGCACCTTCGCCCAGCCGGGCGTCGAGCCGATGCCGACCACGAGCAGCGCCGCGAACACGAGGGTGCTCAGCGCGCTCAGCAGCACCGACCGATTCGTCCGGCTCCGACGGTACGCGCGGCGACCGAGCTCGAGCTCGCTCGGTTGCCAGGGGGTGCCGGTCACCCGCCCACGCTAGCGCAGGGGCGGGGCGGGGCATCCGCGACCGGGGTCGCCCGCGGGTGCGTCGCCGGCCGGGCGGGCGCGACCGAGCGGGCGATCGCCGCCCGGCCGCGACCCGGGGTCACTTGAGGACCGGCGCGGTGTCGTCGCCGCCGAGCCACTCGGCCGCGAGCGCGTCGAGCGTGCCGGCCTCGCGGAGGGCGTCGACCGCGGCGGTCACGCGCTCGGTGAGCGGGGAGTCCTTCGCGAGCACGAGGCCGAGCTGGTCGCCCTCGCCCGACGTCGCCGGGAGCTGGCCGATGATGAGGCCGCCATCGAGCTCGGCCCCGGTGAGGTAGAACGCGGTCGGCAGGTCGACGACGATCGCGTCGACGGTGCCCGACTGGAGCGCCAGCTTCGCGTCGTCGTTCGTGTTGAAGACCTGGGCGCCCTGGTCGGGGGCGATGACCTCCTCGACCGCGTCGAGGCTGGTCGTGCCGGTCTGCGCGCCGATGAGGAAGGGCTTCAGGTCGGCGATCGACGAGGCGCCGGCGGCGGGGGAGCCCTCGACCGTGATGACGACCTGGGTGGTCTCGTAGTAGGGCGAGGAGAAGTCGACGGCCTCGGCGCGCTCGGGCGTGATCGAGAACTGCTGCAGGTTGAAGTCGAAGTCCTTCGGGCCCGGGGCGATCGCCTGGTCGAAGGTGGTGCGCACCCAGACCACGTCGTCCTTCGCGAAGCCGAGCTCCTCGGCGACGGCGTACGCGACGGCCGCCTCGAAGCCCTCGCCCGACTCGGGGGCGTCGTCGATCACCCAGGGGTAGTACGCCGGCTCGCCGGTGCCGATCGTGAGCTTGCCCTCCGTGACGAAGTCGCCGCCCGAACCGTTCGATCCACCGGAGCCCGAGTCGCCCGACGAGCAGGCGGCCAGCGACAGCGCGGCGACGGCCGCGAGGGCGACGGCGAGGATGGGACGACGGGACATGGCGACCTCCGGGGTTCGGAACGATGCGGAACGTGGGGATGCGTGACGGGTCGGCGGATGCCGGGTGCACCCCAATCGTCTCGCGTTCGCGGCCGTGCCGCCCGTGCGGAGGCGGAATGTGACGCTCGGCTAGGCTCGACGCCATGACGGCACCCGGCGCGACGGCCACGCCCGCGTCCGGGTCGAGGAGCCGGTTCGCCCGGGCGATCGGCGGCCGCGCCGCGGTCTGGATCGCCTTCGGCGTCGTGCACGTCGCGCTCGTGCTGCTGAACCTCTACGGCCAGGGCTGGCCCCTCGGCGACGTGGAGGCGGTGTACCTCGCGTGGGCGCAGAACGCCGACCGGGGCATCCTGCGCATGGGCATCGACGCGCCGTGGGTGTACCCGATCCTCGCGTTCGCGCCGATGGCCGCGGCGCTCGCGCTCGGCCCGGCGCTGTACCCCGAGACCTGGCTCGGCATCGTGACGCTCCTCGACGGGCTCGCCCTGTCGGTGCTGCTCGGCCGCGGCCGCCTGTCGCGGTCGCGCCGCGCGGCGGCGTGGTGGTGGCTCGCGTTCCTGGTGCTGCTCGGCCCCATCGCGCTCGGCCGGATCGACGCGATCACCGTGCCGTTCGCCCTCACCGGGCTGCTGTTCGCCGTGGGCCGGCCGCGGGTGGCCGCCGTGCTGCTCACCATCGCCGCGTGGATCAAGGTGTGGCCCGCCGCGCTGGTGGTCGCCTGCGTCGTGGCGCTGCGCCGGCGCGCCGAGGTCGGCGCGATCGCGCTCGCGCTGAGCGGCGGCATCGTGCTCGTGTCGATGCTCGCCGGGTCGGGCCTCAACGTCTTCGGCTTCGTCGCCGAGCAGGCAGGGCGCGGGCTCCAGGTCGAGGCCCCGATCGGCGTGCCGTGGCTGTGGCGGATCGCCGCGGGCGACGACGCCGTGCAGGTGTACTACGACCGGGAGATCCTGACGTACCAGATCGCGGGACCCGGTACCGACGTCGCGAGCGCCCTCACGACGTGGGTGATGGCCGCGGGCGTGCTGGTCGTGCTCGCGCCCGGCATCCGCGCGGCCCGCCGCGGCGCGACGGCGGTGGCGCTCCTGCCGGCGCTGTCGACCGCGCTCGTGGTGGTGCTGATCCTCGGCAACAAGGTCGGCTCGCCGCAGTTCGCGACCTGGCTCGCGGCGCCCGTCGTGCTCGCCATCGTGCTCGACCGGCGACGCGCCCTGGTGCCCGCGCTGCTCGCGCTCGGGGTCGCCGCGACGACGCAGGTCATCTACCCCTACTGGTACGGATGGCTCCTCGCCGCCGACCCCGCGTTCGTCGGAGTGCTGACGCTCAAGGTGGTCCTGCTCGCCGGCCTGCTCGCCTGGGCGCTGCACCGGGTGTGGCAGGCTGGGGCGGTGCGGGCGACCGCGGCGGTCGCCGCGGCCTGAGCCGCCCGCGGAGGAGGCACGATGCTGGTCGCATTCTCGGTGGCGCCGAGCGGGTCGGGACGAGCGGATGCCTCGGTGCACGACGCCGTCGCCGCGGCCGTGACCGTGGTGCGCGAGTCCGGGCTCCCGAACCGTACGACCTCGATGTTCACCGAGATCGAGGGCGAGTGGGACGAGGTCTTCGACGTGGTGAAGCGGGCGACCGAGGCGGTGCTGCCGTTCGGGTCGCGGGTCTCGCTCGTGCTCAAGGCCGACATCCGGCCGGGGTACTCGGGGGAGCTCGACGCGAAGGTCGAGCGGCTCGAGGCCGCGATCGACGGCGAGGGCTGAGCGGGGCGGCTCCGCCGCGGAGCTCGCGGCTCCGCCGTGGCGCTCGCGACTCCGCATTGTCGAATCGATTCGAGCCGTGCGACAATCGACGGGTGACCCAGCTTCCCAACGGGCCGACGACGTGGTCGCCGGCCCGCATCCGTTTCGCCCTCCTGGCGCTCTCGCTCGGCGGCTTCGGCATCGGCTCGACCGAGTTCGTGGCCATGGGGCTGCTGCCCCAGATCGCCGCCGACCTGCTGCCCGGCGTGCACGCGGTGTCGCCCGACGACGCGAACGCGCAGGCCGGCTGGGTCATCTCCGCCTACGCGCTCGGCGTCGTCGTCGGTGCGCCGACGATCGCGGCGGCCGCGGCCCGGTGGCCGCGCAAGAAGCTGCTGCTCACCCTGCTCGCCGCGTTCACGCTCGGCACGATCGCCTCGGCGCTCCTGCCCACCTTCGGGCTCGTGCTCGTCGCCCGCTTCGTCTCGGCGCTCCCGCACGGCGCCTACTTCGGCATCGCCTCGCTCGTCGCCGCCAGCCTCATGGGGCCGGGCAAGCGCGCCCGCGGCGTCGCCCTCGTGCTCTCGGGCCTCACCATCGCGAACGTCATCGGCGTGCCCGCCATCACCTGGCTGGGCCAGGTCGCCGGGTGGCGGATCGCCTACCTCGCCGTCGCCGCGATCTTCGCCGCCACCTTCCTCGCCGTCGCGATCGCGGTGCCGTGGCAGCCCGGCGACCCCAAGGCGACCATGGCGCGGGAGCTCAAGGCGTTCACGCGCGCGCAGGTGTGGTTCGCCCTCGCGATCGGCGCCATCGGGTTCGGCGGCCTCTTCGCCGTCTACACCTACGTGGCCCCGCTCGCGACCGAGGTCACGGGCCTCGACCCCTCTGCCGTGCCGATCGTGCTCATCGTCATCGGGCTCGGCATGACCGCCGGCAACCTCGTCGGCGGCCGGCTCGCCGACTGGAGCGTGCGCCGGTCGATGTACCTCTTCTTCGCCGTCCTCGCGGCGGCGCTGGTGCTGCTCGGGTTCACCGCATCGACCCTCGTCGGCCTCTGCGTGGGCGTGTTCGTCGTCGGCGGCGCCTCGGCCGCGCTGTCGCCGACGATCCAGGCCCGGCTCATGGACGTCGCCCGCGACAGCCAGTCCATCGCCGCGGCGCTCAACCACTCGGCGCTGAACATCGGCAATGCGACGGGGGCGTTCCTGGGCGGCCTCGCGATCGCCGCCGGCTACGGCTACGTCGCCCCCGTCTGGATCGGCCTCGCACTCACCGGCGCCGGCATCGTGCTGGCGCTGTGGAGCTTCGCGCTCGACCGGGCCCGCGCGCGCCGCGGCGTCGACGTGCCGTACGCCACGGGCGCGGTCGCCGCGATCGAGGGCTGAGGCCGGGCGGGCGACCTCGCGCGGGCGCGACGGCGCCCGCCTCGCCCTCGCCCGTCACCGGCGGCGGTGCGGCGTCAGTCGGACTGCAGCAGGATGCCGTCGGCGATCGCGCGCTTCCGCAGCGCGACCTTGGTGCCGACGTCGAAGCCCGCCAGCCGGTACTTCTCGCGGATGCGCTTGAGGTAGCTCTTCGCCGTCTCCTCGGAGATGCCGAGCTGGAACGCCACCGCCTTCACCGGCTGCCCGGCGCCGTAGAGCGCCATCACACGACGCTCCTGCGCGGAGAGCTTCGGCGCGTCGCCGGTCTGGCGAAGCGTCTCGGCGAGCTCCGGGGTGATGAACACCTGGCCGTCGCGCGCCGCGCGGATCGCCTCGATGATCGTCTCGACCGGCTCCGACTTCGGCACGTAGCCGAGGGCGCCGGCGTTCAGCGCCTCGCGGACCACGACCGGCTCGGAGTAGGTACTGATCAGCGTCGTGCTCACGCCGGCCGACTTCAGCATCGACAGCTTGAGCGCGATCGGGATGTTGTCCTTCAGGTCGAGGTCGAGCAGGACGACGTCGACCGGGAAATCGGGATGGGCGACGAGCTCGGACCACGACGGCACGGCAGCGACCAGGTCGACGTCGTCCGCGGCGTTGCGGATCCAGTCGGTGAGCGCGTCGAGCAGCATCCGGTGGTCGTCGACGATCGCGATGCGGATCTGGGATGCGGGATCGGGCATTCAGGTACCTCGTGTTCTGACGCCGGGGCCGGGCGCCGCGGTTGACCAGGAGGTCGTATCCGTCTGGCAGTCGATGTCGATGCGGAACCCACCGCGCCGGTTCGTCGTCGTGTTCGAACCCACCGTACCCACCGCTTCCCACATGGCGTGGTCCACATGCCGGGAAGAGATGCCGGAGGCGTCGATCACGATGCCGAGGTCGACGTCGCGGTCGTCGTCGAAGTCGTCGGAGAGGTCGAGCCGCACCACGGCGCTCGCGGTCGTGCGTCGCGGGTTGTCGCCCACGATGTGCCACAGGGCGAGCAGCAGTCCCTCGCGCTGCGCCGGAGAGAGTCGCGCCGCGTAGCCGAGCGGGTCGTCGACGCGGACGCGACCGCTCAGGTAGGCCGACTCGGTGACGGCGTGGCGCAGCCAGGTGTCGGTGCGCCCCTCGATGAGGCGCACCCGGAGCCGTGCGGCGAGCTCGCCGGCCAGTTCCGCGATGTCGGGCGGCAGCGGGATCGGGATGCGGCCGGAGCCCACGTCCTCGAGGAGCGACTCCGCATCGAAGTCGAGCTGCGCGAGCTCCTCGGAGGCGCGCATGCCGACCGCCGACCGCGGCGTCGCGACGGTGCTCTGCACGAGGCTCAGGTCGACCTCGCGGCGCACCAGGCGCCGGAACCCGTCGACGCCGATGACGGTGAGCACGACCGGGAGCACCGCGCTGCCGGCGACGACGAGCCCCGGCACCACCCAGCGGCCGGCCGTCGCCGCCTGCAGCAGCGCGTCGGCCGCGAGCACCGCGCCGACGACGAACGACGCGATCAGCGGCGCGCGCGTCGCGCGGAGCGCGGCCACCGGCATGAGGAGCGCGCTCGCTGCCGCGGCGGCGGTCGGGGTGATCCCGATGCCGAGCAAGCCCTCGATCTCGAGGAGCTCGAGCACGACCACCGTGGCGACGCCGGCGAGCACGCAGGCGAGCAGCCAGTCGGGCACGCGGTAGCCGAGGGCCGCCGTCGCCGCCCACGAGCCGGCGACCACGGCCGCCAGCGCCACCCACGCGGGCCACGGGCCGGGACCCGGGGGATAGATCTCGATCAGGGCCACCGCGTGCGCGAGGTGCGTCGCCACGATGACGCCGGTCGCCACCGCGATGCCGAGCGCCAGGCGGCGACCGCCGTGGCCGGCGTGCACGTCGCCGGCGGCGCGCGCCGAGCGGACCGGGCGGCGGAAGCCGCGCTCCCGGCCCCGGGTCGCGGTCTCCTCGAACGGGATGCTCATGGCTTGGGCACCTCCAGCATCACCGTCGTGCCGGCGCCGGGCGAGGAGAAGACCCTCGCCCGACCGCCGACGGCGTGCAACCGCCCCACCACCGATTCGGCGAATCCCAGCCGCGCCGGGTCGACCGAGTCCGTCTCGAAGCCGGCGCCCGAGTCGGTGACCATGGCCCGCACCGTGCGGTCGTCGTCGGTGACCGTCACGTCGGCCTCGCCGACGCCGGCATGCCGGCGGACGTTCTCGAGGCACTCGCCGAGGGCCCCGATGAGCGCGTCGAGCGACTCCCGGGGGAGGGCGAGGTGCCCGTTGCCGTGCCAGTTCACGTCGAGGCCCATGCGCGAGAACCGCTGGCGCACGCTCTCGAAGGTCGCGCTGAGGCTGTCGACGTCGGACTCGGGGGAGAACACCGCGCCGGTGCCGCTGTCGAGGGTCGCACCGAGGCGCAGCAGGCGCAGCAGCCTGGCGTCGTCGCCGGCCTGCTGCCGGAGCGCCCGGGCACCGACGCCGATGCCCGAGTGCGCGAGCAGGCTCAGCGTGGCGAGCACGGTGTCGTGCAGCACGCGTGCGTCCTGCCGCTGCTGCGACTCCGACTCGCTCGCCATCCGCTCGGCGCGGTGCGCCCGGCCGACCTCGTCGATGCGCTCGCTCGTGCGCTCGATGGCCCGGTCGAGCCAGCGACCCATCGCGGCGAACGCGAGCCACGCCGATACGACCGAGATCACCGCGGCGCCGCTGTGGCGACCGAGGGCCGAGAGCCCGAGGAGCTCGACGACGAGCAGCGCGGCCGCGGCGGCGACGAGCCATCCGCCGTGGCGGCGCACGACGAGCATCGTCGCGGTGGCGCCCGCGGCGACGCCGGCGGCCAGCGACACGACCGAGGTGGAGATCGGGTCGGGCGGGCCCATCGGGGTCACGAGCAGCACGACGCCCATGGCGACGGCGACGATCGCCGCGCACAGCCACGGCGAGGCGGTGCGGGTGGCGAGCACCGTGAGCACCCCGAGGCCGAGGATCAGGAGGAGTCCGAACGCCTGCGCCGGGGGCGGCACCGTGTCGGGCACGGCCAGCGCGAGGAAGGCGCAGGCGGCGCCGACGACGCCCGCGACCCGTGCGACCCGCCGCAGGAGGCGGTCGCGTTCCTTGAGGATGCGCTTCATGCTGCTCCGGTACCCCGCGGCGTGCGTCGCGGGCCTCTCATGGGCAGGATATCGCGTCTGCGGCGCCCAACCGGAGATGCTCGTCCGGCCTATCCGGCGAGCAGCCGGACCAGTGCCGCGCCGACCGCCGCGTCCTCGATCAGGAAGGCGTCGTGGCCGTAGTCGCTGCGCAGCACCACGGGCTCCGGACCGTGCACCGAGTGCCGGAGTCCGGCCGCGATCCGGCGCTGCCCGTCGAGGGCGAAGTAGCGGTCGCTGTCGATGCCGAGCACGAGGCTCCGGGCCTCGATCCGCGCCAGCGCGGCGTCGACGCCGCCGCGCCCGCGCCCGAGGTCGTGGGAGTTCATCGCCTCGGTCAGCACGATGTAGCTGTTCGCGTCGAAGCGGCGCGTGAACTTGTTGCCGTGGAAGTCGAGGTACGACTCGACCGCGAACCGGCCGCCGCCGCCGAGGGGGTCGAGCCCGGACTGCCAGGTGCGGGCGAATCGCTCGTTGAGCTCGGTCGCCGTGCGGTAGTTCAGCATCGCCATGCGCCGGGCGAGCGCCAGGCCCCGGGTGGGGCCGACGCCGTCGGATGCCTCGTAGTAGGCGCCGCCGTGGAACGACGGGTCGGAGCGGATCGCCTCGATCTGCACCGAGTTCAGCGCGATCTGGTCGGCCGTCGCGGCCGGAGGGCCCGCGAGCACCGCGATGCGGTCGACCCGGTCGGGCGCGCCGACCGCCCATTCGAGCACGTGCATCGCCCCCATCGATCCGCCGACCACCGCGGCGAACCGGTCGATGCCGAGCGCGCTGGCGAACGCCGCCTGCGCGGCGACCTGGTCGCGGATCGTGACGAACGGGAACCGGGCGCCCCACTCCACGCCGTCGGGCGCGACCGACGACGGGCCGGTCGAGCCCTGGCACCCGCCGAGCACGTTCGGGGCGACGACGAACCACCGGTCTGTGTCGATCGCGAGCCCCGGGCCCACGATGCCCTCCCACCACCCGGCCGTCGGATGCCCAGGCCCGGCGGGACCGCGCACGTGGCTGTCGCCCGTCAGGGCGTGGAGCACGAGGATGACGTTGTCGCCCGCGGGCGAGCGCTCGCCCCACTGCTCGTAGGCGATGCGGACGTCGGGCAGCACGGCACCGGACTCCAGCGCGAGGTCGCCGACCTGCACGAACCGGCGATCGCCGAAGGGGTCGCCCTCCCGCCACGCGCCGGTCGCGGGAGCCCGACCGGGCGAGCCCTGCTCGGGCACGGCGCGAGCCGGCGACGCATCCGCCGTCGTCTGCCAGTCCATCCCTCGATTCTCCCGAACCTCGGGCGGCCGCGTGCGATTGTTACGAGCCCCGCGACGACGGATGCCCGACGACGGCGGCTCCAGACGACGGATGCCCCGGACCGACCGGTCCGGGGCATCCGACGCGCTGCGTGGCGTGCGTCAGGCGACGCGCGACGCCTCGACCGAGGCGCGCGCGGCCGCGAGGCCCGCCTCGAGGTCGGCCTTCAGGTCGTCGATGTTCTCGATGCCGACCGACAGGCGCACGAGGCCCGGGGTCACGCCGGTGGTGAGCTGCTGCTCGGGCGTGAGCTGGGAGTGGGTCGTCGACGCAGGGTGGATCACGAGCGAGCGGACGTCGCCGATGTTCGCCAGGTGGCTGAACAGCTGCAGGTTGTCGACGAGCGCGCGGCCGGCGCCGACGCCGCCCTTCAGCTCGAACGACAGCACTGCGCCGACGCCCTTCGGGGCGTAGGTGTTCGCGGCCGCGTACCACGGGCTCGAGGGCAGGCCCGAGTAGTTCACGCTCGCCACGTCGGGGTGCGAGTCGAGCCACTCGGCGATCTCCTGCGCGTTCTGCACGTGGCGCTCGATGCGCAGCGACAGGGTCTCGATGCCCTGGATGAGCAGCCACGCGCTCTGCGGCGAGATGGCCGCGCCGAGGTCGCGCAGCAGCTGCACGCGGGCCTTGATGATGTAGGCCAGGCCGTCGCCGACCGCGGCCGTGTAGCTCGCGCCGTGGTACGAGGGGTCGGGCTCGGTGAGGCCGGGGAACCGGTCGACGTGCTTCGACCACTCGAACGTGCCGCCGTCGACGATGACGCCGCCGATGACGGTGCCGTGGCCGCCGAGGAACTTGGTCGCCGAGTGCACCACGATGTCGGCGCCGTGCTCGAACGGGCGGATGAGGTACGGCGTCGCGATCGTGTTGTCGACGATCAGCGGGATGCCCGCCTCGTGCGCGACGTCGGCGACCTTGCGGATGTCGAGCACGTTGATCTTCGGGTTGCCGATCGTCTCGGCGAAGAAGAGCTTCGTGTTGGGGCGGACGGCGCGGCGCCACTCCTCGGCGTCGTCCTGGTTCTCGACGAACGTGGTCTCGATGCCGAGCTTCGCGAGCGTGTACTTGAAGAGGTTGTAGGTGCCGCCGTAGATCGACGACGACGACACGATGTGGTCGCCGACCTGCGCGATGTTCAGCACGGCGAACGCCTCGGCGGCCTGGCCCGAGGCGACGAGGAGGGCGCCGGTGCCTCCCTCGAGCGCGGCGAGGCGCTCCTCGACGACCGCCTGCGTCGGGTTCTGGATGCGGGTGTAGATGTTGCCGAACTCGGCCAGCGCGAACAGGTTCTGGGCGTGGTCGGCGTTGTTGAAGACGTAGGAGGTCGTCTGGTAGATCGGGGTGGCCCGGGCGTTCGTCACCGGGTCCGGGGCAGCGCCCGAATGGACCTGCTTGGTCTCGAAGCGCCAGTCGGCGGGGTTCTGGCTCATGGGGTGGTCTCCTTCAGGAAGCGGGGCGGCGAGCCGCGGTGGTGCCACGCTACGAGCGGCCCGGATGCCCGGCAACGGCACCCGACACACGGCGTAAGGATGTCCGACCCGGCGTCACGGCCTCGGCTCGCCCGGAGCGGCGGGCGGACCGTCCGCCCCCGGCGGCTCCGGCAGCGGCGGCAGGGCGCCGGGCGGCAGCACGATCGTGCCCGTCGCCGTGTGCGGTTCCTGCCGGAACAGCCAGCGCGCCCGCGGCTCCACGAGCGGGCGGAACACCCGCCGGACCGGCTTCAGCGAGAGCACGATCGACACGCCGATGCAGAACGCGATCATCGCGGGCAGCACCCAGAACGGCTGCCGGCCGTCGAGGATGCCGGTCTCCCGGAACGGGTAGAGCACGAAGGAGTGCAGGAGGTAGATGTACATGGTCGCGCCGCCGAAGGCGGTGAACCACCGCGCCCCCCGCGGCATGAGCACGAGGAACCCGACGGCGAGCACCATCGCGAGCAGGAGCAGCACCAGCCGGATGGCGCCGGACCACGGCTCGTCGTAGCCGATGGCCTCGTACGCCTCGTCGTAGAGCAGGAACCGGCGCAGCTTCAGGTCGCGCCACGTCTCGATCGCGAGGGGGAGCACCGCGAGCAGCACCGCGAACAGCGCGATCGCCCCTGCGCGCCAGCGCCACGCGACCCGGGCCGGGAGGTCGAGCCAGCGGCCCGTGAGCCGCCACTGCCGCAACTGCCAGCCGAACACGAAGAACGGGAGCATGCCGAACGTGCGGCTGAGTGCGAGCGTCGAGTCGAGCGAGTCGGTGTAGCCGGCCGCGATCGAGATCAGGATCGCGATCGCGAGCGGCCAGCGCAGGAGCACGAGGTACGGCAGGACGATCCGCCAGGCCGCGAGGGCGATCAGGAACCAGAGCGTCCACGACGGCGTCGTCCAGTCGACCCAGAGGTCGGTGCGGAAGCCGCTCAGCAGCCACTTCAGCACCGTCCAGATCGTCTCGAAGATGAGGTACGGGATGACGATGTCGGTGAGGATCTGCCGCAGCGACCGCGCCGTCGGCGGCCCCGACTTCGCGAAGTACCCCGACACGGTCACGAACACGGCGACGTGGAACGAGTAGATGAACAGGTAGACGCTGTACGCCCGGTCGTCGTCGTGGATGAGCGGCAGGATGCCGTGGCCGATGACGACGAGCGTCATCGCGATCCATCGGGCGTTGTCCCAGAGCGGGACTCGCTTCTTCGTCATCGGGCGTGAAGCGGGGGACTGCATCACCCCATTCTGTCGCAGCCTCGCGGTGTCGCATCGGGACTCGGGCGACCGCGGCACGGCAGAATGGCCGCATGAGCGGGTTGCGTGCGGTGGTCACCGGGGCGAGTTCGGGTATCGGGGCGGCCACGGTGCGCGCGTTCCGCGCCGCCGGCTGGGACGTCGTGGGCGTCGCCCGCCGCGAGGACCGGCTGCGGGAGCTCGCCGCCGAGACCGGGGCATCCGTGTTCGTCGCCGACGTCACCGACCAGGCCGACGTCGACCGCCTCCGCGACCACCTGCGCGAGACCGGCCCCGTGCACGCGCTCGTGAACAACGCGGGCGGCGCCAAGGGGCTCGACACGGTCGAGTCGAGCGACGCCGACGACTGGCGCTGGATGTTCGAGGTCAACGTGCTCGGCGTGAAGCGGGTGATCGGGGCGGTGCTGCCGCTGCTGCGCGAGGGCGTCGCCTCCCGGGGCGTCGCCGACGTGGTGAACGTCACCTCGATCGCCGGTCACGTCGCCTACCTCGGCGGCGGCGGGTACAACGCGTCGAAGTTCGCCGCGCACGCCCTCACCGAGGTGCTGCGGCTCGAGCTGAACGGGGAGCCGATCCGCGTGATCGAGGTCGCCCCCGGCATGGTGAAGACCGACGAGTTCTCGCTCGTCCGGTTCGGCGGCGACCGGGCGAGGGCCGACGCGGTGTACGACTCGGTGCCCGAGCCGCTCGTGGCGGAGGACATCGCCGACGTGATCGTCGACGCGGTGACCCGGCCGAGGCACGTCGACCTCGACCTGATCGTCGTCAAGCCGGTGGCGCAGTCGGCGCCGCACCTGGTCGCGCGCGGCCCGCTCGCGGTGAAGCCGCCGGTCGCAGGCTGACGGGGACGGCGACGGGGCGATGAACGCACGGGCGGAGGCCGCAGCGCCGCGGCGGAAGCACTGGGAGGACCTGACGACGGTCCCGCTCGCGATCCTCGGCGTCGCCTTCATCGGCGCGTACGGGGTCTGGGTGCTCCGGCCGGAGGACCCGGCGCCGGTGCACGTGGTGATCGCCGTCATCCTCGTCGTGGTCTGGCTGGTGTTCCTCGTCGACGTGGTCGTGCGCATCGCGCTCACGCCCAAGGGCCATCGCTGGGCCTGGGTGCGGCACCACCCGATCGACTTCATGTCGGCGGTGCTGCCGGTCTTCCGCGCGTTGCGCGTCGTCGGCCTGGTGGTGGAGGTGCCGTACTTCCGCAGGCGCAGCGGCAACGCCGTCCGAGCCCGGTTCCTCGTGCTCGCCGTGCTCTACGCGCTCGTGTTCGTCGTCTTCATCGCGCTCGCCACGCTGTCGGTGGAGCGGGACGCGCCGGGCGCGACCATCGTCACGTTCGGCGACGCCATGTGGTGGGCGATCGTGACGCTCGCGACGGTGGGCTACGGCGACACGTACCCGGTGACGACGCCCGGGCGCTGGTACGCCGTCTTCCTCATGGCCGGCGGCATCGCGATCCTCGGCGTCGCGTCGGCCACCGTCATCTCGGTGCTGAACGAGCGGCTCGCGGAGATCGAGCGAGGTCGTCACGAGGCGCGGGCGGGCCGGCCGTCGGATGCCGACGGCGACGGCGACGGCGACTCCGACGTCGACACCGCCGCCGACGGGCTCGACGACGAGGGCGAGCCCATCGGCTTCCAGGCGCGCGAGGGGCTCGTGCCCGAAGCGCCGGACGGGGCATCCGACTAGCCTTTCAGGATGACCTTCGAGCAGAGCGACGCGGGCGCCCGGCAGGGTGAGCCGATCCGCGAGATCCTCGGCTGGGACGAGTTCGGCGACGCGGCGCGGAGCCTCGCCGCCGACGTGCTCGGCTCCGGCTACCGACCCGACCTCGTCATCGCGATCGCGCGCGGCGGGCTGCTGCTGGCGGGCGCGATCGCGTACGCGCTCGGCACCAAGCAGTGCGGTTCGATCAACGTCGAGTTCTACACCGGCGTCGACGAGCGCCTGCCCGAGCCGGTGCTGCACCCGCCGATGCTCGACGTGCCCGCGGTCGTCGGCAAGCGGGTGCTGCTCGTCGACGACGTGTCCGACTCGGGGCGCACCCTCGCGAAGGTCGTCGAGCTCCTCGCCGACGCGGGCGCCGAGGTGCGCAGCGCGACCCTCTACGTGAAGCCGCGCACGGTGCTCGTGCCCGACTACGCCTACCGCGAGACGCCGCACTGGATCGTGTTCCCGTGGTCGGCGCTGCCGCCCGTCGACGTCGAGGCGGGTGCCGCGTGAGCATCCACCTGGTCGGCGGCGGCTGGGCGGAGCCGGGCGAGGCCGGCGCCGGCGACGAGTACGCGCGCTTCCTCGAGGAGGCGCGGGCGCGGGCCCGCGCGGCGGGACGCGCGGCGGATGCCTCGGGCCGGCCGCGTCCGCGGATCGCGGTCGTGGCGGTCGGCGACGAGGGGCCCGCGGATGCGCGCGCCCACGCCGACCGGCTGCTGGCGCAGCTCGGATTCGCGGCGGGCGCCGATGCGGCCGACGCCGTCGAGGCCGTGGTCTCCGCCGTCGGCCCGGGCCGGGAGGTGCCCCAGGCGGCGTTCGCCGAGGTCGACGGCATCGTCGTCGGCGGCGGGCTGACGCCCGCGTACCGCGACGCGCTCGAACCGCGATTCGTCGAGGTGCGCCGGCTCGTGGCATCCGGCGTGCCCTACCTCGGCTTCTCCGCGGGCGCCGCGATCGCGGCCGACCGTGCGGTGATCGGCGGCTGGCGGATCGGCGGGGTGCCCGTCGCGCCCGAGGAGACCTCGGAGGACCTCGACGAGGTGACCGTCGCGCCCGGCATCGGGCTGGTCGACGTCGCCATCGACGCGCACGCCGCCCAGTGGGGCACGCTCGGCCGGCTCGTCGCCGCCGTCGAGGCGGGGCTCGTCGAGGGCGGCCTCGCGATCGACGAGCGCACCGCCCTCATCGTCGGCGAGGGCGGCCTCGTCGCCGCCGGCGCCGGCAGCGTCTGGCGGGTGCTGCCCGGCGACCAGGGCGTCGTCGTGTCGACGATGGGGGCCTGAGCCCGTGGCGCTGTCGCTGCCCGAGCTCGCCGCCGCCGGCCTGATGGACCCGGGATGGGCGGACGCCCTCGCGCCGGTCGGGCCGCAGCTGGCCGCCATGGGCGACTTCCTGCGCGCCGAGCAGGCCGCCGGCCGCGGCTACCTGCCCGCCGGCGACCGGGTGCTGCGCGCGTTCTCGACGCCGCTCGACGACGTGCGGGTGCTCATCGTCGGGCAGGACCCGTACCCGACGCCGGGGCATCCGATCGGGTTGAGCTTCGCGGTGGAGTCGCACGTGCGGCCGCTGCCGCGGAGCCTCCAGAACATCTTCCGCGAGCTCCGCGACGACCTCGGCGTCGAGCCGCCCGCGCACGGCGACCTGGGCGCGTGGAGCCGCAGCGGTGTCATGCTGCTCAACCGCGTGCTCACCGTGCGACCGGGCGAGCCCGCCTCCCACCGCGGCGCCGGGTGGGAGGCGATCACCGACCACGCGATCCGGGTGCTCGTCGCGCGCGGCACGCCGCTCGTGGCGATCCTGTGGGGGCGCGACGCGCAGGGGCTGAAGCCGCTGCTCGGCGCCACGCCGACGATCGAGTCGGCGCATCCGTCGCCGCTGTCGGCGTCGCGCGGGTTCTTCGGGTCGCGGCCGTTCAGCCGCGTGAACGAGCTGCTGTCGAAGCAGGGTGCGACGCCGGTCGACTGGCGGCTCGACCTCGTCCCCGTCGTCGAGGGGAGCCCCGCCTGATGCTCGAGGAGGAGTACCAGGAGCGGCGCGTGCTGCCGCCGCACCTGCGCAGGCCGGAGCCCCCGGAGCCGGCGTTCGGGTACGAACTGCGCGACGCCCGGCCCGAGGACCTCCCGTCGGTGCGGGAGATCTACAACTACTACGTCGCGAACTCGACGGTGACGTTCGACGAGGACGCCATGACGCTGAAGGAGTGGCGCGCGAAGTACGAGCAGCTCCACAAGCTCGGCCTGCCGTTCCTCGTCGCCGAGTCCCCGAGCGGGCAGCTGCTCGGCTACGCGCTGGTCGCGCCGTGGCGGCCGAAGCGGGCGTACCGGTTCACGGTCGAGGACTCGATCTACCTCGGCCCGGCGGCCTCGGGGAAGGGCCTCGGCCGGGCGCTGCTCGGCGAGCTCATCGCGCGCTCGAAGGCGGCCGGACTGAAGGAGATGATCGCGGTCATCGCCGACCAGGGCGCCGACGCGTCGATCGCGCTGCACGAGCAGTTCGGGTTCAAGGAGATCGGGCGGATGGGCCGCGTGGGCTTCAAGTTCGGTCGCTGGCTCGGCACCGTGCTGCTGCAGAAGAACCTGAAGTAGGCGCGGTGGAGCACGCGATGGAGCCGTTGCACGAACTCAGCGCCCTCGACCTGCACCAGGCGCTGCAGCGCGGCGAGGTGTCGCCGGTCGAGGCGGCCGAGCACTTCCTGGGCCGCATCGAGCAGCTCGACGGCGGGATCGGGGCGTTCGCGCACCTCGACGCCGAGGCGGCGCTCGCGCGCGCCCGCGAGGTCGGCCGCGACGGCCCGACGGCGGCGCCGCTGTGGGGGATGCCCCTCGCCGACAAGGACCTCCACGCCCGCGCCGGAGTGCCCACCCGGTTCGGGTCGCGCGCCTACGCCGACTTCGTGCCGGATGCCTCGGACGAGGTGGTGCGCGCCCTCGACGTCGCCGGCGCGGTCAGCCTCGGCAAGACCGCCACGCCCGAGTTCGGCCTCACGTCGTACACGGAATCGACCGACGGGCGGGCGACCCGCAGCCCGTGGGACCGGTCGCTCGGCGCGGGCGGGTCGAGCGGTGGGGCGGCGGCGGCCGTGGCAGCCGGCATGCTGCCGTTCGCGCCGGGCTCCGACGCGGGCGGGTCGATCCGCATCCCGGCCGCGAGCTGCGGGGTCGTCGGCGTGAAGCCGTCGCGCGGACGCGTGCCGTCGGGCGCCGGGTTCGACCGGCTCGCCGGGCTCGGGGTGGTCGGCTCGATCGGCCGCACCGTCGCCGACGCCGCGCTGCTGCTCGACGGCCTCATCGCCCCGGCCGGGTACCCGGCCGCGCACCGCTTCGCCACCCGCGCGCCGGGGTCGGACGGCCCGTACCTCGGCGCCGCGATCCGCGGCGAGGGGCGGTTCCAGGTCGGCGTGCTGCCGGACTCGCCGTGGGACGAGGCGTACGACATCGAGGTCGCCCCGGAGGCCCGTGCGGGCGTGGAGCGCGCCGTCGCCCTGCTCGACCGGGCGGGGCACGGCATCGAGGCGCTCGAGCCCGATCCCGAGCCCGGGTACGCGCCGGCGTTCCGCACGATCTGGCAGGCCTCGGCCGCGTCCATCCCGGTGGAGGGCGACCGGCTCGCCCTCCTCGAACCGCTGACCGCCTGGCTCGTCGGGCGCGGCCGCGGGCTCGGAGCGCGGGAGCTCGGCGAGGCGCTGGCGTGGCTGGCCGGCTTCGAGGCGCGCATCATCCGGCGGTTCGCGCCGTTCGACGCGATCCTCACCCCGGCGCTCGCGCAGACCCCGCGCCCGGTCGGCTGGTACGACCGCGAGGACGGCGAGGAGGACTTCGCGCAGCAGGTGCGGTTCACGCCGTACACGTCGTTCGTGAACGTCGCCGGCCTGCCGGCCGTCACCGTGCCGGTGCTCGACGTGCCCGACGGGGTGCCCGTGTCGGTGCAGCTCATCGGCCGCCCGGGCGGCGAGGAGACGCTGTTCGCGCTCGCCGCGCAGCTCGAGCGCGCTGCCGCGCGGGGGGAGCGCCGACCGCCGACCTGGTGAGCGCGGGAGTTGCGCGCCGCCCGGTGGCCGGCAGCGTCGGCCGGAGGCCGCACCGTTGGGCGCCGCACCGTTGGGCGGCGCCCCGGCGGTGTGCGAGACTTAGGTAATGCTTACCTCAGCCGAAGTCGGCACGTCGCTGCGTCCCGCGTACCGCTCGTTCCACGCCGAGGTGCGCCGCATCCGCCGGATCGGCGCGAGCTTCGTCCGCGTCACGTTCGCCGGCGACGAGCTCGACCTCTTCGGCAGCGCCGGGCTCGACCAGCGCGTGAAGGTCGTGCTGCCGCTGGCCGACGACCTCGTCGCCACCGGCGACGGCTTCGCGCACTTCCCGGTCGGCGAGGACTGGTACACGAACTGGCGGGAGCTGCCCGAGGCCCGCCGCAACCCGTTCCGCACGTACACGATCCGCGCCGTCCGGCACGCCGACCGCGAGGTCGACATCGACTTCGTGCTCCACGGCGACGGCGGCCCGGCCTCGCGCTGGGTGACCCGCGCCGAGCCCGGCGCCCGCGTCGTGCTCGTCGGCCCCGACGAGCGCAGCACCGGCCGGCTCCTCGGCCTCGACTGGCGCCCCGGCGAGGTCGACACCGTGTTCCTCGCCGGCGACGAGACCGCCGCACCCGCGATCTGCGGCATCCTCGACGCGCTGCCGCGCGACGCCCGCGGATGCGCGTTCATCGAGGTGCCCTCGGTCGCCGACGCGCTGCCCGTCGACGCCCCCGACGGCGTCGCCGTGCAATGGCTGCCCCGGCGCGAGGGCGACGCCCACGGCGACCGGCTCGTGCCCGCCGTCCGTGACGGCGCCGGCCGGCTCATGGCCGACCCCGGTGCGCGGCTCGAGCTCGACGAGATCGACGTCGACGTCGACCGCGAGCTGCTCTGGGAGGTGCCGGAGGGGCGCAGCCTCGACGGCGGCGTCTACGCGTGGGTCGCGGGCGAGGCCTCGGTCGTGAAGACCATCCGCCGCTACCTCGTCGGCGAGGCGGGCCTCGACCGCCGCCGGGTGGCCTTCATGGGCTACTGGCGCATGGGTCGCGCCGAGGTCGACTGAGCGGATGTCCCGCCCGATCCCGTCCGCAGGACCGCGGCGCCCGACCGGCGCGCCCGGGGCGTCCGCATCGCCCGAGGCGGCGGTGCGACGTGCGCCCCGCCGCGGACGTCGCCTGCTCGCGCTGCTGCTCGCCGTCGTGGTGCTCGCGATCGCGATCGCCGCGAGCCTCGCGCTCGGCGTGCGCCAGCTCGACCCGGCAGCCGTGTGGCAGGCGCTCGTCGCGCCCGTCCCCGGCGACCGTGCGCACGAGATCGTGCTCGAACTGCGGGTGCCGCGCACGCTGATCGGCCTGCTCGCGGGCGTCGCGTTCGCCCTGTCGGGCGCGCTCATCCAGGGCGTCACCCGCAACCCGATCGCCGACCCGGGCCTGCTCGGCCTCAACTCGGGGGCCTCGCTCGCCGTCGTACTCTCGATCCAGGTGCTCGGCATCTCGTCGCCGATCGGCTACGTGTGGTTCGCCTTCGGCGGGGCCGCGGTCGCGGCCGCGCTCGTGTTCGCCATCGGCTCGGCGCGGCCCGACCGACTCGCGCTGGTGGGCGCGGCGACGACGGCGCTGCTCACCCCGCTCATCACGCTCGTGCTCCTCGGCGACCAGCAGACGTTCGACCAGTTCCGGTTCTGGGTCGTCGGCTCGCTCACCGGGCGCGACCTCGCGACCGCCCAGGTGCTCTGGCCCTTCGTCGCCGTCGGCGTGGTGCTCGCGTTCGCGCTCTCGCACCGGCTCAACGGCCTCGCGCTCGGCGACGACGTCGCCCGCGGGCTCGGGCAGCGGGTCGGCACGACCCGTGCGCTCGCCGCGATCGCGATCGTGCTGCTCGCCGGCACCGCGACCGCGCTCGCCGGACCGATCGTGCTCATCGGGCTGGTCGTGCCGCACGCCGCGCGCCGCCTCGTCGGCTCCGACACCCGCTGGGTGGTGGCGATCTCGCTGGTCCTCGGACCGGCGCTGCTGCTCGCCGCCGACGTGATCGGGCGCCTGGTCGCGTGGCCGGGCGAGCTCGAGGCCGGCGTCGTGGCCGCGCTCATCGGCGCCCCGGTGCTCATCGCGGTCGCGCGGTCGCGCTCGCTGGCGGGGGTGTGACGTGACCCGTACCGACCTCCAGTCCGCCGGGCGCGGCGTGCCCGGGACATCCGGGTCGACCGGGGCGCCGGCCTTGCCCGCCCGCATCGGCGCGCAGCGGGTCGCGCGCCGCCGCCGGCTGGCGCTCGTCGCCGCCGGGTGCGTCGCGATCATCCTCGTCGTCGGCACGATCGCGCTCCTGCTCGGCGCCGCCGGGCTGTCGCCCGACCGTGTGCTGCTCGCGCTGGTCGGGCTCGGCGACGAGGGCGACCGGTTCGTCATCCACCGCCTGCGCGTGCCGCGGATCCTCGCGGCGATCGTCTGCGGGCTCGCGTTCGCCCTCGCGGGCGCGGTGTTCCAGTCGGTGCTGCGGAACCCGCTCGCGAGCCCCGACATCCTCGGCATCTCCGGAGGCGCGAGCCTGGGCGCCGTGTGGGCGCTCCTCGGCCTCGGCCTCACCGGTGCGGCCGTGTCGGGCTTCGCGTTCGCCGGCGCGATCGCCGCGGCCGTGTGCATCTGGGCGCTCGCGTGGCGGCAGGGGCTGCACGGCATCCGCTTCGTGCTCATCGGCGTCGGCATCTCGTACGTGGCCGCGTCGCTGATCTCGTGGCTGCTGGCCCGATCCGACGTGCGCGCGGCGCAGTCGGCCCTGGTCTGGACCGTGGGCAGCGTCGCCGACATCCGCGGCGACGCGCTCGCCTGGCTCGCCGTCGGCGTGGCCGCGGCGACGGTGCTCGTCGCGCTGAACGCCCGGTCGGTGGGCGTGCTCGCCCTCGGGGACGACCACGCGCGGGGCCTCGGCGTGCGCGCCGACCGCACTCGGGTCATCCTGCTGCTCGCCGCCGTCGCGCTCATCGCGCTCGCGACCGCCGCGGCCGGGCCGATCGCGTTCGTCGCGCTCGTCGCGCCGGCCATCGCCCGAGGGCTCGTCGGCGACGGGGGAGCGGCGCTCACCGCCTCGGCACTCGTCGGCGCGGCCCTCACGCTCACCGCCGACGTCATCGGCCAGTACGCCCTGCCGGGCGTCACCGCTCCCGTCGGCATCGTCACCGGCGTCATCGGCGCCCCGTACCTGCTGTGGCTGCTCGCCACCACCGAGAGGAGGCGGCGCGCATGACCACGCCGGCCGAACCGACGATCGCCCGTGACGGCGACCGCACCCTCCGCGCCCACGGCGTCTCGCTCGGCTACGACGGGCGCCGCGTGGTCGAGGGGCTCGACCTCGAGATCCCCGAGGGCCGGGTCACCGTCGTCGTCGGCCCGAACGCGTGCGGCAAGTCGACCCTGCTGCGCGGCCTCGCCGGCCTCCATCCGCTCGCGGCGGGGCGCGTGACGCTCGGCGGCCGTGATGCACGCGGGATGTCCCGGCGCGACTTCGCCCGCGTCGTCGGCGTGCTGCCGCAGTCGTCGATCGCCCCCGACGGCGTGCGCGTGGCCGAGCTCGTCGCCCGCGGCCGGTATCCGCACCAGGGCTGGTTCGGGCGCCACTCGAGCGACGACGACGCGGTGGTCGCCGAGGCGCTCGCGGCCACCGGGGTCGCCGACCTCGCCGACCGTCGCCTGGAGGAGCTCAGCGGCGGCCAGCGCCAGCGCGTGTGGATCGCGATGGTGCTCGCCCAGCAGACCGACATCGTGCTGCTCGACGAGCCGACGACGTACCTCGACCTCACGCACCAGATCGAGCTGCTCGACCTGCTGCGCGACCTGAACCGCGAACGCGGCACCACGGTCGTGATGGTGCTGCACGAGCTGAACCTCGCGGCCCGCTACGCCGACCGCATCGTGGTGATGCGGGATGGCCGCATCGTCGCCGAGGGCGCGCCCGACGACGTGATCACCGACGCCACGGTGGCCGACGCGTTCGGGCTCGAGGCGCGCGTGGTGGCCGACCCGGTGGTCGGCAGCCCGCTCGTGGTGCCGGTCGGGCCGCTCGTCGCACGCCCCTGACGGGTCGCCCGGGCGAAGTGGGCCCCGGCGCGTGCTGCTGATGCGTCGCACCGTGACGGAGGCGGTTCGGGACCGTTCGCGAGTTAGGTTAGGCTTGCCTCATCCCCAACCGCTGAGCAAGGAGCATCCGTGCGTCACCGCCGTTCCCTGACCGCCCTGGCCGCCGTCGCCGCCGCCACCGTGCTGCTGAGCGGCTGCGCCGCCGGCGCCGCCGACGAGCCCGCCGACGAGGCCCCCGGCACCGCCACGAGCACGGCCACGGACTCGTTCCCGATCACGATCGAGCACGCGCTCGGCGAGACCGAGATCGCCGAGGACCCGGTGCGCGTCGCGACCTGGGGCTGGGGCTCCACCGAGGCGGCCATCTCGGTCGGCGTCTACCCCGTCGCCATCGCCGAGCAGCAGTGGACCGTCGGCGAGGGCAACTACCTGCCCTGGGTCGAGGAGGCCTACGAGGCGGCGGGCGTCGAGCTCCCGGTGCTCCTCACCGACGCCGAGAACGGCTCGACGGTGCCCTACGAGGAGTTCGTCGACGCCGACGTCGACCTGATCCTGGCCCCGTACTCCGGCCTCACCGAGGAGCAGTACGACCTCCTCAGCGAGATCGCCCCGACCGTCGCGTACCCGGATGCCCCGTGGACGACCACCTGGCAGGACACCATCACCTTCACCTCGAAGGCGCTCGGCCGCTCGGCCGCGGGCGACGACGTGCTCGCCGGCATCGAGGACCAGATCGCCGCCGACGCCGAGGCGAACCCCGAGTTCGCCGGCAAGACCTTCGCGAGCGTCTGGGACGGCGACGGGTTCCTCTACGTCTACACCGCGGCCGACGCGCGCGTGTCGGTGCTCACCGGGCTCGGCCTCGAGGTCGCCCCGTCGGTCGCCGAACTCGACTCGAGCGACGGCGGCTTCTACTACGAGCTCAGCTACGAGGAGCTCGACAAGCTCGACGCCGACTTCGTCATCAGCTTCCACAACGACGAGGCCGAGGCCGAGGCGTTCCTCGCGAAGCCCGAGCTGCAGGCCATCCCGGCCGTCGCCGCGGGCAAGGTCGCGCAGGTCGTGGACCCGGTGACGGTGTCGAGCGTGTCGCCCCCGACGGCGCTCAGCTTCGACTGGTCGGGCGGGTTCCCGACGCTGGTCTCGACGATCGCGGGCGTGCTCGGCGAGTAGTCGCGTCGCGCTTCGGGCGGGCGGCACCCCACGGGGTGCCGTCCGCCTTCACGTATCCGCCGGCGTGCAGGCCGGCCTCGATCTCGAAGCGGTTGCGCAGCGGGTCGCGGCCGGCGATGAAGTAGAGCAGCGGGAACAGGAACCCGTACCGCTGCCACTGGCGCTTGTGCACCGCCTCGTGGCCGAGCACCCGCTCGCCGTCGTTGCCTGCGGTCAGGTAGCAGGCGCCCACGCACGAGCCGCCGCGGCCGAACGTCCACTTCGGCATGCCGCGGAACACGAGCAGCCCGTGGCGCACTTCCACCCGGCCGGTGCTCCACAGGAAGCCCCAGCAGAACCCCACCGCCGTCGCCCACCAGAACCCGACACGGCTGATGGGCGAGTCGAGCAGGCGGATCCGGATGACCCGGGACGCCCGCTGCGCGGGGAACCCCGCGGGGCGGCCCGAGGCCGGCCCGCCGGCCGCGGCAGCCGGGGAGGGCTCCGTCACGAGGCGACCTCGGGACGCCCGTACGCCTCCAGCAGCCGCAGCCAGATCTCGCTGACGGTCGGGAACGCCGGCACCGCGTGCCACAGCCGGTCCATCGGCACCTCGCCGACCACCGCGATGGTCGCCGCGTGCAGGAGCTCGGCGACGTCCTGGCCCACGAACGTGGCCCCGACGACCGTGCCCCGGTCGAGGTCGACCACGAGCCGGGCCGCACCGGCCGGCCCGTCGGAGTGGATCCCCGTGCCGCTCACCGCGTCGAGCCCGACGTCGACCGTGCGCACCCGCAGGCCCGCCTCCTCGGCCTCGGCCGCGGTGCGCCCCACGGCGGCGACCTCGGGCTCGCCGAAGACGACGTCGGGGACGGCGCGGTGGTCGGCCGTCGCGACGTGCGCGCCCCACGGGCCGTCGTCGACCGTGCGGCCGAGCGCGCGGGCGGCGATGACGTCGCCCGCGGCACGCGCCTGGTACTTGCCCTGGTGGGTGAGCAGGGCCCGGTGCGCCACGTCGCCGACGCCGTAGAGCCACGGGGTCCGGCCCGGGGCATCCGTCACGACCAGCGTGTCGTCGACCGACAGCCAGCCGCCGGGCTCGAGCCCGACCGTCTCGAGCCCGAGGTCGGTCGTGCGCGGGCGGCGGCCGGTCGCGACGAGCACCTCGTCGGCGACCACCGGGTCGCCGGCGTCGAGCTCCACGACCACCTCGCCGGCGTCGTTCCGGCTCACGCGCGTGGCGGAGACCCCGAGGCGCACGGATGCCCCGAGCTCGCGCAGGCCCGCGAGCACGAGGTCGCCCGCGAACGGCTCCATGCGGTCGAGCAGCCCGTGCCGCACGAGCACGGTGACCTCGGCGCCGAGTCCCGCGTACGCGGTCGCCATCTCGACGGCGACCACGCCGCCGCCGATGATCGCGAGCCGCCGGGGCACCTGCTGGGCCGAGGTCGCCTCCCGGCTGAACCACGGGCGGGCCTCGACGAGCCCGTCGATCGGCGGCACGGCGGGGTCGCTGCCCGTGGCGACGACCACGGCGTGCCGGGCGGTCACGGCGACCGTCGTGCCGTCCGCCCGGTCGACCTCGACGCGGCGCTCGCCGGCGAGCCGGCCGTGGCCGCGCTCGAGCCCGATGCCGACGCTCCGGAGCCACTCCTCGCCGCCGGCGTCGCTCCAGTCGGAGACGAAGGCGTTGCGCCGGCGGAGCACCGCCTCGACGTCGAGCGCGCCCGTCACCGCCTCCGAAGCGCCGGGCACGCGCCGGGCGGCGCGGACCGCGGCGGCGGAGCGCAGCAGCGTCTTCGAGGGCACGCACGCCCAGTACGAGCACTCGCCGCCGACGAGCTCCCGCTCGACCACCAGCACCTCGAGGCCGGCGGCCCGGGCGCGGTCGGCGACGTTCTCGCCCACCGGTCCGGCGCCGATCACGACGACGTCGACCTCACGATCCATCCACTGCCTCCTCGTCGGGCGCCGCGGCCCTCGCGCCGGCCGCGCTGATCGCGCCGACGATCCGCAGGATCGCCGGCAGGTCGTCGGTGGCGGCCTCCGGCGAGCTCGGCGCGAAGCCCGCGATCGCCGCGCCGGCGATCGGGAATCGGGCGACCACGGCACGCAGCAGGGCCACGAGCTCCGGCGTGTCCACCCCGAACGGCAGCGGGTACGACAGCCCCGCGAGCGCCGACGGGTCGAGCACGTCGAGGTCGACGTGGACGAACACGCGCTCGGCGCCGGTCGCCTCGAGCGCCGCCACGACCGTCGACGGGTCGGCGAGGTCGCCGGGGGTGAGCAGCGCGATGCCGTGCTCCTCGACGAACCGCGCCTCCTCCTCGTCGACGGCCCGCGCACCGCCGAGGACGACCCGTCCCGGTGCGACCCGCTCGTCGCCCGCGAGGGCCAGCCCCTCGGCGCCCTCGCCCAGGACCGCCCGCAGCACCATGCCGCCGAAGTTCCCCGACGGCGAGGTCTCGGGCGTGTGGAGGTCGGGATGCGCGTCGAGCCACAGCAGTCCGAGCGGCCCGTCGCCCGAGCGGGCGGCGTGCGCGATCGCCGGGAGGGCGGCCGCGCAGTCGCCGCCGATCGTGATCGCGAGGCCGGTCACCCCGGCCAGCGCCTGCTCGGTGCGTTCCCGCACGCGGCGCAGGGCGCTGTACCGGCGCACGCCGGTGTCGAGCGACTCGCCGGCCTCCATCGGCACGTCGACCACGACGGTCGCCGACGACGGCAGGTCGCCCTGGATGGCGGATGCCCCGTCGGCATGGCTCATCGCTCGCGCGGAGTCCGCGCCCTGCCACACGGGGACGACGACGAAGCGGGCCGGCATCCGGAACTCAGCCGCCGATCGCCGGCTGCGAGCCGCCGGCCTTGAGCGCGGCGAGTCGGGCGTCGACCTCGGTCAGCTCGCCGAGGTCGTCGAGCTCGTTGAACTGCGCATCGAGGCTCGACGCCGCCAGCTCCGCCTGGCCGCGGGCGAGCGCCTCCTCGCGGCGGATCTTCTGCTCGAAGCGGCCGAGCTCGCTCGTCGGGTCGAGGATGTCGATCGACTTGACGGCGTCGTGCACCTGCTGCTGCGCGGCGGCCGTCTTCGCCCGGGCGACGAGCTCGTTCCGCTTGTTCTGCAGCTGGACGAGCTTCTCCTTCATGCCGTTCAGGCCGGCCTTGAGCTTGTCGACGACCTCGGTCTGCGCGGCGATCTGCGGCTCGGCGGCCTTGGCCTCGTTCTCCGAGCTGATCTGGCGGCTGAGCGCGACCTTCGCGAGGTTGTCGAACTTGTCGGCGTCGACGGCGTCGCCCGAGGTGCGCAGCTCGTCGGCCTTGCGACTCGCGGCGAGCGCCTTGCGGCCCCACTCGGCTGCGGCGTCGACGTCCTCGCGGTGGTCGTCCTCGAGGAGGCGCAGGTTGCCGATCGTCTCGGCGATGGCGGCCTCGGCGTCGGCGATGGAGTTCGTGTAGTCGCGCACCATCTGGTCGATCATCTTCTGCGGATCCTCGGCCTCGTCGAGCAGCGCGTTGATGTTCGCGCGGACGAGCTGCGAGATCCGGCCGAAGATGGACTGCTTCACCATGGTGATTCTCCTTTTTCCCTCAGTGGTCAAGCCGGATGCGTCGCATCCGGGTCGTTGCTCAGAACCGGCCGCCTCCGCCGCGACGCCCGCGGGAGCTGCTGCCGCCGAAGCTGCCGGTGGACCGGCGGCCGCTGCCGCCGCCGAAGCCGCCGCCGCGGGAGCTCCCGCCGCCGCCGAAGCCGCCGCCGAACCCGCCCCCACCGCGCGAGCCGCCGCCGCCGAGCACCTGGTCGATCAGGATGCCGCCGAGCACGGCGCCGAACAGGTCGCCGCCGCCGCGGCCGCCGCCCGAGGCGGGGAGGCCGAAGCCGCCGCCGAACCCGCCGGAGGAGCCGCCCCCGCCGTACGCATCGCCGAAGCCGCCGACGTCCTGCTGGGCGAGGCGCATCGCCTCGGCCGCGAGCTGATCCGCCTGCTGGGCCGATGCGAGCGCGGACGCGGGATCGACCGCCCTGGCCTGCTCCGCGAGCGCGAGGCGACGGGCGGCCTCGGCGAGCCGGGTGCGCGACTCCGCGCCGACGGCGCCGCGGCGGGCGGTGAGGTACGACTCGGCGGCCTGCACCTGGGCGCGGGCGCCGAGGAGCGTGCGGTCGAGCTCGGCGGCCGCGCGCGCCGCACGTTCGGCGGCGTCGCGGGTCGTGCCGATCGCCTGGTCGATGGCCCGGTTCGCGCGATCGAGTCGTTCCTTGAGCTCGCCCGGACGGCGACCCGGCGCCTCGAGCCCGGCGCGGAGCGCGGCGGCCTCGGCGGCCGTGGCGTCGGCGATGGGCGCGAGCGCCGTGGGATCGAGCGCGCGGGCGGTGGTCACGTCGGCCTCGAGGTCGGCGACGCCGTCGGCGAGGGCGCGGTCGGCGGCGGCGAGGTCGGTCGCGAGCGTCTCGACCGCGGTGCGGAGCAGCTCGGCCTGGTCGACGGCCTCCTCGGCGCCGCGGATGGCGACGGCGGCCTGCGCGGTGACGCCGGCCGCGAGGGCCTCCTGCGCCTGCGCGATCGCCTGGGTCGCGAAGCCGACGCGGGCTTCGGCCTGGGCGGCGTTGTCGGCGACGGAGGCGAGGGCGGTCTCGGCGTACGTGCCCCGGAGCGCCTCGAGGCGCTGCCCGACGGCTGGGAGCGCGGCCTGCGCCTCCGCCGCGAGCCCGCGCACGCGCTCGAGCTCGGCCGGCGCCCGCTGCTCGAGGTCGCGGAGCTGGTCGAACCGCTCGGTCTCGGCGTCGAGGGCCGCGTCGGCCTCGGCGGCGAGGCGGATGATCGCGCCGTACCATTCGCGGCGCTGGTCGTCGGTGTCGGGCTCGGCGTCGTCGAGGCGCTGCTGCAGCGTGAACGCCTCGGCCACCTTCGTCCTGGCGGTGTCGAGCGCGGTGCGGAACGGCGCGGTCGCCTCCTCCCCGTACGACGCGACGGCGAAGCCGAGCTCGTCCTCGCTGGTGCGGATCGCGTCGTCGACGGCGACGAGCGCGCTGCCGGCCTGTCGGCGGAGCTCCTCGACGGGTACGGGCGGCGCGGCGGGCGCACCGCCGGGGCCGCCGTCCGGTCCGCCGCCGCCGGCGGCCCGGCGCTTGCGTCGGGCCGCGATGAGGACCACGACGATGACGACGACCGCGCCGGCGACGAGGATCCAGATGAACCCCCAGCCGTCGGAGCCGCCGCCCCCGCCGAGGCCCTCGGCGGCCGCGATCGCCGCCCCGGCCCAGTCCTCGTCGCGGAGGTGCCGTTCGATGTCCTGCTCGAGCCGCGCCTCGTCGGCCTCGGAGAGCGAGGCCTGGTCGGCGACCGAGAGCGACCACGTGCGCCCGTCGATCGCGACCGCCAGCAGGTAGTCCTCGTCGCCCATGCCGTTCGCGATGGCGGTGTCGTCGGCCCACGGCTGCGCCTGCTCGGGGTCGCTGAACTCCGACACGTACGCGACGAACAGCTGGCGACCGCTCCGGTCGGCGGCCTCGTCGATGGCCTGCTCGACCTCGTCGGTGCGATCGCCGAGGGCCCCGACGAGGTCGACGATGGGCGAGGAGCCGAAGTCGACGGGCGCCTCCGCGAGGGCCGGCGCGGCGGCCGAGAGCAGGGCGCCGAGCGATGCGGCAGCGGCGGCACCGAGCAGCACGGCCCTCCGGCTTCGAGACCTCAGCACCTGCGCATTCCCCCGTTCCAGACCCGCTGCTGCCGAGTCTAGGGCACGGGGGAGCGCCCGGTTCAGCCGACCTCGACGGGCCCCGGCGACGACACCACGAGCACCGTCGAGGCGCCTCCGTCGACCGTGATCGCGACCGTCGCGACGGCCGCGAGCCCGTCGGTCGGCAGCGCGGCGGCCTCGCAGCGGAGGGCTGCCGCGGGCACGGCGACGGCGACGGATGCCCCGGGCCCGAGGTCGATCGGCACGCCCGCCGAGGCCGTGCCCGCCTCGACCACGGCGCCGTCGGCCACGACGGCGACCTGCACCGCGCCGACGCGCCCCGCGACGCGCTCGTCGCCGGTGTTCCGGACGACGACGTCGGTGGTCGCGGTGCCGTCGGCGATCGTCGTCCCGACGACCTCGGCGGCCAGGCCGAGCGGGCCCGGAGCCGAGGCATCCGGCGCCGGCCGACCGCACGCGGCCGCGGCGCCCAGCCGGCCGACCGCGACGTCGTCGGCCTCGGGCTCGACCTCCGGGGCCACGCCGGGTGCCGACGCGTCGTCGCCGGCGATCTCCCCGGCACCGTCGCCCGCCTCCGCGGACGTCGCCGGCGCGGGGGCATCCGCCGTCGTCGAGGCGGGCGCGAACGGGCGGAGGCCGAGCACCAGGCCCCCGCCGAGCGCGAGCACCGCCACCGCCGTCGTCGCGCCGACGACGGCCGACCGCCGCACGCGTCGGGCGGCGCGGCTCCGGGCGAGCACGGCGTCGAGGTCGATCGCGCCGGGCTCGGCCGCGTCGGCGGCGCGGCGCAGGCCGTCGGCGAGCTGCTCCGGGTCAGGTGCGGACATGGGGGCCTCCCGTCGTCGTCCGGCCGTCTCCGGCGCGGTCGGGGTCGGAGGAGAGGGCGCGCATCGCATCGCTCAGGTACCGCTTCACGGCGCCGGTGCTGATCCCCAGCACCTCGGCGATGCGGTCGACCGGCAGGTCCTCGTGGTACCGCAGCACCACGCAGGCCGCCTGCCTGGGCGACAGCGCGCGCACGCGCGCCGCGAGGTCGAGCCGCGCGTCGATCGCGGCGTCGGGCGCCTCGACCGCGTCGGGCGAGACGACGAGGTGGCGGATGCCCCGCCAGCGCCGCTCCCGCCGCGACCGGTCGATGACCGCGTTGAGCACGGCCCGCCGCACGTACGCCTCCGCGCGCGGCACGGTGAGCGCCATCCGCGGCCGGCCGAACGTGCGGACGAGCGCGTCCTGCACGAGGTCGGCGCCGTCCTCCGGGCTGCCGGTCAGCAGCGTCGCGTAGCGCACCAGCGCATCGCCCCGCTCGGCGACGAGCCGGGTCGCGATCGCGTCCCACGCAGCTGCCACGGTCCTCCTCCAGGGCGGCGGATGATCCGCCGTCATCCTCTCAGACGAACGAGGGGTCGATCCGGTTGGGGGAGGCCGTCGGATCGGTGCCGGGGAATGACGAGAGGGCCGGATCCGCGATGCGGATCCGGCCCTCTGGAACGTGCCCCCGGAGGGATTCGAACCCCCGACCTACGGTACCGGAAACCGGCGCTCTATCCCCTGAGCTACGGAGGCGCACAGCCAGTCACACTACCACCTCGTCGGGCGGCTCCCGACCGCTCAGGCGGGCGGGAGGTTGCCCAGCACGGCCTCCGCGAGCTGCGCCGCGTCGCCCGGCTCGAAGAACTCCGTCGACGACAGCACCACCCAGTACGGGCCGGTGAACACCTGCGCCGTGCCCGTCGTGCCCGTGCGCGAGAAGTAGCCCTCGACGTCGGGCGGCGTGCCGTACGTGGGCACCGCGCTCGACGTCGACGCGGCCTGGTTGCCGGCCGCGGTCAGCGCCGACTCGGAGGGCGTGGCCACGGCGACCTCGATGACCTCGCCGCTCGTCTGGTTGAGCCATCCGCACGCCGTCCCCTCGGCGTCGACCACCCCGACGACGGCCGTCGCGTCGGGCTCGTAGTCGGGTGCCGCGCCGAAGTTGGGGTTGAACGCGTACACCTGCTCGGGCGTGAGCAGCGCGTCGCAGGCGACGTCGAACGGCGGCGACGGCTCGGCGCTCGCCGACGGGGCGGGCGTGGCCGACGCCGAGGCGGACGCGCCCGGCGGGGGCGATGCCGAACCGCTCGGGTCGGCGGACGAGGTGGCGGCCGGTGCCCCTGCGGTGCAGCCGGTGAGGGCGATCGCGGCGAGCAGGCCGACGGCCCACGCCGCTCCCGTTCGACGCTGGACGGGGCTGCGGCGGGAGCGGAGCATGGGGGAACCCTATCAACCCGGCCGGGTAGGATCAGCGGGTGACTCCAGCCGATCTCTCGCGTGCCCTGTTCGACCTCGTGACCGCCGCGGCGGACCGACGTCGTGCGGAGGGAACGGAGGTCGTGCTCGACCTCGCGCCCGAGCAGGTCACCCTCGAACGTCCCAAACTCCGCGAGCACGGCGACTGGGCCTCGAGCATCTCGCTGCGCATCGCGAAGCAGTTCGGCACCAACCCGCGCGAGCTCGCCGGCGAGCTCGCCGCGGGCCTCGCCGAGGTCGACGGCGTGGCGAGCGCCGAGGTCGCCGGCCCCGGCTTCATCAACGTCCGGCTCGAGGCCGCCGCCGCCGGCGCGCTGGCGAAGGCGATCGTCGACGCCGGCGAGGCCTACGGCCGCGGCGAGAGCCAGGTCGGCCGCCGCATCAACCTCGAGTTCGTGTCGGCCAACCCCACCGGGCCGCTGCACATCGGCCACACCCGCTGGGCGGCCCTCGGCGACGCCATCGGCCGCGTGCTGCGCGCCGCCGGTGCCGAGGTGGCCAACGAGTACTACATCAACGACGCCGGCAACCAGATGGACACGTTCGGCGCCTCCGTGCTCGCCGCCGCCAAGGGCGAGCCGACCCCCGAGGGCGGCTACCCGGGCAGCTACATCGCCGACCTCGCCGCCCAGGTGCTCGCGCGCGAGCCGCACCTGCTCGACCTCGCCGACGACGTGGCGCTGCACACCGCACGCGAGATCGCCTACGAGCTGCAGCTCGCCGAGATCGAGGCCTCGCTCGCGCGCTTCAACGTGCACTTCGACGTGTGGACGAGCGAGCGCCGCCTGCACGCGAAGGACGACGACGGCGTGAGCGCCATCGACGCGGCCGTCGAGCGGCTCCGCGCACAGGGCCACGTCTACGACGAGGACGACGCCGTCTGGGTGAAGACGACCGACTTCGGCGACGACAAGGACCGGGTCATCCGCCGCGGCAACGGCATCTACACCTACTTCGCGGCCGACGCGGCCTACTACCTCGACAAGGGCGACCGCGGCTACGAGCACAAGATCTACCTGCTCGGCGCCGACCACCACGGCTACGTGCACCGCCTGAAGGCGCTCGCGGGCGCCGCGGGCGACGACCCGGAGCGCGACGTCGAGGTGCTCATCGGCCAGCTCGTCTCGGTGAACGGGGCGAAGCTGTCGAAGCGCGCCGGCAACATCATCGAGCTCGACGACCTGCAGGCCGACCTCGGCACCGACGCGCTGCGGTACACGCTCGCGCGCTACCCCGCCGACTCGCCGCTGTCGATCGACCCCGAGCTGCTGAAGCGACGCACGAACGACAACCCCGTCTTCTACGTGCAGTACGCGCACGCGCGCACCGCCGCCGTCGGGCGCAACGCGCTCGCGGCCGGCGTCGACCGGTCGACGTTCGCGCCCGAGCTGCTCGAGCACGAGAGCGAGTCGGCGCTGCTCGGCGCGCTCCAGGAGTTCCCGCGCGTGGTGGCCCAGGCCGCCGAGCTGCGCGAGCCGCACCGCATCGCGCGCTACGTCGAGGAGCTCGCCGGGCTCTTCCACCGCTGGTACGACACCTGCCGCGTGCTGCCGCTCGGCGACGAGCCCGTCGGCGACCTGCAGCGCACGCGCCTCTGGTTGAACGACGCCACCGGACAGGTCATCCGCAACGGCCTGGGCTTGCTCGGCGTCTCCGCGCCCGAGCGCATGTGACCGACCACTGACACGTCGACGACGGGGGATCCGATGACCGATACCACCGAGGTGATCGACACGGGGGCGGATGCTCCCGAGCCGCCCCGGCGGCGCGGCCGCGGCTGGATCGTCGCCGGCGTCGTCGTCGCGGTGCTCGTCGCGCTCGTCGTCGTCGCCGACGTCGTCGTGCGGAACGTCGTCGAGCAGGTCGCGGCCGACCAGGTCGAGCAGCGCCTGCCCGACGGGGTCGAGGGCGACGTGACGGTGCGGATCGGTGGATGGTCCGTGCTCGCGCAGGCGATCGGCGGCACCGCGTCCGAGGTGCGCGTCGAGGCGCCCGACCTCACCGTCGACGGCGTGCCGGTGCCGGCCGAGATCGTCGCGACCGACGTGCCCGTGCGCCTCGACGGGCCCATCGGCCACGTCGACGCCACGATCGAGCTGAGCGAGGACGCGCTGAACGCCCTCGTGCACCGCAGCGACATCGTCGGCGGGTTCACCCTCGGCGACGGCACGGTCGGCTACGACGACACGATCGACCTGCTCGGCTTCTCGATCCCCTACTCGGCGACGGCCGAGCCGGAGGCGGCGGGCACGATGGTGCTGCTGACCCCGGTCGCCGTCGAGGTCGGCGGGCAGGGCGGCCGGGGCATCGACATCACCCGCCTCGTGTCCGACGCCGTGCTCGGCGGCGAGCCGCTGCGGGTCTGCGCGGCCGAGCACCTCCCGCCGGGCGTCGAGGTGAGCGGCATCGCGGTGTCGACGGGGGAGGCCGTGGTGCGGCTCTCGGCCGACGACGTGATGCCCGATGCCGAGCACCTCGCCGGGCACGGCTCGTGCTGAGCACCCGCACGCCTCGATTCGGCCGGCCCGTCGCGCCCCGATAGACTCCACGCGTCCGCTTCTGCGGTCTCGCACGGCTTCAGGAACCGATCCGGGTTCGCTCGCCGAGGCGTGCCCCTCGATCCTGTAGTCCCGTGAGGTTCCCGTGGCATCCACCGTCCCCGATCCCGTCACCCGGCGCGCGCCGGCCGACGCCAACGCGCTCGCGGCGGCGGTCTGGCCGCAGGGCGCGCACCGCGACGCCGACGGGCGCCTCGTCGTCGGCGGCGCCGACGCGAGCGCACTCGCCGCGCGCTTCGGCACCCCGCTCTACGTCGTCGATGAGGCCGGCGTGCGCGCCCGCGCCGTCGAGGCGAAGGCCGCGTTCGACCGCGCCGCCGCGGCCGTCGGCACCGATGTGACGGTCTATTACGCCGGCAAGGCGTTCCTCTCCGGCGCCGTCGTGCGCTGGATGACCGAGGCCGGGCTCGCGATCGACGTCTGCACCGGCGGCGAGCTCGCCGTCGCGCTCGCCGCGGGCGCCGATCCCGCGCGCATCGGCTTCCACGGCAACAACAAGTCCGCCGACGAGATCGAGCGGGCCGTCGCCGCCGGCGTCGGCACGATCATCCTCGACAGCGAGGCCGAGATCGCCCGGGTCGCGGATGCCGCGGCGAACGCCGGCCGCGTGCAGCGCGTGCGGCTCCGGGTGAACAGCGGCGTCCACGCGTCCACCCACGAGTTCCTCGCGACCGCGCACGAAGACCAGAAGTTCGGCGTGCCGCTCGGTCGCGCCGTCGAGCTCGGCACGCGCATCCGCTCGTACGCCTCGCTCGACCTGCTCGGCCTGCACTGCCACATCGGATCGCAGATCTTCGACGCCGCCGGCTTCGCGGAGTCGGCCGAGCGCCTGCTCGCCGCGCACGCGGAGCTCGCGCGCATCGCGCCGCTGCCCGAGCTGAACCTCGGCGGCGGGCTCGGCATCGCCTACACGGAGGACGACGACCCGGCCCCCATCGACGAGCTCGCCGAGCGCATCGCGCAGCGCGTCGCCGAGACGTCGGCCGCCCTCGGGGTACCCGTGCCGAAGCTCGCCTTCGAGCTCGGCCGCGCGATCATCGGCCGGGCCGGCATCACGCTCTACACGGTCGGCACCGTGAAGCCCGTGCCGATCGACGGCGGCGTGCGCACCTACGTGAGCGTCGACGGCGGCATGAGCGACAACGCCCGCACCGCGCTCTACGGCGCCGCGTACTCGGCCCGCGTCGCCTCGCGCACGTCGGATGCCCCGCCCGCGCTCGTCCGCGTCGCCGGCCGGCACTGCGAGTCGGGCGACATCGTCGTCGACCAGGAGTACCTGCCCGCCGACGTCGCCCCGGGCGACCTGCTCGCCGTCGCGGCGACCGGCGCCTACTGCTGGTCGCTGTCGAGCAACTACAACCACACGCCGCGACCGGCGGTCGTCGCCGTGCGCGACGGCGACGCGCGGGTGATCGTCCGCGGCGAGACCGAGGCCGACCTGCTCGCCAGGGACCTCGGGCTCGAGGCATCCGATGCCGTCGCCGCACCGGTCCGAGGGGAGACCGCATGATCGAGTACCGACCCATCCGCGTGGCGCTGCTGGGCGCCGGCTCGGTGGGCTCGCAGGTGGCGCGCCTGCTGCTGGAGCACGGCGACGAGCTCGCCGGCCGCATCGGCGTGCCGCTCGAGCTCGCCGGCATCGCCGTGCGCGACCTCGACGGCCGCCGCGACGCCGACCTGCCGCGCGAGCTGTTCACGACCGACGCCGAGGGGCTCATCGTCGGCTCCGACATCGTGGTCGAGCTGATCGGCGGCATCGAGCCCGCGCGCAGCCTCGTGCTGCACGCGATCGCCTCGGGCGCCGACGTCGTCACGGGCAACAAGGCGCTCCTCGCCTCGCACGGGCCCGAGCTGTTCGCCGCCGCCGAGCAGGTGGGCGCGCAGCTCTCGTACGAGGCGGCCGTGGCGGGGGCCATCCCGATCATCCGACCGCTGCGCGAGAGCCTCGCGGGCGACCGCGTCGACCGCATCCTCGGCATCGTGAACGGCACGACGAACTTCATCCTCGACCGCATGGACACCACCGGCGCCAGCCTCGAGGACGCGCTCGCGACCGCGACCGACCTCGGCTACGCCGAGGCCGATCCGACGGCCGACATCGGCGGGTACGACGCCGCGCAGAAGGCGGCGATCCTCGCGAGCCTCGCCTTCCACACCAGCGTGCCCCTCGAGGCCGTGCACCGAGAGGGCATCACCGGCGTCACCGCCGAGCAGGTCGAGTCGGCCCGGGCCGCCGGATACGTGGTGAAGCTCCTCGCGATCTGCGAGCGGCTCGCCGACCCCGAGAGCGGCGAGGAGGGCGTGTCGGCCCGCGTGTACCCGGCTCTCGTGCCGCGCACGCACCCGCTCGCCGCCGTCCGCGGGGCCAACAACGCGGTGTTCGTCGAGGCGTCGGCCGCCGGCCCGCTCATGTTCTACGGCGCCGGAGCCGGCGGCGTGCAGACCGCCTCGGCCGTGCTCGGCGACCTGGTCGCCATCGCCCGACGCCACGTCATCGGCGGCCCGGGCACGAGCGAGTCCACCCACGCCGACCTCCCCGTCCTGCCGATCGGCCGGGTCATCACGAGGTACGCGATCACCCTCGAGGTCGCCGACGAGCCGGGTGTGCTCGCGACGATCGCGCAGGTGTTCGCCGACCACGGCGTCTCGGTCGAGCAGCTCCAGCAGACCGTGGGCGCCGCCAGCGGTCGGGCTACGCTGGTCATCGGCACGCACGAGGCGACCGAGGCCGCCCTCGCCGACACCGTCGCCGCCCTCTCGGAGAGCCCAGTCGTGGCCTCCGTCGCATCCGTCCTCCGAGTCGAAGGAGCCCAGTGAACCAGCCCACCCCCAAGCCCGGATCTCGCCAGTGGCGCGGGGTCATCCGCGAGTACGCCGACCGGCTCGACGTCACCGACGCGACGCCGGTCGTCACCCTCGGCGAGGGCGGCACGCCGCTGCTGCCCGCCCCCGCGCTCAGCCGCCGCACCGGCGCCGACGTGTGGGTGAAGTTCGAGGGCATGAACCCGACGGGCTCGTTCAAGGACCGCGGCATGACGATGGCCGTGACCAAGGCCGTCGAGCACGGCGCCAAGGTCGTCATCTGCGCCTCCACCGGCAACACCTCGGCCTCCGCCGCCGCGTACGCCACCCACGCCGGCATCGGCGCGGCCGTGCTCGTGCCCGAGGGCAAGATCGCGATGGGCAAGCTCAGCCAGGCCGTCGCCCACAACGCGCAGCTGATCCAGGTGCAGGGCAACTTCGACGACTGCCTCGACATCGCCCGCGACCTCGCCGCGAACTACCCGGTCCACCTCGTGAACTCGGTGAACAACGACCGCATCGAGGGCCAGAAGACCGCGGCGTTCGAGGTCGTCGAGGTGCTCGGCGACGCGCCGGACTTCCACTTCATCCCCGTCGGCAACGCCGGCAACTACACGGCGTACACGCGCGGCTACCGCGAGGACATCGCGACCGGCAACGCGACCCGCCTGCCGCGGATGTTCGGCTTCCAGGCCGCCGGTTCCGCGCCGCTCGTGCGCGGCGAGCCGGTGAAGGACCCCGACACGATCGCCAGCGCCATCCGCATCGGCAACCCCGCGTCGTGGGCGCTCGCGCTCGAGGCGCGCGACGAGAGCGACGGGTACTTCGGCGCCATCGAGGACGCGCAGATCCTCGAGGCCCAGCGCATCCTCTCGGCCGAGGTCGGCATCTTCGTCGAGCCCGCGAGCGCCATCTCGGTCGCCGGCCTGCTCGAGCGCGCCGAGGCCGGCTGGATCCCCGCCGGCTCGCGCGTCGTGCTGACGGTGACCGGCCACGGCCTCAAGGACCCGCAGTGGGCGCTCCGCGGTGCCGACGGCACCGAGGTCACGCCGACGGTCGTGCCGGTCGACGCCGACGAGATCGCCGGCGTGCTCGGGCTGCTGCCGTGAGCGCGCCGGCCGCGGACCTCGCGGTGGGGGAGCGCGCCGCGCCCGACCTCGCGGGCCGTCACGTGCTCGTGAAGGTCCCCGCGACCAGCGCGAACCTCGGCCCGGGCTTCGACACGCTCGGCCTCGCGCTCGCCCGCTACGACGAGGTCGAGGTCGAGGCGCTGCCCGCCGGCCGCGCGCTCGAGGTCGTCGTGCACGGCGTCGGCGAGGGCGAGGTGCCGCTCGACGAGTCGCACCTCGTCGTCCGCGCGATCGCGCACACGTTCGCTCGTCGCGGCCTCGCGCTGCCGCCGATCCGCCTCGTCGCGCGCAACGCGATCCCGCACGGCCGCGGCCTCGGGTCGTCGGGGGCCGCGATCGTCGCCGGCATCATGGCGGCGAAGGGCCTGCTCGAGGGCATCGAGGAGTTCGACGCCGACGACCTGCTGGAGCTCGCGACCGAGCTCGAGGGCCACCCCGACAACGTCGCGCCGGCGCTCTTCGGCGGCCTGACGATCGCGTGGACCACGCCCGAGGGCCCGCGGCACAAGAAGCTCATCGTGCACCGCGGCGTGTCGCCACTCGTGTTCGTGCCCGAGCACGAGATGTCCACGGCGCTCGCGCGGTCGCTCCAGCCGGAGTCGGTCCCGCACGAGGACGCGGTCTTCAACGTCTCGCGCTCGGCCCTGCTGGTCGCCGCACTCGTCCAGTCGCCGGAGCTCCTGCTCGCCGCGACCGAGGACAAGCTGCACCAGCACTACCGGGCCCAGGCGATGCCCGAGACCGACCGGCTCATCCGGGTGCTGCGCGCGGCGGGGCATCCGGCCGTCGTGTCGGGCGCGGGGCCGTCGATCCTCGTGCTCGCGAGCGACCCGGCCGAGCGGGCCGACGCGGTCCGCATCGCCGAGGAGTCCGCCGAGACCGTGTGGCAGGCGCTGCCGCTCGCGGTGGACTTCAAGGGTGCGACGGTCACCGACGTCGAGGGATGACCCGAGACGGCGGATGACCCGCCGTCGGGCGCGTCGCATTGGCGATCCGCCCCTCGCTCGGTGTTAGACTGACCACGCACCCGGCAGTCGGCACAGTGAATGCGCCGCAGCCGCATCGTGTGATTCCCAGCAGTTTTTGCTCTCGCCTCGCGCAGGTCGACGCCTCCGTGCGCTCCGCCCTGATCCGCCCGGCGACCAGCTCTCCTGGCCGGCACCCCCTGCAGCCAGGGGAAAGGACCATTTCCCAGTGACCAACGCACCCGAACACCTCGAGGGCGCGATCGATCGTGGCCGCCTCAGCGCCATGAAGGTCGCCGAACTCGTCGAGCTCGCAGCCACCCTCGGCATCACCGGCGCCGCGAAGCGCCGCAAGGGCGAGCTCGTCGAGCTCATCGCCGACCACCAGGACGGCGCCGCCGCCCAGGCCGCGGAGGCGCCCGCCGCCGACGCCGCGCCCGAGGCGGACGCTCCGGCCGCCGTCGAGGAGGCCCCTGCGGCCCCCGCCGACGCGCCGCCGGCCGACGCCGCCCCGGCCGAGGAGGCCGACGCCGCGCCCGCCGAAGCTCCGGCCGAGGCATCCGCTCCGGTCGAGGCATCCGCTCCGGTCGAGGCCGCGGCTCCGACCGAGGCCGCCGCACCGCCCGCCCGCCGTGGCCGCCAGCCGCGCCGTGCGACCACCGCCAGCACGGCCGCTGCCGCCGCCCAGCACGTGAACGGCGGCGACTCCGGCGTCGCGCTCGTGCCGAGCGACGACGCCCGTGAGGCGGCCCGCGCGGCCGTCCGCGAGGAGCTCGCCGCTGCGACCGGCGAGGCGCCCCGCCAGAACGGCCAGTCCGCCGAGGGCGCTCCCGCCGAGGAGCAGCGCTCCGGCCGTCGTCGCCGTCGTGGCGGCGGTGGCGGCGGGCAGAACGCCGGCCAGAACGGCGGAGCCAACGCCGCCGCCACCGGCGACGCGCAGCAGAAGCCCGCGCAGGACGGCGGCCGCCGCCAGGCCGACGCCGACCGTGCCGAGGGCGAGGGCCGCCAGCCCCGCGAGGGCCAGGACGGCCAGCAGCCGGGCGACGGCGAGGGCCGTCGCGGCCGCTACCGCGACCGCAAGCGCCGCGGCCAGGGCGGCGTGGCCGGCGACGACGTCGACACCGAGATCCTCGACGACGACGTGCTCATCCCGATCGCGGGCATCCTCGACGTCCTCGACAACTACGCGTTCGTGCGCACCACCGGCTACCTCCCGGGCCCGAGCGACGTGTACGTCTCGCTCGGTCAGGTGAAGAAGTACCACCTGCGCAAGGGCGACGCGGTCGTGGGCTCGATCAAGCAGCCGCGCGACGGCGAGGCGAACAGCCGCCAGAAGTACAACGCCCTCGTCAAGATCGACTCGATCAACGGGCAGACCCCCGACGAGGCCGCCGCGCGCGTCGAGTTCCAGAAGCTCACGCCGCTGTACCCGCAGGACCGCCTCCGCCTCGAGACCGAGCCGACGAAGCTGACGCAGCGCATCATCGACCTCGTCGCGCCGATCGGCAAGGGCCAGCGCGGCCTCATCGTCGCGCCGCCCAAGGCCGGCAAGACGATCGTGCTGCAGCAGATCGCCAACGCGATCTCGATCAACAACCCCGAGGTCCACCTCATGGTCGTGCTCGTCGACGAGCGCCCCGAGGAGGTCACCGACATGCAGCGCACGGTGAAGGGCGAGGTCATCGCCTCGACCTTCGACCGTCCCGCCGAGGACCACACGACGGTCGCCGAGCTCGCCATCGAGCGTGCGAAGCGCCTCGTCGAGCTCGGCCACGACGTCGTCGTGCTGCTCGACTCGATCACCCGCCTCGGCCGCGCCTACAACCTCGCGGCGCCGGCCTCCGGCCGCATCCTCTCGGGCGGCGTCGACGCGTCGGCGCTGTACCCGCCGAAGCGCTTCTTCGGCGCGGCGCGCAACATCGAGAACGGCGGCTCGCTGACCATCCTCGCCACCGCGCTCGTCGAGACCGGGTCGAAGATGGACGAGGTGATCTTCGAGGAGTTCAAGGGCACCGGCAACAGCGAGCTCCGCCTGTCGCGCCAGCTCGCCGACAAGCGGATCTTCCCGGCCGTCGACGTGAACGCGTCGTCGACCCGCCGCGAGGAGATGCTGCTGTCGCCCGACGAGGTGAAGATCACCTGGAAGCTCCGTCGCGCCCTCGCGGGCCTGGAGCCCCAGCAGGCCCTCGAGGCCGTGCTCGGACGCCTGCGCGAGACCCAGTCGAACACCGAGTTCCTCCTGCTCATGCAGAAGTCGGCCCCGGTGGGCGGCAACGGCCATGGTGCCGGGCACGAGTCCGACCACCGCTGAGCCGTGTTCGAGACCGTCCACGCCCTGATCGCGGAGCACGGCGAGCTCCAGGAGGAGCTCGCCGACCCTGCGCTCCACGCCGACGCCGCACGCGCGAAGAAGGTGAACCGGCGCTACGCCGAGCTGAGCCGGATCGTGCACGCCCACGAGTCGTGGGTGCAGGCGGGGGAGGACCTCGCCGCGGCGCGGGAACTCGCCAAGGAGGACGACGCGTTCGCCGACGAGGTCCCCGACCTCGAGGCGGGCCTCGCGGAGGCGCAGGAGAAGCTCCGGCGCCTGCTCATCCCGCGCGACCCCGACGACGGCCGCGACGTGATCATGGAGATCAAGGGCGGCGAGGGCGGCGCGGAGAGCGCCCTCTTCGCGGCCGACCTGCTGCGCATGTACATCCAGTACGCGCAGTCGAAGGGCTGGAAGACCGAGCTCCTCGAGCGCGACGAGTCCGACCTCGGCGGGTACAAGAACGTCCAGGTCGCGATCAAGTCGAACGCCACCGACCCGTCGCAGGGCGTCTGGGCGCACCTCAAGTACGAGGGCGGCGTGCACCGCGTGCAGCGCGTGCCCGTCACCGAGACGCAGGGGCGCATCCACACCTCGACGACGGGCGTGCTCGTCTTCCCCGAGGTGGACGAGCCGGAGGAGGTCGAGATCAACCAGAACGACCTCAAGATCGACGTCTACCGCTCGAGCGGCCCCGGCGGGCAGTCGGTGAACACGACCGACTCGGCCGTGCGCATCACGCACGTGCCGACCGGCATCGTGGTGTCGATGCAGAACGAGAAGTCGCAGCTGCAGAACCGCGAGGCGGCGATGCGCGTGCTCCGCGCCCGCCTGCTCGCGCGCCAGCAGGAGGAGCTCGACGCCGCCGCATCCGACGCGCGCAAGTCGCAGATCCGGTCGATGGACCGCTCCGAGCGCATTCGCACGTACAACTTCCCGGAGAACCGCATCGCGGACCACCGCACGGGCTACAAGGCGTACAACCTCGACCAGGTCATGAACGGCGCGCTCGACCCCATCGTCGAGTCGGCGATCCGCGCCGACGAGGAAGCCCAGCTCGCGGGCGACGACGCGTAGTCCGCCGGCTGCTGCGCGCCTGCGCTGCGCGGCGCGCGCTCCGCGCCACTTCCGGGGCCGGCGCGCCGCTCCGCGTGGCGCGCGCGCCCCGGAAGTGGCGCGGGAGCACTCCTTCACAGGCGGCCCGGTCCCGCCGGGAGTGCACGGGTGACGGATGCCTCGCTGCATGAGCGGTTCCCGCGACGCACGATGGCCGGATGCGGCTCGATGACCTTCCACGCGGTCCCGACGGACTCGTCTCGTTCGCCAGGGCGGAATCGCTCGGGCTCACCGAGCAGCTCCGCACGGCCCGTGCGGCGGGCGCGCTCGTCCCGGTCCGTCGCGGCGTGTACGCCGAACCGTCCGCGCTCGAAGGCCTCGATGCGATCGACCGGCATCGCCTCGCCGCCCATGCGGTCGCGGTGCAGCGGCCCGGTGTCGTGTTCGCCGGTGCGACCGCGGCGGTCCTGAGCGGCCTGCCCTGCGTCGGCGCTCGGTTCGGCGAGGTGACGGTCCTCGCGCCGCGCGGCTCCGGCCGCTGTCGCAACGGGGTGCGGGAGCTCGTGCGGGTTGAGGTCGACGCCCGATCGATCACCGGCGACGGATTCGCCACGACGTCGCTCGTCGACACGCTGATCGAGGTCGCCCGGTCGCAGTCGCTGCTCACGGCGCTCGTGATGGTCGATGCGGCGCTGTACCGGTCGCGCACGGGCGCGCTTTCGCGCTGCACGATCGACGAGTTGCGGGTGCGGTTCGCAGAGCTGCTTCCATTCCCGTCGAGTCGGAAGGTCGGCGCCGTCCTCGATCGGGCTACGGATCTCGCCGAGACCCCGCTCGAGACCCTCAGCCGCGTGCGAGTCGACGAGTTCGGGTTCCCCGAGCCGGTGCTGCAGTTCGAGGTGCTTCGGCCTCGCAGCGGCCGGCTCGCGTACCTCGATCTCGCGTGGCCCGAGCAGGGCATCTGGGGCGAGGCGGACGGTGCGGGCAAGTACCTCGGCGCTGGTGCCGACCGCCGATCGCCGGCCGACATCGTTCGCGAGGAGAAGCGCCGGGAGGACGAGGTCCGGTCGGCCACCGGCTGGCGATGCGTACGGTGGGACTGGTTGGAGGCCTGGCGCGGCGAACCCCTTCGCCGCGCACTCATCGAGGCCGGCCTCCCGCTTCGCTCCCGGCGACCGCGTCGGGCCCGCGACTCCGGGTGACGCCGGCCGGCGTGCCCGTGTCCGGTCGAGCGAAGCGCGCGCGCCACTTGCGCGGCGCGCGCGCCGCAGGCGCGGGCGCGGATGCCCCGGAAGTGGCGCGCGCGAACGGGCGCACTGAGCGCGCGAGCGCACTGAGCGAGCGTGCGCACACGCAGCGCCCGTCAGATCATCCAGTGCCAGTCGTGCACGCCGCGGGCGGCGTCGGCGGTCGCGTGCGAGAGCGGGCGGACGGTC
Source organism: Agromyces sp. MMS24-K17 (assembly GCF_043950245.1). Lineage (GTDB taxonomy): Bacteria > Actinomycetota > Actinomycetes > Actinomycetales > Microbacteriaceae > Agromyces. Next base: position 3,512,639 of record NZ_CP171640.1, on the reverse strand, counting down.
GCCGGCACGCCGACGATGAGCGAGTACTCCGGCGCGTGCTTCGTGACGACGGCGTTCGCGCCGACGGCGCTCCACGCGCCGATGACGATGTCGCCGAGGATCTTCGCGCCGGCGCCGACGGTCACGCCGTCCTCCAGCGTCGGGTGGCGCTTCGTGCCTGGCGGGGTGTTCCGGGGCGCCTTCCCGCCGAGCGTGACGCCGTGGTAGAGCATCACGTCGTCGCCGATGATCGTCGTCTCGCCGATCACGACGCCCATGCCGTGGTCGATGAAGAACCGCCGGCCGATCGTCGCCCCGGGGTGGATCTCGATGCCGGTGAGGAACCGGGCGAACTGGGAGAGCAGCCGCGCGGGCAGTCGCCAGCCGGCCACCCAGAGGCGGTGGGTGAGGCGGGCCGTCCAGATCGCGTGGAGGCCGGAATACGCGAGGAAGACCTCGAGACTGCTCCGTGCGGCGGGATCGTGCGCACGGGCGGTCGCGAGGTCTTCCTTCAAGCGGGTGAGGATCGACACCCGATCAGTCAAGCAGACCCTCGTACAGAACCGTCGACAGGTACCGCTCGCCGTAGCTCGCGACGATGACGACGATGGTCTTGCCGGCGTTCTCGGGGCGCTTGGCGAGTTCGAGCGCCGCGTACACGGTCGCGCCCGACGAGATGCCGCCGAGGATGCCCTCCTGCGTGCCGAGGAGGCGTGCCGTCTCGACCGCCTGGTCGATGTTGACGTCGATGATCTCGTCGTAGACGTCGCGGTCGAGGATCTCGGGCACGAAGTTGGCGCCGATGCCCTGGATCTTGTGCGGGCCGGGGGCGCCGCCGTTGAGGATGGGTGACTCGGCCGGCTCGACGCCGACGATCTTCACCTCGGGCTTGCGCTCCTTGAGCACCTGGCCGGTGCCGGTCAGCGTGCCGCCGGTGCCGATGCCCGACACGAAGATGTCGACGCCGCCGTCGGTGTCGTTCCAGACCTCCTCGGCGGTGGTGCGGCGGTGGATCTCGACGTTCGCCTCGTTCTCGAACTGGCGGGCGAGGATCGCGCCGGGCGTCTCGGCGGCGATCTGCTCGGCGCGGGAGACCGCGCCCTTCATGCCCTCGGAGCCGGGCGTGAGCACGAGCTCGGCGCCGTAGGCCTTGAGCAGCGCACGGCGCTCCTTCGACATGGTCTCGGGCATCGCGAGGATGACCTTGTAGCCGCGGGCCGCGCCGATGAGGGCGAGCGCGATGCCGGTGTTGCCGCTGGTGCCCTCGACGATGGTGCCGCCGGGCTGGAGCGCGCCGGATGCCTCGGCCGCGTCGACGATGCCGACGCCCAGGCGGTCCTTGACGCTCGCGGACGGGTTGTAGAACTCGAGCTTCGCGAGGACGGTCGCGCCGGCCCCGTCGGTGAGGCGGTTGAGGCGGACGAGCGGTGTGCGACCGAACGCCTGGGTGATGTTGTCGAAGACCTGCGCCATGAGGTGGACCCCTCCTCGGGTCGGAAGCGTGCGGGGAAGCCTTCCCAGCCTAGGAGCGGGGCGGCGCGGCCGACCAGTGCGTTACATTCCATTTCGTGAATGCGAACGAGCCGCCGGTCGACGCGGATGCCCCGGGGCCGGCGCTGCGCGACGCGCTCCGCGCGGCCGCCGACCGGCTCCGAGCCGCCGGGGTGCCCGATCCCGACGTCGACGCCGAGCTCCTCGCCGGCCACGTGCTCGGGCTGTCGCGCGGCGGCGTGCAGGCGCGCGCGATCATCGGCGGCGGGCTCGGGGCATCCGAGGCATCCGAACTCGACGCGCTCGTGGCTCGCCGGGCCGCGCGCGAGCCGCTCCAGCACCTGACCGGGCGGGCGCCGTTCCGCGCGCTGGAGCTGCGGGTCGGCCCGGGCGTGCTGGTGCCGCGGCCCGAGACGGAGCTCGTCGCGCAGCTCGCGATCGACGCGCTGCGCGCCGTGCCCGACCCGGAGCCGATCGCGGTCGACCTCGGCACCGGCAGCGGCGCGATCGCGCTCGCGCTGGCGACGGAGGTGCCGCACGCGCGGGTGATCGGCGTGGAGCTGTCGCCCGAGGCGCTGGCGTGGGCGCGCCGGAACGCCGACGAGGTCGGTGCGTCGAACCTCGAGCTGGTCGAGGGCGACCTCGCCGACGCCCTGCCCGAGCTCGACGGGCGCGTCGCCGTGGTGGTGTCGAACCCGCCGTACGTGCCGAGCGCGCTGGTGCCGGCCGACGCCGAGGTGCACGCGCACGATCCCGCGCTCGCGCTGTACGGCGGCGAGGACGGACTCGACGTCATCCGCCCCCTCTCGCGTCGCGCGTTCGCGCTCGCGCGGCCGGGCGGCACGGTCGTGATCGAGCACGCCGAGCACCAGTCCGCGGCGATCGCCGCGATCCTCACGGGCGACGGATGGCGCGCCGTCGCGCATCACCGCGACCTGACCCTGCGCGACCGGGCGACGACCGCGATCCGCTGACGCGCGGCGCCGCCTGCGATCCGATGGCGCTCGGCGGACGGCGCCCGGCCGATGGCGACCCGCCGACGCTCAGCCGCGCGCGGCGCGCTCCGCCTCGCGGTCCGCCTCGCGGGCCGCCCGCTCGGCGTCGCGCGCCTCCCGCTCGTCGGTGCGGCGGCGTTCGTCGCGCTCCTTCTCGAGCACGCGCTTGATCGCCTCGCGTTCGCGCTTCTGCGCCTCGCGGAGCGCCTTCTCGGCCTCCCGGCGCGCCTTGGCCGCCTCGCGTACGGCCTTGTCGCGGGGGAGGGCGAGCGTCGGTCCCGGCACGACGGGCGGCGGTGCGGGGCGTCCCTCGGCGAGCCGTGAGACGTGGTGCTCGATGCCGTCGAGGATGCGCTCGAAGCCGAACGCGGTGTCGTCGCCGATGTCGCCCGGTCCGCTCTCGGCGAGGTAGCCGCCGCCGAGGAAGACCGGCGCGAGGTCGGGGAAGCGCTCGGGGGTCACGAGTTCGGCCAGCGCCGCGAACGCGCCGGCTCCGGCGCCGGCCGCGACCGCGCCGCCGGTCTCCGATGCAGCGGCGGCGGCCGCGGCGTCGAGGTCGCGCTCCTGCGCGCTCGTGGCGCGGGCGTAGCTGGTGAGCAGCAGCAGCGCGGAGATCTTCTCGCCGTCGGTGAGCGGCAGGCTGCGCGTCTCGCGGAGGAACCAGTCGACGACGGCGAGGCTGTTCGGCGTCACCGGCGCTCCGGAGACGGGGATGTCGACGAGCCACGGGTGCTCGCGGTAGGCGGCGCGGATCGCCTGGAACCAGGCGGTGAGCCCGGTGCGCCAGTCGCGCTCGAGTCCGTCGTCGGGGATGGGCACGGCGCTCGCGGCCTCGCCCATGAGGAGCACGAGGTCGTCCTTGCCGGTGATGTACCGGTAGAGCGACATCGTCGTGTAGCCGAGCGACTGCGCGACGCGGCTCATCGACACGGCGGCGAGGCCCTCGGCATCGGCGATGGCGACCGCCGCCTCCACGATGCGCTCGATGCTCAGTTCGCGCTTGGGCCCGCGCTGCGGGTTGACGGTGACGCCCCAGGCGAGGGCGATGCCGCGGGGCAGTTCGGGTTCGGCGGGGCTGTCGGCGGTCATCCGGATCCGTTCCTCGGCGGGGTGCTTGCGTCCAGTCTAGAACTGTGTATTACTTAAACCGTGTGTAGGCGGCATACACAGTGTATGCAATAGACGATTCGATGAACGGGAAGCGGGAGGCGATCGCATGACGCTCGCGATCGAGGCCGAGGGCCTCACCCGGCGGTTCGGCCGGCAGGAGGTGCTCCGGGGGATCGACCTGCGGGTCGCCACCGGGTCGGTCTACGCCCTGCTCGGTCCGAACGGGGCCGGCAAGTCCACCACCATCAACATCCTCACGACGCTCGTCCGGCCCGACGGCGGCACGGTCCGCGTCGCCGGCCACGACGTCGAGCGCGAGCCCGACGCGGTGCGCGCGCGGATCAGCCTCACCGGGCAGGCCGCGGCCGTCGACGAGGTGCTCACGGGCCGGGAGAACCTCGTGATGCTCGGCCGGCTGTCCGGCCTCTCCGCGCGGATCGCCAAGGCCCGGGCGGCCGAACTGCTCGACCGGTTCGACCTCGCCGAAGCCGCCGACCGCCGCGTCGGCACGTACTCGGGCGGCATGCGACGCCGGCTCGACCTCGGGCTCAGCCTCGTGGTGCCCGCCGACGTGGTCTTCCTCGACGAACCCACGACCGGGCTCGACACCCGCAGCCGCCAGGAGCTCTGGCGGATCATCCGCGAGGTGTCGGGCGCGGGCGCCACGGTGTTCCTCACCACCCAGTACCTCGAGGAGGCCGACCAGCTCGCCGAGCGCATCGCCGTGCTCGACGACGGCCGGGTCGCCGCCGAGGGCACGCCCGACGAGCTCAAGGCGCGCGTCGGCGGCGAGGTCGTCGAGCTCCGCGGCCCCGACGACGAACTGCTCGCCGAGCGCCCGACCGACGGCACCGTCCACGGGCTGCGCGCCGCGATCGACGAGCTCGATCGGCTCGAGGCATCCGCCACCGTCCAGGCCCGCGTGGTGCTCCGCCGCCCGAGCCTCGACGACGTGTTCCTCGCCATCACCGGCGGCACCGCGCACGCGGAGCCCGCCGACGGCGAGGCATCCGACCGCGACCTCATCTCGACGAAGGGCTGACCATGACCGCCGCACTCGCACCCACCGCGCCGGGCGGCCCGGCCGCGCCGGCGACCGGCCCCGCCGGCGTCCGTCGCCGGCCGTCCGGGCTCGTGCCCGAGGCCGTTTTCATCCGCCGGAGCATCACGCACTCGCTGCGCGACGCCGAGGCGCTGACGATGGCGATCATCCTGCCGACCATGCTCATGCTGCTGTTCACGTTCGTGTTCGGCGGCGCGCTCGACCCGGGCGGCGGCTACGTCGACTACGTCGTGCCCGGCATCATCCTGCTCTGCGCCGGGTTCGGGGCCAGCTCGACGGCGCTCTACGTCGCGCGAGACATGTCGACCGGCGTGATCGACCGGTTCCGCACGATGCCGCTCCGCGCGAGCGCCGTGCTCACCGGCCACGTCGTCGCGAGCGTGCTGCGCAACCTGCTGGCCACCGCCGTGGTCATCGGCGTCGCGCTCCTCGTGGGCTTCCGCCCGACCGCGGACCCGGTGGAGTGGGTCGGCGCCGTCGCGCTGATCGCGCTGTACATCCTGGCGATCACGGCGCTGTTCGCCGCGATCGGCCTCGCCGCGCACAGCCCCGACGCGGCGAACGCGTACGGCTTCATCCTGCTGTTCCTGCCGTACCTGTCGAGCGCGTTCGTGCCCGTCGAGACGCTGCCGGACTGGCTGCGGTGGATCGCGGAGCACCAGCCGATCACCCCGATCATCGAGGCGATCCGCAGCCTCCTCATGGGCACGCCGATGGGCGACTCGGGATGGCTCGCGCTCGGCTGGTGCGCGCTCGTCATCGCGATCGCCGGCGTCTGGGGCGCCCGGCTGTTCCGTCGGAAGGCGGGGCGGCGCTGACTCGGACCCGCGCCCCGGGGACGCCCGGGGCGTGGGTCTAGAATCGAGCGGTCATGAGTGAGATCTACGACTGCTCGGTCGACTCCCAGCTGCTCACCGGAATGCGACTCGCGCGTGGCGCGATCGGCCGCGGGGAGCTCGTCGTGATCCCCACGGACACGGTGTACGGGCTGGCCGCCGATGCCTTCAACGCCACGGCCGTGCAGCGACTGCTCGATGCGAAGGGCCGCGAGCGCACGTCGCCGCCTCCGGTGCTCATCCCCGGCCTGCCCACGCTCGACGCGCTCGCGCGCGAGGTGCCCGACGTGGTGCGCACGCTCGTCGACGCGTTCTGGCCGGGCGGCCTCACCGTCATCCTGCACGCGCAGCCCTCGCTGCAGTGGGACCTCGGCGAGACGCGCGGCACCGTCGCGCTGCGCATGCCCGACCACCGCATCGCGCTCGAGCTGCTGAGCGAGACGGGCCCGCTCGCGGTGTCGTCGGCGAACCTGTCGGGGCGGCCCGCGGCCGAGACCGCGGGTGCCGCACAGGAGATGCTCGGCGACTCGGTCGCGGTGTACCTCGACGGCGGCAACGCCGGCGAGGCGTACGAGGCGGTGGGGGAGCGCCCGGGCGACCGGTCCTCGACCATCGTCGACGCGACCCGGATCGCCGACGGGGGGCGGCTGCGCATCGTGCGCGCGGGCGTGATCACCCGTGCCGACCTCGAGCGCGTCGTCGGCGCCGACGCGATCGAGCCCGAGGGCGCGGCGGCTGAGGCCCCGGCGGCGGATGCTCCGGCGGCGGATGCTCCGGCGGCGGATGCTGCGACCGAGGAGGCCTCGCCGGCGGATGCCGCGGCCGAGTCCGGCGCCGACGGGGAGGCGGACCGGGCCGCCTCATGACCCTCTTCATCGCCCTCGCGCTGCTCGCGGCGCTCGTGAGCTTCGTCGGCTCCGTGATCGTGTGGAAGCTGAGCCTCAAGTACCGGCTCTACCCGAAGATCCGCGAACGCGACGTGCACACCCGGCCGACGCCCCGGCTCGGCGGCATCGCGATGTTCGTCGGCATCCTCGTCGCGTTCGCCGCGGCCGCGTGGGTCTCGTCGCTCGGGCCGAACCGGTTCTCGAACGTCGCCATCATCTTCGAGAACCCGACGCAGATCCTCGCGATCCTCGGTGCCGCCCTCCTCATCGTGCTCATCGGCGTCGCCGACGACATCTGGGACCTCGACTGGGTCACGAAGCTCGCCGGCCAGTTCCTCGCCGCCGGGCTCATCGCCTGGCAGGGCGTGTCGATCGTCTCCCTGCCGATCGGCGGCATCGCCGTCGGCTCCTCGTGGATGAGCGCCACGATCACCGTGTTCACGATCGTGCTCGTGATGAACGCCGTGAACTTCATCGACGGCCTCGACGGGCTGGTCGCGGGCGTCGCCCTCATCGCGAACGGCGTCTTCTTCATCTACAGCTACCTGCTCGTGCAGGAGACCTCGCCGTTCAACTACTTCAACCTGGCGTCGCTCATCGCCGTGGTGCTCGTCGGCGCGCTCGCCGGCTTCCTGCCGATGAACTGGCACCCCGCGAAGCTCTTCATGGGCGACGCCGGCGCCCTCCTCGTCGGACTGCTGATGGCGACCTCGGCGATCTCGGTGACCGGCCAGATCAACCCCGGCGCGGTCGGCTTCGACCAACTGTTCGCCGCGTTCATGCCGATCATCCTGCCGTTCGCGATCCTGATCATCCCGCTGCTCGACTTCGGCCTCGCGGTCGTGCGCCGGCTCAACGCGGGGAAGTCGCCCTTCTCCGCCGACCGCAAGCACCTGCACCACCGCCTGCTCGACATGGGCCACTCGCACCTGCACGCCGTGCTCATCTTCTACGGGTGGACGGCGGTCGCGTCGGTCGGATGCCTCCTCACCTACGTGTTCCCGGTGTACCTCGGCATCGACGCCGGGTGGGCGTTCCTCCTCATCGGCCTCGGCTTCGTCGTGTGCGCGATCGTCACGCTCGCCCCGCTCGGGCGCCGGAAGCGCCGGACCCTGGCCGCTGAGGCGGCGTCCGCGCCGGCGACGGCCGCGGCGGCGAACGCCGACGAGCTCGAGGCACCCGAACCCGCCGAGGCATCCGAGCCCTCCGCGGCATCCGTCCCGCCCGGGGCGTCCGAGCCCTCCGCGGCATCCGTCCCGCCCACCGCCGACTCGACCACAGGAGCACGATGACCGAGCCGACCCCCGCCCCCGCCGACCGCACCCCGACGTCGAACCCGGTGCTGCGGAAGGCGCTCATCTGGGGCGCGGCCCTGGCCGGCGTGATCCTCGTCGTCAGCGGCGTCCTCGGCTACGTGTTCGCGGGCACCGAGGGCCTCGTCAGCGCCCTGCTCGGCACCGTGATGGCGGTGGTGTTCATGGGCATCACGGCCGCGAGCATCCTCTTCGCCAACCGCTTCGCCGGGAGCGACCTCTTCGTCGGCGTGTTCTTCGGCATCGTGCTCGGCGGCTGGCTGCTGAAGTTCATCGTCTTCATCGTGCTCGTCGTGCTGCTGCGCGACGCCGAATGGCTCGACCCGACGGTGCTCTTCCTCAGCATCGTGGCGGGCGTGATCGCCTCGCTCGTGGTCGACGTGCTGGTCGTCGCGCGCTCGCGACTGCCCTACGCGAGCGACGTCACGCTGCCCCCCGCACCGAAGGACGAGTGAGACGGCCGGCGGATTCGTCCGCCGGTAGAAGTCTTGCTACAGTACTGGTGATCCCCAACGGTTTCCGCCCAGCTCACTGCTGTGCGCGGGACCATTCCGATGTTCGTCGTCGCGAGAGCTGAGCTCCACGCCCCGAAACAGGAGATAGCGCTGCTAGCACACGCTCTGAACCTGCTGGTTCCGACTGCAACCGATGACGGTGAGTTCCACGGTCCTTCGATCGAGGAGTTCTTCCCCGGCCCGCTCCTGTTCGAGGACACGGCCTTCGAGGTCAACCGGATCATCCTGGTCCGTTGGGTCGCGGTCATCGCGCTCCTCCTGGTCTTCTGGCTCGGCACCCGCAGCATGAAGGTCGTCCCGGGCCGCTTCCAGAGCCTGGTCGAGATGGGCCTCGACGTCGTCCGCGTGAACATCGCCGACGACCTGCTCGGCAAGAAGGACGGCAAGCGGTTCCTGCCGATCCTCACCACCATGTTCTTCCTGGTGCTGTTCATGAACATCACGGGCGTCATCCCCGGACTGAACATCGCCGGCACCTCGGTCATCGGCGTGCCGCTCGTGCTCGCGATCGTGTCGTACCTCACGTTCATCTACGCCGGCGTCAAGAAGAGCCCGAAGAACTTCTTCAAGAACTCGCTCTTCCCGGCCGGCGTGCCGTGGCCCGTGTACATCATCGTGACGCCGATCGAGCTGATCTCGACCTTCGTCATCCGCCCGGTCACGCTGACCCTCCGACTCATGATGAACATGATCGTCGGCCACCTGCTGCTGGTCCTCTTCTTCTCGGCCACGCAGTTCTTCATCTTCACGCTGGGCGGCTGGTACACGCTGCTGGGTGTCGGTTCGCTGGCGTTCGGCTTCGTCTTCACCCTCTTCGAGATCCTCGTCGCCGTCCTCCAGGCGTACGTCTTCACGCTCCTCACCGCGGTCTACATCCAGCTCGCGGTGGCGGAGGAGCACTGAGCCGGGCACCCGCCCACTTCCAAACCCCAGGAAAGGAAACCCAACGTGGACGCAACCACCGTTCTCGCTGAGATCAACGGCAACATCGCGACGGTCGGCTACGGCCTCGCAGCCATCGGCCCGGCCATCGGCGTGGGCATCGTCGTCGGCAAGACGATCGAGGGCGTCGCCCGTCAGCCCGAGCTGGCCGGCCGCCTGCAGGTCCTGATGTGGATCGGTATCGCCTTCACCGAGGCGCTCGCCTTCATCGGCATCGCGACCTACTTCATCTTCACGAGCTAATCCCCCTTTCAGCAGCGATTTAGGAGGCCACTGTGCTTCACGCAGTACTCAGGGCTGCAGAGGAGGGCCACGAGGCGACGCCGAACCCGGTGCTGCCGGAGGTGTACGACCTCGTCTGGTCGGCGGTCTGCTTCGTCGTCATCCTCGTCTTCTTCTGGATCTACGTGCTCCCGCGCGTGCAGAAGCTGCTCGACGAGCGTGCCGAGGCGATCGAGGGCAACATCGCGAAGGCCGATGAGGCGCAGCGCAAGGCCGAGGCCGCCCTCGAGCAGTACACCGCGCAGCTCGCCGACGCCCGCACCGAGGCCGGCCGCATCCGCGAGACCGCCCGCGAGGACGGCAAGCAGATCGTCGCCGACGCCCGCGAGCAGGCGACCTCCGAGGCCGCCCGCGTCACCGCGAGCGCGCAGGCGCAGATCGAGGCCGAGCGCCAGGCGGCGCTCGTGTCGCTGCGCGGCGAGGTCGGCACCATCGCGATCGACCTCGCGTCGGGCGTGATCGGCGAGTCCCTCACGGACGACGCCAAGGCGAAGGCCGTGGTCGACCGCTTCCTGGCCGACCTCGAGTCCGCCGACGCCGGAGGGAAGAAGTAACCCATGGGCAGCGCAACGAGAGAGGCCCTGGCCGGTGCCCGGGCGCAGCTCGCGTCCCTCGACCGTGCCACCCTGCCGGTCGCTGAGGACCTCCTCGCCGCAGGCCGCGTCATCGGTGCGACGCCGCAGCTCCGCGGTGCCGTCACCGATGCCGAGGCCGGTGTCGCGCAGAAGCGCGCGTTGGTCGAGGCCGTCTTCGGCGGCAGGATCTCGGCCGACGCGATCTCGCTCCTCGTGGGCGCCGCGTCGAACCGCTGGTCGAACGCCGGCGACTTCCTCGCCGGCGTCGAGGAGCTCGGCATCCGGGTCGCTGCGGCGTCCGCGGGCGACGCGGACCTCGACGCGGAGCTCTTCGCGTTCGAGCGCACCGTCGCCGGCGACGCCGAGCTCGAGCTCGCGCTCGGCTCGAAGCTCGGTTCGCCCGAGTCGAAGGTCGGCGTGGTCGACCGCCTGCTCGACGGCAAGGCAGCCCCGGCGACGGTCGCGATCGTGCGTCACCTCGTGCAGGCGCCTCGTGGGCGCCGCATCGGCGAGATGCTGCGCTCGGCCGCCGCGACCGTGGCCGACCAGCGCGGCTTCGACGTCGCGACGGTGACGTCGGCGGTCCCCCTCACGGCAGACCAGCTCACCCGGCTCGAGCGGTCCCTGGCCGCACAGGCCGGACGAAGCATCCGACTCGACGCCATCGTCGACGCCGCCGTCCTCGGCGGCATCCGGGTGCAGCTCGGCGACGACGTCATCGACGGCAGCGTCGCATCCCGTCTCAGCTCGCTGAGGCAGAAGCTTGCCGGCTGACGCCGGACCACAACGACCGGCGTCCCGCGCCGCGACACACCAGTAGCTGTACAACGAGTACAGGACAGGGCCCGGCCCTCAGAGAAGGAAATGGCAATGGCAGAACTCTCCATCAGCCCCGACGAGATCCGTTCGGCTCTCTCGGAGTTCGCCCAGGCGTATGAGCCCGGCGCTGCGCAGAAGACCGAGGTCGGATACGTGACCGACGCCGCCGACGGCATCGCGCACGTCGCGGGCCTCCCGTCGGTCATGGCGAACGAGCTGATCCGCTTCGCGGACGGCACGCTCGGCCTCGCGCTCAACCTCGACGAGGACGAGATCGGCGTCGTCGTGCTCGGTGAGTTCACCGGCATCGAAGAGGGCATGGAGGTGACCCGCACGGGCGAGGTCCTCTCCGTCCCCGTCGGCGAGGGCTACCTCGGCCGTGTCGTCGACCCGCTCGGCAACCCGATCGACGGCCTCGGCGAGATCACCGGCATCGAGGGCCGTCGTGCCCTCGAGCTGCAGGCGCCCGGCGTCATGCAGCGCAAGTCGGTGCACGAGCCGCTGCAGACCGGCATCAAGGCCATCGACGCGATGATCCCCGTCGGCCGCGGCCAGCGCCAGCTCATCATCGGCGACCGCCAGACCGGCAAGACCGCCATCGCGATCGACACGATCATCAACCAGAAGGCCAACTGGGAGTCGGGCGACCCGAACAAGCAGGTCCGCTGCATCTACGTCGCGATCGGCCAGAAGGGCTCGACCATCGCCTCGGTGAAGGGCGCCCTCGAGGACGCCGGCGCGATGGAGTACACCACCATCGTCGCGGCGCCGGCCTCCGACCCGGCCGGCTTCAAGTACCTCGCGCCGTACACCGGCTCGGCCATCGGCCAACAGTGGATGTACGACTCCAAGCACGTCCTGATCATCTTCGACGACCTGTCGAAGCAGGCCGAGGCCTACCGCGCCGTGTCCCTCCTGCTGCGCCGCCCGCCGGGCCGCGAGGCGTACCCCGGCGACGTGTTCTACCTGCACTCCCGCCTCCTGGAGCGTTGCGCGAAGCTGTCCGACGAGCTCGGCGCCGGCTCGATGACCGGCCTCCCGATCATCGAGACCAAGGCCAACGACGTCTCGGCGTACATCCCGACCAACGTGATCTCGATCACCGACGGCCAGATCTTCCTCCAGTCCGACCTGTTCAACGCCAACCAGCGCCCCGCGGTCGACGTCGGCATCTCGGTCTCGCGAGTCGGCGGTGACGCGCAGGTCAAGTCGATCAAGTCGGTCTCCGGCACGCTGAAGCTCGAGCTCGCGCAGTACCGCTCGCTCGAGGCGTTCGCGATGTTCGCGAGCGACCTCGACGCGGCCAGCCGTCGTCAGCTCGCCCGCGGCGCGCGCCTCACCGAGCTGCTCAAGCAGCCGCAGTACTCGCCGTACCCCGTCGAGGAGCAGGTCGTCTCGATCTGGGCCGGTACGAAGGGCCACCTCGACGAGGTGCCGGTCGAGGACATCCTGCGCTTCGAGCGCGAGCTCCTCGACTACGTCGGCCGCAACACCGACATCCTCGACGTGCTCCGCGAGACGAACAAGCTCGAGGACGAGACCGTCGCGAAGCTCGTCTCCGCGGTGGAGTCGTTCAAGCAGGAGTTCCAGACCGGCGAGGGCAAGTCGCTCGCCTCGGTCGGCCGCGAGGAGTTCACGGCGATCGCCGAAGAGGACGTCAACCAGGAGCAGATCGTCAAGGGCCGCCGCTGAGGCGGACCGGACCGGACGTCTGACACCAGGGATACAGGAGAGACATGGGAGCGCAACTTCGGGTCTACCGGCAGAAGATCAAGTCTGCCCAGACGACGAAGAAGATCACCAAGGCGATGGAGCTCATCGCCGCCTCGCGCATCCAGAAGGCGCAGGCACGGGTGACCGCGTCGACGCCGTACTCGCGGGCGATCACGCGCGCCGTGTCGGCGGTGGCGACGTACTCGAACGTCGACCACGTGCTGACCACCGAGCCGGAGAAGATCGAGCGCGCGGCCGTCGTGATCCTCACCTCGGACCGCGGCCTCGCCGGCGCGTTCAACTCGCAGGTGCTCCGCGAGGCGGAGCAGCTCAGCGAACTGCTGCGCGCGCAGGGCAAGGAGGTCGTCTACTTCCTCGTCGGGCGCAAGGCGGTGGGCTACTTCCAGTTCCGCCACCGCGCCTCGGAGCGGCAGTGGACGGGCAGCTCGGAGAACCCCGAGTTCGAGCTCGCGAAGGAGATCGCCGACGCGGTGCTCGAGGCCTTCCTGCGGGATGCCTCGGACGGCGGCGTCGATGAGATCCACGTCGTCTACAACCGCTTCGTGAGCATGATGACGCAGACCCCGTCGGTCGTGCGGCTCCTGCCGCTCGCGGTCGTCGAGGGCGTCGAGGAGCCGGACGGCACCGTCCAGCCGCTGTACGAGTTCGAGCCCGACGTCGAGACCGTCCTCGACGCGCTCCTGCCCGTCTACGTGGAGAGCCGCATCTTCAACGCGCTGCTGCAGTCGGCTGCGGCCAAGCACGCCGCGACGCAGAAGGCGATGAAGTCGGCGAGCGACAACGCCGACAAGCTCATCACCGACTACACCCGCCTTGCCAACAACGCACGCCAGGCCGAGATCACGCAGCAGATCTCCGAGATCGTGGGCGGCGCCGACGCGCTCGTCGCCAAGAAGTAATCCAGAAAAGAGAGAGACGAATGACTGACACCGCTACCGCGCCGGTCGCCGAGTCGACCGCCGGCGTCGTCGGCCGCATCGCCCGCGTCACGGGCCCCGTCGTCGACATCGAGTTCCCGCACGACTCGATCCCCGAGATCTACAACGCTCTCCAGACCGAGATCACGATCGGCGAGGAGACCTCGACGCTGACCCTCGAGGTCGCCCAGCACCTCGGCGACGACGTGGTCCGCGCGATCGCGCTGAAGCCGACGGACGGCCTCGTCCGCGGCCAGGAGGTCCGCGACACCGGTGCGCCGATCTCGGTGCCGGTCGGCGACGTGACCAAGGGCAAGGTCTTCAACGTCATCGGCGAGGTGCTGAACGGCGAGCCCGGCGAGACCGTCGAGATCACCGAGCGCTGGCCGATCCACCGCAAGCCCCCGGCCTTCGACCAGCTCGAGTCGAAGACCCAGCTCTTCGAGACCGGCATCAAGTCGATCGACCTCCTCACGCCGTACGTGCAGGGTGGCAAGATCGGCCTCTTCGGTGGTGCGGGCGTCGGCAAGACGGTCCTCATCCAGGAGATGATCCAGCGCGTCGCGCAGGACCACGGCGGTGTGTCGGTGTTCGCCGGCGTCGGCGAGCGCACCCGTGAGGGCAACGACCTGATCCACGAGATGGAGGAAGCGGGCGTCTTCGACAAGACCGCCCTCGTCTTCGGCCAGATGGACGAGCCGCCGGGGACGCGTCTGCGCGTCGCCCTGTCGGCGCTCACGATGGCGGAGTACTTCCGCGACGTGCAGAAGCAGGACGTGCTGCTCTTCATCGACAACATCTTCCGCTTCACCCAGGCGGGCTCGGAGGTCTCGACCCTCCTCGGCCGCATGCCGTCCGCGGTGGGCTACCAGCCGAACCTGGCCGACGAGATGGGCATCCTCCAGGAGCGCATCACCTCGACCCGTGGCCACTCGATCACCTCGCTGCAGGCGATCTACGTCCCCGCCGACGACTACACCGACCCGGCGCCGGCCACCACGTTCGCGCACCTCGACGCCACCACGGAGCTCTCGCGCGAGATCGCGTCGAAGGGCCTCTACCCGGCGATCGACCCGCTGACGTCGACCTCGCGCATCATGGACCCCCGCTACCTGGGCGCCGACCACTACCGCGTCGCCACCACGGTGAAGCAGATCCTCCAGAAGAACAAGGAGCTCCAGGAGATCATCGCGATCCTCGGTGTCGACGAGCTCTCCGAAGAGGACAAGATCACCGTGTCGCGCGCACGGCGCATCCAGCAGTTCCTCTCGCAGAACACCTACATGGCGAAGAAGTTCACCGGTGTCGAGGGTTCGACGGTTCCGCTGAAGGACACGATCGAGTCGTTCGACGCCATCGCCCGCGGTGACTTCGACCACGTCGCCGAGCAGGCGTTCTTCAACGTCGGTGCGATCACCGACGTCGAGGAGAAGTGGGCGCAGATCCAGAAGGAGAACGGCTGAACATGGCCGCCCTCAACGTGAGCGTCGTCTCGGCCGACCAGGAAGTCTGGTCGGGCGAGGCGGCCATGGTGGTCGCCCGTACGGTCGAAGGCCAGATCGGCATCCTGCCGGGTCACGAGCCCCTGCTCGCGATCCTGGCGCACGGCGAGGTGAGCGTCACGCTCGCCGGCGGGGAGAAGATCACCGCCAACGCCGAGGACGGGTTCCTCTCGGTGCAGTCGAACACCGTGCAGGTGGTCGCCTCCCGGGCCGCCCTCGCCTGAACGGAGCACGCATGCCGGGGGAGCAGCAGCCGTTCATCGATCGCCAGTTCGGCGATCTCAGCATCACCAAGCTCATCGTCATGGCCGGGTTGCCGGGCGCGGGCAAGTCGACGATCGGTAACATCGTCGGCGCCCGCCTCGGCGCCACGGTCGTGTCGGTGGACCCGATCGAGTCCGCCATCCTGCGTGCGGGCATCGACGCCGACCAGGCCACCGGCCTGGCGGCCTACCTCGTCGCCGAGGAGATCGCGCGCCACGAGCTCGACGCGGGCCGAACGGTCATCGTCGACGCCGTGAACGCCGTCGAGGCGGCGCGCCTCCAGTGGCGCGACCTCGCCGAGCAGACCGACGCCCGGCTGCTCGTCATCGAGGTCGTCTGCTCCGACGAATCGCTGCATCGGTCGCGACTCGAGAAGCGCGAGCGCGGGCTCCCGCACCTCGACGAGATCACGTGGCGCGCGGTCGAGCAGAGCCTCGACGGCTACGCCCCGTGGACCGGCCCGTCGTCGGCGCTCCCGCGCGTCACGATCGACAGCGCGCAGCCGCTCGGTGTGAGCGTCGAGGCGGCGCTCGCCTTCATCGCCGATTAGTCCGGCCGCACCACCGTACGCCGTTCGGGAGGATCGCCCCTCGACGCCCCTGTGAGAGACTGCACGGGATACTCGTTCGTCTCTGGGGGATCGAATGGCCGGGGGTCGGGGGACCTCACGACCGAGCGCGAGTGGCATCGGCGCTCTCGTCGTGGGCGGCGTGTTCCTGCTCGGAACCGCCGTCGGGGTGACGAGTGCGGCCTGGGTCGATCCGGTGGGCTTCACCTCGGCGGTCGCGAGCACGGGAACCTTCGACATCCAGGCCCGGTTCGCCTCGAATGAGGAGGGCCTCCCGCCCGGCGGATCGACCGCGCCATGGGAGGACATCGGCCTCCCGGGCGACCCGGACACCTACCTGCCGGGCTTCGAGATCCAGATCCCGCCCATCAGCGGCGTGCTGCCGAGCCACGCGTACTTCGGCGATGTCTTCCTCTGCAATGCCGGGACCCTCGACGGGATGATCACGGGAGCGACCTTCGAGGAGGTCACCGTCGATGCCAACGGGGTGTCGACGCGGTCGCTCGTCGTCGCCGGCTCGATCGAGGTCGACGGGATCGACATCGGGACCGTGATCCCGGCGGGGTCCTGCGAGCCGCCCGAGGTCGAGGACCCCGCGAACGACGTCGAGGGCGTCATCCACTTCACCACCGTCGACGACTTCTCCGGCGTCTACGGCGCGACGAGCACCATCGTCATCCGCATCGAGGTGATGTCGAGATGAGGCGGCGGCGCACGGCTCGCCTGCTCCTGGTCGCCGCGCTCGCGGCGATCGCCGGCGTCGCCCTGGGCTCGACCGTCCAGTCGACCGTCGCCGCCTGGATCGATCGCGGCGGCTCGAAGATGGCCATCACCGCCGTGGCCGAGCCGCCTCCGCCTCTGGGCGAGCCGGTCGTACCCGGCGCCGGGACCACGTTCCCGCCGCCGGCGTGGTCCGGATCGGGTTCGACGCCGAACCCGACGCCCACCAACGGCTGCTTCACGATCGTCATCAACACGACCTCGGCGACGCCGGTGGCCTGGCAGGTCGTCCTGCACACCGCGATGCCCCCGTTCGACAACCGGGCCCCGTTCACCGGGCTCCAGGGGACGTTCTTCGGCGACGGCCAGCCCTACGAGTTCACCCCGGCGGCCGATTACGCGACGTCCGGCGACTACCTCATGACCCCGGTGCTGCCCACGCAGTACGCGTCGGCGACGGTCGCGTACACCGCGCGGGTGTGCTTCGTGAACACGCCGGAGCCGGCGTGGCAGCCGCCCGGGCCGACGACGTACACCCAGCTCTCGCCGCTCACCCTCGTGCGGAACGGCTCCACGCCGTGCGTGTCGGGCGCGGTGCAGGGGCATTCCCCGTTCTACGTCGGGTTCACACTCGCCTTCAACTGGAAGACGCTCCTCGACGAGCACCTCGCCGCCCAGACGATCACGCAGGCCGAGTACGACCAGTGGCTCACGTACGTGCACTGGGACGGCGGGGCGCCGGGCGTCCCGGAGGCGGCGTTCGGCGCGACCGGCACCGACTACGAGGTGACCCTGCAGGGCTACTCGGTCGCGGGCCGCACCGTCGCGAGCTACGCGAACGTGACCATCGGGTCGTGCGCCTACTGAACCACCACTCCACGAGTACGAAACAGAGGGGGAATCCGAAATGACCGGAACACGAGCAATCACGGGGACGCGCAGGGTGCGTCGCCGCACGGTGCTGCGGCTCGCCCTGGCCGGGGTCGCGATCGCCGGGATCGGTGCGGCCATCACGACGGCCGCCTGGACCGACCAGGTCTTCTTCAACGCCACCGCCACGGCGTCGAGCTTCGACCTGCAGGGCCGATCCGGCACGTCCGGCACCTGGCTGGACGTCGGCAGCGACGTGACGCCGATCACCTTGACCTCAGCGGATCTCGGGGCGCTGTCGCCGGGCGAGTCGATCGACGTCCCCTTCCAGCTCTGCAACGCCGGGACCGCGGCGGGGACGATCACGGCCGTCTCGACGCCGGTGCTCGGCGGCGATCTGTTCACGACCGCCGGCGCGGAGATCACGGTCACGGTGACCGCACCGACGGTCGGCACGGCGGTGCCGTCCGATCCCAGCTGCGCGTCGCCCATCAACGGCACCGTGAACATCACGACGACGGCGACGTTCCCGGCGGCGGCCATGGGGCAGTCGGGCACCATCGAGTTCGACGTCACCGGAACGTCGAGCTGATCGCGCGGCCGAGGAGGCCGGCGGGCCGGGCGAGCAGGCGCGTGGAAGGCACGGGGACGTGCGAGCGCTGACAGCCGGAACGCGGTTGGCGGGCGAGATCCTCCTGTGGGTCGTCGCCGGCGTCGGCGTGCTGTCCGGACTGGTCTGGGTGGGGCACCTGGCCGGTTGGGTGCAGCCGCTCGTCGTCGTGTCGGGGTCGATGGAGCCCGAGATCCGGCGCGGCGACCTGCTCGTCGCCATCCCGACGCCGGCGACCGAGCTCGTCGTCGGCGACGTGGCCTCGCTGCACAACGAGGTCACCGATCGGCTCGTCACCCACCGCGTGGTCGCGACCTCACGGGTGGGAGCGGAGGTGCTGCTCGAGTTGAAGGGCGACGCCAACGCCGTGGTCGACCCCGCGCCGTACCGCCTCGCAGCGGATGCCATGGCCTGGCGGCCGATCGTCACGCTCCCGGGTGCGGGCGACGTCGTGCTCGCGCTCGCTCGGCCGAACGTGGCGATCCCGCTCGCGATCGCGGTGCTCGCGCTCATCAGCCTGTCGTTGGTGCCGCGACATCCTCCGGCACGGCACCTGGCGGCGCGGGGGGACACGGTATGACCGGACGACGCGTGCCGGCGAGCGCAGGCGGACTGCTCGGGGCCGCCGCGGTGCTCGCGCTCGGTGCAGCCGTCGCGCTCGGGCCCGGCGCTCCGGCACGCGCCGCGCCGACGCCGGTCTTCGCGTTGCAGTTCACGGGCTTGTCGCCCGGGGTCCCGATGACCGAGCAGGGGGAGTTCACCCTCGAACGCGAGGCGACGCTGGCCTCGTTCGCCTGGCTCGAGCGCGAGGGGGTGATGGAGCTCGTCGATCTCGCGGTCGAGGTGTGCGATGCCGCGGGCACGTGCGTCGACCCGGTGGCCGAGACGGGGGTTCCGTTCTCAGCCGGCGAGGTCTCGGTGTCGGTGACGGCCGTGCTCGCGGGCGAGGCCGGCAACGGCGAGGCCGGCTCGATCGTCGGACGACTCGACTTCACTGCCGACGACGTGCCCGGTGGCGGCGGCGGCCTCGCATCGACCGGTTCGCTGATCGCGGCCTGGGCGGCGACGGCAGCCGCCCTGCTCGCGGTGGGTGCGCTCGTCGTCACGCTCGCCCGCGGTCGCCGCGACGGTCCATCGAGGGGTGCCCCCTGACGTAGGCTGGCGCGGTGCTGATCCTGCTGCCGCCGTCCGAGACCAAGCGCGAGGGCGGCCACGACGGCACGCGGCTCGAACTCGGCGGCCTTCGGTTCCCCGAACTGACTCGACCCCGCCGGACGGCGCTGGCGGCGACCCGCGGACTCGCGAAGGACCTGGACGCCGCGGTCGCGGCCCTGAAGCTCGGTCCGAGGCAGGCGACCGAGGTCCTGCGGAACCGCGTGCTCACGACCTCGCCGGTGCTGCCCGCGATCGACCGGTACGACGGCGTGCTGTACGACGCGCTGGGCGCCGACACGCTCGATCCGGCGGCCCGGGCATGGGCCGGCGACCACGTCGCGATCGGCTCGGCGCTCTTCGGACTCGTGGGCGCGCTCGATCCGATCCCCGCGTACCGGCTCTCGTACGACTCGCGCCTGCCGGAGGTCCGGCTCAAGGACCTGTGGCCGGAGCCGGCACGGACGGCGCTGGCTGCGCACGGAGGGCTCCTCCTGGATCTCCGGTCGAAGGGCTACGCGGCGCTCGGACCGCTCCCGGCCCGCCCCGACGCGGTGAGCGTGCGGGTGGTCAGCGAGGGCGCCGACGGCCGCAGACAGGCGCTCAACCACTTCAACAAGGCCGGCAAGGGCGCGCTCGTACGGAGGCTCGTCGAGGCGGGCATCGATCACCCCGACGTCGACTCGCTGCTGCGATGGGCGGTGGGGGAGGGGGTCCGCCTCGAACCGGGGAGCCCCGGCGAGCTTGATCTCGTCGTCTGACGGGTCACGCGACCCGCCGGCTCATCGCGCGCGGAAGCATCCGGCGACGTGGTCGTCGACCATGCCCGCCGACTGCATGAGCGCGTACATCGTCGTCGGGCCGACGAAGCGGAACCCGCGCCTGCGCAGTTCGCGGCTGATCGCCGTCGACTCGTCGGTGACGGCCGGTACCTCGGCGAAGGAGGCGGGGGCGGATGGTCGGGGCGGCGGCGCGAACGACCACAGCAGCTCGTCGAGCGGAACATCGAGGGCGAGGGTCGCGCGGGCATTCGCGATGGTCGCCTCGATCTTGCCCCGATGCCGGATGATCCGTGCATCCCCGAGCAGTCGCTCCACGTCCGCTTCGCCCATCGCGGCGACGAGCGCGGGATCGAAGCCGTGGAACGCCTCGCGGAACGCGGGGCGTCGGCGCAGGATGGTGATCCACGACAGCCCGGCCTGGAACCCCTCGAGGCAGACCTTCTCGAAGAGGCGTACGGGGTCGCGGAGCGGCGTGCCCCACTCCTCGTCGTGGTAGCGCCGGTACTCGGCGTCGTTCGCGCTCCATGCGCAGCGGGCGACGCCGTCGTCGCCGAGCACGACGTCGCTCGGCAGCACCGCCGTCACGCGGCGAAGCCGATGCGCTCGTGGCCCAGCAGCCAGAGCTTCGTCGGGATGCCCTCACCGCCGGAGTACCCGGTGATGCGGCCGTCGGAGGCGAGCACCCGGTGGCAGCCCACGAGGATCGGGACGGGGTTGGCGCCCACCGCGCCGCCGATCGCGCGCGCCGAGCCCGGTCGGCCGACCGCGGTCGCCAGCGCCCCGTAGGAGATCGCCTCGCCCCAGCCGAGCCGCAACAGCTCGGCCCAGACCGCCTCCTGGAACGGGGTGCCGACGAGGCGGACGGGAACGTCGAACTCGGTGCGGGTGCCGGCGAAGTACTCGGCGAGCTGCGTGCGCGCGACCTCGAGCACGGCGTTCCGGTGCTCGGGGAGCTCGTCGTGGGGGAGGACGCCCTCGCGTTCGATGGAGAGCGAGGTCACCGCGTCGGCGTCGGCGACGAGCTCGATCCGCCCGATCGGGCTGTCGAGGCGGGTGAGGAACACTTCGGTCATGCCACCGAGCGTAACCGGGCCCGCCGACGTCGGCTCGCGGGATTCGGACATGTGGACCGGGCCCGGCAGGGCCCTGTCGGGGGAGGAGCGGACGGCCTCGGGACGGCGTCCGGAGCGGGACATCCGTTCGCCCCGCACCTAGGCTGGCCGGGTGAGCGAACTCGAGTACCGGTCCCTCGGCACGAGCGGCCTGCGGGTCTCCGCGGTCGGCCTCGGCGGCAACAACTTCGGTCGGGCGGGCACGCTGACCGAGACGCAGGAGGGCACCGACGCGGTGGTCGCCGCGGCGCTCGACGCGGGCATCACCCTCATCGACACGGCCGACGTCTACGGCAGGGAGTACGGGCTCAGCGAGACGCTCCTCGGCAACGCGCTCCAGGGCCGACGCGACGAGGTGGTCATCGCGACGAAGTTCGGCCACAGCACGATCCCCTCACCGATCCCGTCCTGGGGTGCACGCGGCGCGCGCCGGTACATCCGGCTCGCGGTGGAGGGGTCGCTCCGCCGGCTCCGGACCGACTGGATCGACCTCTACCAACTGCACACCCCCGACCCGAACACGCCGATCGAGGAGACGATCGCCGCCCTCGACGAGCTCGTGCGGGCGGGCAAGGTGCGCTACCTCGGGCACTCCAACCTGCCGGCCTGGCAGGTCGCCGAGGCCGAGTTCGTCGCGCGCGAGCTCGGTGCCGAGCGGTTCGTGTCGGCGCAGGACGAGTACAGCCTGCTCCGACGCGGCGTCGAGCGGGAGGTGCTGCCGGCGGTGCGCCGGTTCGGGCTCGGGTTCCTCCCGTTCTTCCCGCTCCAGAACGGCCTGTTGACCGGGAAGTTCCATCGCGAGGGGAACCCGGCCGACACCAGGCTCATGCGCCAGCGTCCGCACCTCGTCGAGCAGGCGCCCTGGGATGTGCTCGACCGCTACGCCGCGTTCGCCGCCGAGCGCGGCATCACGATGCTGGAGGCCACGTTCGGGTGGATGCTCGCCCAGCCGGCGCTGTCGAGCGTGATCGCCGGCGCCACCCGCCCCGAGCAGGTCGTCGAGAACGCCGCGGCCGGCGGGGCGTGGCGACCCGGCGAGGCCGAGGTCCGCGAGATCTCGGAGCTCTTCGCGACCGACTGACCGCCGGGGCTCGCACGGCTCCTCCCCAGGAGCGCGATCGATGCGGGTACGACACGGTTGCGCCTCCGTTGCGCACGGTGCGGATGCCTCGCCGCCACGCTGCGGGGATGACCACGATCATCCGCGCCGAGGCGGCGCACGACTTCCTCGCCCTCGTCCCCGTCCTCGCCGGCTACGTGCCCGAGCGCTCGCTCGTCTGCGTCGCGTTCCGGGGCAACCGCACCGCGGGGCTCATCCGCCACGACCTGCCCGCCCGCGCCGCCGATCGGGAGGGGCTCGTCGCGGCCGTGGTCGGCACCCTCTGCCGGATGCGGGGCGTCGACGCGGTCGTGCCGATCGCGTACTCCGACGCCGGGTATGCCGGCCGCCGCGGTGCCGGCGACCGGAAGCTCCTCGACCTCGTCGTGGATCGGGCCGAGTCGGCCGGCTTCCTGGTCCGCGACGCCCTCCATCTCGCCCGCGACGGGTGGGGGTCGATCCTCGATCCGGAGACGCCGGCGGCGGGGCATCCGCTCGCGCTGATCGAGGGGAGCGCGGTCCGCCGCGCGCACGCGGACCTCGCGGACGCGAACGGCCGGGTCGACGACGGCGCGGTGCTGCCGGAGGCGATCCCGCGCGTGGCGCGGGAGGTCGCGGGCCTGCTCGCCGCCATCGGGGCCGCGGGCGCGCGCGACGCGTTCGGCCGGCCGCGCGTCGACGAGCGGATGGAACGGCTCCTCGACGACCTCGGCGACGAGGTCGATGCGGTCGTGCTCGTCGAGCGACTCATCGAACCGGGCTTCGCGGAGCGCCCCGAGTCGATCGCCCCGGAACGACTGGCCTGGCTGCTGCACCTCGCGGACCTCCCGGTGTACCGGGATCCGATGATGCTCCAGGTCGCCTTCGGTGCGGTGATCGGCGAATCGGCGCTCGAGGACGCGCTGTGCACCGCCGACCTGGCGGCCGAGGCGGGCGAATCGGTCGATGCGTTCGTCGCGCGCGAGTGGTCGGGCGCCGGCGGACCGATGGGCGGCGAGGTGTTCGCCCGCCTCCTGCTGGGGCACTCGAGCGTGCGGCCCGACGTCGCGCGGGTCGATCGCGGGCTCGACGTGCTCCGCGCGGCGATCGCCCACGCGCCGGACGGGACCGGCGCCGGTGCCTCCTGCATGGCGGGCTGGCTCGCGTGGACGCTCGGCCACGGCACCGTCGCAGCGGCCTTCCTGCGTCGCGCACGCGAGATCGACCCCCGCCACTCGATGACCGCACTGCTCACCGCCTACCTCGACTCGGGCGCGCTGCCGGAGTGGGCGTTCCACGACGAGCTCGAGCGCGCGGACGACGCAACGGCGCGGTGGTGACCGGCAGTCGGGTTCAGTGCCCGGTGAACGGGGCGATGGCCCGGGCGATGAGCGACGGCCGTCGGGTCAGGCGCTCCTCGCGGTCGGCCAGGCCGGTGCCGAGGATCCCCAGGTTCGCTCCGACGAAGCGCAACGGCTCGGGCTCCCACAGCGGCGAGCGGTGGTTCACCCACGGCAGGGAGGTGAGCTCGGTGGAGCGGCCGAGGATGAGGTCGGTCAGCGTCCGCCCGGCGAGGTTCGTCGTCGACAGGCCGTCGCCCACGTAGCCGCCCGCGAACGACACGCCCGTGCGGGGGTTGTGGCTCACCGTGGCGTGCCAGTCGCGGGCGACCCCGAGCGCGCCGCCCCAGCGATGCGTGATCCGGGCGTCGCCGACCGCCGGGAAGAGGTCGCGCAGCGTCGCCGCGAGGTGGTCGAACACCCGCGGGTCGCGCTCGTGCCCGGACGACAGCGAGCTGCCCCAGTGGTAGCGGGCCCCGCGACCGCCGAACGCGATCCGGTCGTCGGCGGTGCGCTGGCCGTAGACGAGGAGGTGCCGGTAATCGCCGAAGGTCTGCCCGTGCCGGATGCCGATCTCGTCCCACGTGGCGGCGGGCAGCGGCTCGGTCGCGATCATGAGCGAGTACACCGGCAGCAGGCGGCGATGGGCTCGCGGCAGGCCGGCGCTGTACCCCTCGGTCGCGACGACAACCTGCCGGGTCGAGACCGCGCCGGATGCCTCGCTCCCGTCGAGCGCGCGGAACCGCACGTGCCCGGCGGCGAAGTCGACCACCTCGGTGCGTTCGAAGAGGGCGACCCCGAGCGACTCGACCACCGCGGCCAGCCCGCGGACCAGCTTGGCCGGATGCACGCGCGCGCACGTCGGGTCGACCACCGCCGTCGGGCCCGCGTCGTCGAGCCCCGTCGCGCCGTACCGCGCGGCGACCGCCCGGCGGTCGAGGTGCTCGAGCGGATCGACGCCGAAGCGTCGCGCCTCCTCGACGTCCGCGAGCGCCGCGGCGGCCTGCACGTCGTCACGCGCGAAGAGCACCGTGCCGCCGAGCGCGAAGTCGCAGTCGATCCCGAGCTCGGCGGTCGTGCGCCCGACCTCGGCCACGGTGTCGACCATCGCCCGACGCATCGCGACCGCGGCGTCGTGGCCGTGGGTCCGCTCGAGCGACGTCGCGGTGCGCGGGAACAGCGCCGAGCACCAGCCGCCGTTCCGGCCCGAGGCCCCGAACCCGGCGATGTCGCGCTCGAGCACGGCGATCCGGAGTCCGGGGTCGGCCTTCGCGAGGCCGTACGCCGTCCACAGCCCCGTCAGCCCGCCGCCGATGATGCACACGTCGAACCAGGCGTCCGAGTGCAGCGACGGACGCGGCTGCAGCGCGTCGAGGCCGGACTCGACGAGGTCGTCGAGCCAGAAGCTCGCACCCTGCGCGGGTCGGTGGGTGGTGTCGCTCGTGCGTTCGCCCGTCCGCCGCACCTCAGAGCCTGTCGGCGGCTTCGGTGAGCACCGAGCGGAGGGTCTGCTCGATCTCGGAGAACTCGGCCGGGCCGATGGTCAGCGGCGGGGCGAGCTGGATCACGGGGTCGCCGCGGTCGTCGGCACGGCAGTACAGCCCGGCGTCGAACAGCGCCTTCGAGAGGAAGCCGCGCAGCAGCCGCTCCGACTCGTCGTCGTCGAAGGTCTCGCGGGTGGACTTGTCCTTCACGAGCTCGATGCCGAAGAAGTACCCGTCGCCGCGGACGTCGCCGACGATCGGCAGGTCGAGCAGCTTCTCGAGTTCGGCCCGGAAGAGCGGGGAGTGCTCGCGCACGCGCTCGTTCAGGCCCTCCTCCTCGAAGACGTCGAGGTTCTCCAGGGCGACGGCCGCCGAGACCGGGTGCCCGCCGAAGGTGTAGCCGTGGTAGAACGCGGTATTGCCCTTCGAGAACGGCTCGTACACCTTGTCGGACACGATCGTCGCGCCGATGGGGGAGTAGCCCGAGGTCATGCCCTTCGCGCAGGTGATCATGTCGGGCACGTAGCCGTACGCGTCGCACGCGAACATGTGGCCGATCCGCCCGAACGCGCAGATCACCTCGTCGGAGACGAGCAGCACGTCGTACCGGTCGCAGATCTCGCGCACCCGCTGGAAGTAGCCGGGCGGCGGCGGGAAGCATCCGCCCGAGTTCTGCACCGGCTCGAGGAAGACCGCGGCGACCGTCTCGGGGCCCTCGAACAGGATCATCTCCTCGATGCGGTTCGCCGCCCAGCGGCCGAACGCCTCGAGGTCGTCGGCGGGCGCGCCGACGTCGGCCGCACGGTAGAAGTTCGTGTTCGGCACGCGGAAGCCGCCCGGGGTGAGCGGCTCGAACATCTCCTTCATCGCCGGGATGCCCGTGATCGCGAGCGCGCCCTGCGGGGTGCCGTGGTAGGCGACCGAGCGGGAGATGACCTTGTGCTTGGTCGGTCGGCCCTGCAGCTTCCAGTAGTACTTCGCCAGCTTGAACGCCGTCTCGACGGCCTCGCCGCCGCCGGTGGAGAAGAACACCCGGTTCAGGTCGCCCGGCGCGTAGTCGGCGAGCCGGTCGGCGAGCTCGATCGCCGAGGGGTGCGCGTAGCTCCAGATCGGGAAGAAGGCGAGCTCCGCCGCCTGCTTCGCGGCGACCTCGGCCAGGCGCTTCCGGCCGTGGCCGGCGTTCACGACGAACAGGCCCGAGAGGCCGTCGAAGTAGCGCCGACCCTCGATGTCCCAGATGTGGTGGCCCTCGCCGCGGGTGATGATCGGCACGCCCGACTCGTGCATCGTGGACTGGCGTGCGAAGTGCATCCACAGGTGGTCGTCGGCCATCTGCTGGAGCGTCGCGTTGTCGGTGACCCGGTCGGTCATGGCGATTCCTTCCGCGGGGCCCCGCTCAGCGGGTACCCCAGTTGTAGAACTGCTTCTGGAGCTTCAGGTACACGAACGTCTCGGTCGAGCGGATGCCCTCGAGCGCGCGGATGCGGCTGTTCAGGAGCTCGAGCAGGTGGTCGTCGTCCTCGCAGACCACCTCGGCGAGCAGGTCGAAGCTGCCGGCGCTCAGCACCACGTAGTCGATCTCGGGGATCTCGGCGAGCCGCGCCGCGATCTCCCGGGTGTCGCCGGCGACCCGCATGCCGATCATCGCCTGGCGGGTGAAGCCGAGCTGCATCGGGTCGGTCACGGCGACGATCTGCATCACGCCCGAGTCGGTGAGCTTCTGCACCCGCTGCCGCACCGCCGCCTCGGAGAGGCCCACCGCCTTGCCGATTTCGGAGTACGACCGGCGCCCGTCGGCCTGCAGCTGCTCGATGATCGCCTTCGACACGTCGTCGAGGTGCGTCGAGCGCTGCTGGCCGCGGCCATTCGTGGTCATGCACTCGATTCTGACAGCGGATCAGGCCTCGAGCAAGGGAATCCGTCGATTCCGGCTCTGGATGCAACGGATTCGGCGGCGACCGCTGCACCGAGCCCGAGTTCTCACGGGGTCGGACCGCCTCGACGAGACGCGTCGGCCCCGTCGGTGCCAGACTGGCCCGATGGTCGATGGATCGGTGCGGATCGCCCGGGGCGGCGGCGCCCCGGAGTGGGACGTCGTCGTCGGCCGGCGCTTCCTCGCGGCGATCGGCGCCCCCGCGCCCGGTCCGTCGCTCGAGGCGCTCGCGGCGGCGGCGGCGGACCCCGACGCGAGCCTGGAGCGGCTCATCTCGTGCCTACCGGCGCCGGGCGGCCCGGGCGACGACGTCGCGATGGCCTGGTGGCCCGACGACGGCTCGTCCGCGGGCCCGGTCACCGTCGTGGCCCGTGGCGACGCCGTCGTCCTCCTGACGGTCGCCGGCGACACGACCGGCGCGCGGCGGCGGTTCGCCGCCGAGGGCATCCGGCCGTGGCACCTCGCCGAGTTCGGCGACGTCGAATCGCTCCGCATCCACGTCGTCGACGCGGTCGTCGCGGACGGCTCCGGGGAACGCGTCGACGCGCTCGCCGCCGTGCACCGGGCGACCGGCGTCGAGTGGCAGGCGCCGTCCGGCCCCGCACACCGGCACGCGGAGGTCGACACCCGGCTCGTCGGCCACCACCTCGTCACGGAACCCGACGGCGACCGGGCCGCCGGGTCGCACGGCGAGGCGGTCATGCGCTTCCGCATCGACGACGGCCCCGCACGGGACATCCGATGGCGCACGGTGCTCGGGCGACGCCCGCTCGGGCTCCGCGCGGGCGACCCCGACGAGGAGCTGGTCGTGCTGCCCGGGGCGGATGACTCGGTGTCGGCGTCGCACCTCGAGCTGCGCGCCGAGGGCATGCGGCTCGTGGCCACCGACCTCCGATCGACGAACGGGACGGTCATCGAACGCGACGGCGTGGTCCGCCGGATGCGGGCCGGCGAGTCGGTCGTCGTGAATCCCGGCACCCGGCTCCGACTCGGAGCCGATACGATCGTCGAGATCCTCCCGCCCCGGATCGTCCCCCGCGACGTGCTCGACAGACAGGCCCCATCGTGACGCAGATCGGCTCCGGCAATGTGCGGCATCGCGTGACGCTCCCCGACGGCGCCACCGTCACCATGTCCTGGGCGGCGATCACCGACACCGGCCACCGCCGCGAGGTCAACGAGGACAGCTACGTCGCCCAGGCACCGGTCTTCGCCGTCGCCGACGGGATGGGCGGCCACGCCGCCGGCGACTTCGCCAGCGCCGCCGTCGTCACCCGGCTCGCGGAGTACGGCGGCCGTCCCGTGATCGGCACCCCCGAGATCGACGACGCGCTGCGCCTGGCCGTGCAGGACATGGACCGCGTGGTCGGCGTCACCGACGAGGGCAGCGGCACCACGGTGACCGGGGTCGCGCTCGGCGAGGTCGCGGGCGAACCGGCCTGGCTCGTGTTCAACATCGGCGACTCCCGGGTGTACCGGCTGGTCGGAGGCGTGCTCGAGCAGCTCACCGTCGACCACTCCGTCGTGCAGGAGCTCGTCGACGCCGGGCAGATCACGCGCGACGAGGCCGACACCCATCCGCACTCCAACGTCATCACGCGCGCCGTCGGCTTCCACGAGGCGCCGGTACCCGACTACCGGGCGATCGCCGTCGAACCCGGGACCCGGCTGCTCATCTGCTCGGACGGGCTGACGAAGGAGCTCACCTCCTACGGCATCCGGCACTTCCTCGTCGGCGGGCAGAAGCCCGAGCGGGCCGCGCACGACCTCGTCGAGGCCGCGCTCGGCAACGGCGGGCGCGACAACGTCACGGTGCTCGTCGTCGACGTGCTCGCGGTCACCCGCCCCGCCTGAACGTTCGCCCCGGACGCGGGGGGCACCGGCTCGTAGAATGGGAATCCGGCCCGCCGCCCCGCACGGCGCTCCGGCGAAGGATCGATGAGGCACCCGGGGAGGATCGTGAACAGACGACTTCCGTCCACCCCGCCCACCATCCCGGGCTTCGCCTTCGTCCGCGTGCTCGGCTCCGGCGGCTTCGCCGACGTCTTCCTGTACGAGCAGAACATGCCGCGCCGGCTCGTCGCGGTGAAGGTGATGCTCGCCGACCTCGTGAGCGACGAGGTCCGGCAGATGTTCCAGGCCGAGGCCAACCTCATGGCGCAACTGTCGAGCCATCCGTCGATCCTCACCGTCCACCAGGCGAGCGTCGCCGCCGACGGCCGTCCCTACCTGGTGATGGAGTACTGCTCGGCGAGCCTGGCCCAGCGGTACCGGGTCGCCCGGCTGCCGGTGTCGGAGGTGCTCTCGATCGGCGTGCGCATCGCGAGCGCCGTCGAGACGGCCCATCGCCAGGGCGTGCTGCACCGCGACATCAAGCCCTCGAACATCCTGACCACCGCGTACGGGCACCCCGTGCTCGCGGACTTCGGGATCGCCGCGACCCTCGCGGATGCCGGGCGGGGCGGGATCGTCGGGCTCTCGATCCCGTGGTCGGCGCCGGAGGTGCTCGCCGACGAGGGCGCCGGATCGGTGCAGAGCGAGATCTGGTCGCTCGGCGCCACCGTGTACTCGCTGCTGGCCGGGCGCAGCCCGTTCGAGGTGCCGGACGGCGACAACGGGTCGGCGGCCCTCATGTCGCGGATCGAGAAGGGGCGCCTGCCGCCGACCGGTCGCCCGGACGTGCCCGCCTCGCTCGAGGAGACGCTCGCGCGGGCGATGAGCCGCCGCCCGTCGGCCCGGCACGCGAGCGCCATGGAGTTCGTGCGCGACCTCGAGGGGATCGAGGAGGAGCTCGGGCTGCCGCAGACCCCGGCCGAGGTCGCCGTCGACGACTGGGCGCTCGCGACGGCGCTCGACCTCGACGATCCGACCCGGGTGAGCGGCGGCTACGGCATCAGCGTGGCGCCGGAGGGGCGCCGGCGGCGCCGGCCGGCCCCGGGCACCGCCGCCGCACGGTCGTCCGCGGACCGCACCCACACCCGGTCGCGCCCGGGCGTCGACCGGCCGCCGTCGTCGCACCGCCTCGCGTTGGCGCTGGCGGTCTCGGGTGCGGTCGTGCTCGCGCTGCTCGCGACGGGTACGGTGCTCGCGCTCGGCGGCCGGCCGCCGATCCCGGTCGTCGCCGACGTGCTCGGCCAGGTCGACGGCGTCACGGTCACGTTCACGTGGGAGGATCCCGGCGTCGAACCCGGCGACGCGTACATCGTCGGCGTCGACGGCATCGACCAGCCGGCACGGCGGGAGACCCGCATCGAGTTCGAAGCCGTGAGCGGGACGCGGATGTGCGTGAGCGTGCGCGTCACCCGTGACGGCAAGTCGGGTGAGACGAGCCCCGAGCGGTGCGTCGAGGTGCCGGAGGCCGGCGGCTGATGCCGCGGCAGCTGACCATGAGCCGGTCGGCCGCGGCGACCGGGGTGGCCACGGCGGTCGTCGTGGCGCTGGTCGGCGCGGCCGCGGTCATGAGCGGCGGCTACGCCGACGAGGACGTCGACCTCGGCGACGGCAGCGTGTGGGTCGTGAACGACGACCTCGAGGCCGTCGGCCGCGCCGGCACCGCGGTCGGCGAGCTCACCTCGATGGTCGACACCGGTTCGCAGAGCGCGACCATCGTGCAGCGGAGCACCAGCGTGCTGGTGCACGACCCCGACCGCTCGAGCGTCGCGATCCTCGACCCCGCGACGGCGGAGCTCGTCGAGACCGTCCCCGTGCCGCCCGACCCGGAGCGCGGACAGGTCGCCTTCGCCGGCGACCGCGCGGTCGTCGTGGCGGGCGGCGACGTCTGGATCACCTCCCTCGCGGGCTTCGCCGACTTCGACGCCGACCTCGATCCGCAGCTCGAGTTCGGCGTGGACGCGCGCATCGTCGTCGACGGCGACGGGACCCTGTTCGCGTACACGCCGGGCACCGGCCAGGTGCAGCGCGTCGACGCGGCCGCGCGGGCCACGGTCACGCAGACGTGGACGGTGCCGGCGGTCGACGAGGACGACGAGATCGGCATCACCTCGGTCGGCGGACGATGGGTGCTGCTCGACGCGTCCACCTCGACGATGCGCACCGCCGAGCGTGCGTGGACCGTCGCGGGCATCGCCGACGTCGTCGACGAGCCGGTCCTGCAGCGGCCGGCGACCTCGGGCGACTCGGTCGTCGTCGCCACCCGGGACGCCCTGTACGAGATGCCGCTCGACGGCTCGGGGACGACCCGGCTCGCGGACGGGCGGTCGGGCGGGCCGGCGGCCCCGGTCGTGCACGACGGGTGCGTCCACGCCGCCTGGAGCGACGGCGTGGCGTGGCGGTCCTGCGCCGACGGCGTCCCGCGCACGTTCGACCTCGGCGGCCCCGTCGGCGACGGCCTCGCCTACGTCGACAACGGGCACGCCCTGGTCCTCAACGATCCCGCCTCGGGCTGGACCTGGGCGGCGACGGCCGGCTACGAGCGCATCGACGACTGGGACTCGCTGCTCGAGCGGCGGAAGGACGACCGAACCGAGGAGCAGCAGGACCCGGATGCCTCGCTCCAGGTCGAGCAGTCCGCCCAGCCGCCCGTGGCCGTGCCCGACGAGTTCGGCGCCCGGCCGGGCCGGTCGACGCTGCTGCCCGTCCTCCTGAACGACTACGACGCCAACGGCGACGTGCTCATCGTCTCCGGGGTCTCGGGCGTGCTGCCGGGCGGGGCATCCGTCATCCCCGTGTCCGACCGCCAGGTGCTGCAGCTCACCCTCGACGACGGCGTCGCCGGGACCTTCGCGTTCGGCTACTCCATCACCGACGGCCGGGGGCTCACCGCCAGCACCGAGGTCGTCGTGACCGTCCGGGGCGACGACGAGAACAACGCGCCCGTTTACGAGCGGCGCACGACCGCCGACGTGGAGGCGCAGGGGCGGCTCACCGTGCCCGTGCTCGGCGGGTGGGTCGATCCGGACGGCGATCCGATGTACCTGAAGTCCGCCCGCGCCGAGGGCGCCGACGGCGTGTCGTGGAGCCCCGAGGGCGTGGTCGTGTTCGACGAACGCGAGAACTCCGCGCAGCAGCGGAGCGTGCAGCTGGTGGTGAGCGACGGGCGCGACGACGGCGCGGGCGACCTGCGCATCGAGGTCGGGCGGCCCGGAGAGACGCCGCTCTTCGCGGATTCGTTCGTCGCGACCGCCACCGCGGGCGAGGAGATCGTGCTCGAGCCGCTGCGGCACGTCCGCGGCGGGTCGGGGCACGCGAAGCTCAGCGCGGTCCCGGCGACCGTCGACGCGCGCCCGGTGCCCGACTACGACGGCGGCACCGTGCGGATCCCCGGCCTCACCGCGGGCACCCACTACCTCGAGTACACGGTCACCGACGGCGCCCGGACCGCGACCGGCGCGATCCGCCTCGAAGTGAACGACCCGCCCGACGGGGACCTGACCCCGATCACCGTGCCGCACACGGCGTTCCTCCGGGTCGGGATGCCCGGCGAGGTGGACGTGCTCGCGACCGACATCGACCCGAACGGCGGCGTCCTGGTGCTCACCGGCGTGAGCGCCGGCGCCGAGGAGGAGGGCGTCCAGGTGGAGGTGGTCGAGCACCGCATCCTCAGGATCACGCTGGCCGGCCCGCTGCCGACCGGGTCCGCCGAGGTGCGGTACCTCGTCGGCAACGGGTTCGCGCAGGCCGAGGGCCGCGTCACCGTCATCGAGGTCGGCACGTCCGAGGTCTCCGAACCGCCCGTCGCGAACGAGGACCGGGTGACGGCCCGGACCGGCGACGTGGTCGACATCCCGGTGCTCGCCAACGACGAGTCGCCGGGCGGTGGGCCGCTGGAGCTGTCGCCGGAGCTCTCGGCCGCGCCGGAGGCCGGGCTGCTGTTCCCGTCGGGCGATCACCTGCGCTTCTACGCGCCCGAGGAGCCGGGCGAGTACCGGGCGACGTACGAGGTGCGCAGCGGCGAGCAGCTCGCGCACGCGGTGGTCGTGCTCGCGGTGCGCGAACCCGACCCGGCGACGAACACGCCGCCCGTGCCGCCGGAGGTCACCGCCCGTGCGTTCTCGGGCGAGACCGTGCGCATCCCGATCCCGCTGTCGGGCACCGACCCCGACGGCGACTCGGTGCAGCTGCTCGGGCAGGGGTCCAGCCCGGAGCTCGGGTCCGTGCTCGAGATCGGCGCCGGATGGCTCCTCTACGAGGCGGGCGCGTACTCGGCGGGCACGGACAGCTTCAAGTACGAAGTGGTCGACGGACTCGGGAAGCGTGCGGAGGGCATCGTGCGGGTCGGGATCTCGAAGCCCCCGGCGACGACGGGCGCCCCGATCGCGGTGGCCGACGAGATCCGGGTCCGCCCCGGACGTACCGTGGCGGTGGCCGTGCTCGGGAACGACTCCGACCCCGGCGGCGAGCGGCTCAGCGTGACCGAGGTCACTCCGAACCAGGAGGGCGTCGACGCGGACATCGTCGACGACCGCATCGTGGTGCACGTCCCCGACACCCCGGGCCGGCTCGGCTTCGGGTACGCCATCGCCAACCAGAGCGAGGGGACCGCGTCGAGCACGCTCACGATCGAGGTCAGCGAGGACGCCGACCTCGCCCGGCCGGTGGTCGCCGACACGGTGCTCGCGCTCACCGACATCGTCGATCGCGAGGAGGTCGACGTCGACGTGCTCGCGAACGTCGCCATCGACGACGCCCCCGTCGCCGAGGCGACCGTGAAGCTCGTGCCCGGCTACGCCGACGGCGCGCGGGTCCGCGCCGACGGGAGCATCCGCGTCGAGGTGCAGGACCGGCGGCGGATCATCCCGTTCACCGTCGCGCACCCCGACGACCCCGCCGTCTTCTCCTACGCGTTCATCTGGGTGCCGGGCCGCGACGACGCCCTCCCGCAGCGGCGGGCGGATGCCCCGACGGTGAAGGTCGCGAGCGGCGAGGAGGTGCGCATCGACCTCGAAGACCAGGTGATCGCCGCGTCGGGCCGGCCCGTGCGCATCACCGACTCCGCGTCGATCCGCGCCACCCACAGCGACGGCAGCGAGAACTACGTCGACTCGACCACCCTCCGCTTCCGGAGCGACAAGGGCTACTTCGGGCCGGCGTCCCTCTCGTTCACCGCGACCGACGGCGCCTCGCCGAGCGACCCCGACGCGCGGACGGGCACGATCGTGATCCCGATCGAGGTCGAGCCGGTGGAGGGCCAGCCCCCGACGTTCCAGGGCGGCGTCATCGACCTGGAGGCCGGCGAACCGCGCACGATCGACCTGGTGAACCTCACGAACAACCCGCCGCCGGCGACCGACGAGGGGCTCTCGTACACGCTCATCAGCCGCCCGACGGGCTTCGACCTGCAGTTGTCGGGTACCCGCCTCACCATCACGGCGGGCGCGGACGCCGGCAAGCGCGGCCGCGTCACGATCGGCGTCGCGGGGGACGGCATCGCCGGCACCGAGGGCGTCCTCGACCTGCGCGTGGTGGCCTCGACCCGGCCGCTGCCGCGGCCCGTCCCCGACGACGTCGTCGCGGTCCGCGGCGAGACGACCGTCGTCGACGTGCTCCAGAACGACGGGCCCGGCAATCCGTTCCCCGATCGGCCGCTGCGGGTCGTCGCGGTGCGGGGCGCCGATGCGGCGAGCCTGCCGCCGGGGCTCACGGTGGACGTGACGGGCGACCGCTCCACCCTCGCGATCACCGCGACCGCGGACGCCCCGCCGGGCACGGCCACGGTGCAGTACCAGGTCGCGGATGCCACGAACGACCCCTCGAGGTACGCGTGGGGCATCGTCACCATCTCCGTCCGCGACCGGCCGGGGCCGGTCACGGACCTGCGCGTCACCGGCTTCGGCGACCGGCGCATCGACGTCTCGTTCGTGGCGGGCGCGTTCAACAACTCGCCGATCACCGGGTACGACCTCGCCCTGATCGACCCGGGCACCGGCGACCGCATCGCCGGTTCGCGCTGCGCGGTGACGACCTGCTCGGTGACGACCCCGGGCAACGGGCAGGCGAACGCGGTGCTGGTGCGGGTCACCGCCCGCAACGACGTCGGCGAGTCCGACCCGACCACGCTCGGGGTGCCGGTGTGGAGCGACATCGTGCCGGCGGCGCCGGCGAACCTGACGACGCGCCCGCTCGACGGACGGCTCGCGGTCGCCTGGTCGCCGGTCGACTCGCGACCGGGCAGCCCCGTCGGCACGTACGTCGTGACGGTCGACGGCGTCGCGGTCGAGGTGTCCGCCGCGAGCGCCTGCACCGCGACGGCCTGCACGTACGAGTCGCAGCCGCTCGTGAACGGCAGCGTCGTGCAGGTCGCCGTGAGCGCCAGGAACGACGCGTACCCGGCGCTCGCGGGCTGGACCTCGGCGACGGCGGTCGGCACGCCCTTCGGCCCGCCCGGTGCGGGTTCGATCACGGCCGCGGCCGATGACGCGGCCGGCACGGTGACGGTCACGTGGTCGCCGTTCGACCCGAACGGCGACCAGATCGGCGGGTACTACGTCCAGCGGCTCGTCGCCGGCGACACGAACGTGCCGAGCGGGCCCCAGGCGTGCACGGTGACGTCCCCGGCGCCCGGGGTGGTCGTGCCGCCGTCGCGCGGCGGCAACGTCGCCGAGATGGTCGCGACCGACGGCTCGACGACGGGCGTGACGTTCGGCTCGCCGCCGGGGCGCCACGCCTTCATCGTGTGGGGCTTCAACCGCTCCGGGTGCGCGCACACCGCGGTCGTGACCGCCCAGGTGCACGAGCCGCCCGGGCCGGTCTGGTCGGTCTCCAGCCGCATGGACTGGCTCGACGCCACCGTGTGGGACCGGCGGATCGACGCCGTCGCCGCCGACCAGCCGCAGTTCGAGATCGTCGCCCTCGACGACGCGGGCAACCGGATCGGCGCCCCGGTCGCGTTCAGCGGCTCGGGATGGCTCCGCGAACTCCTCGGCCGGCCGTTCGGCACGACCGCCCGCTTCCAGGTGCGCGCCTGCAGCGCGTTCGGCGTCTGCGGCCCGTGGTCGGACCCGATGCCGTCGGGGTCGACGCCGTCGCTCACGTTCGACGTGCCCGGGCTCGGCTGGAGCTCCGACGAGGACCGGTGGACCTGGGCCGGGATCCCCGACAACAGCGGCCTGCCGGCCTCGTTCAGCTGCGGGCGGGAGGGCCAGCCGGGCCGCACGCAGGCCGTCGGCACGTCGTGCGAGGTGGCCGGCGCCTCCCAGTGGGACACTGTCTGGTTGGATGTCGAGGTGGCCGGCGTCGTGGCCCGGCTGCGGAACGGGTGAGGAACCGAGATGACGATGACGCCTGACGAGGCCGCGCGGTTCGCCGCGGACCTCGACCGACTGGTCGGCGCGGTCGAGGAGGTCCTCCTCGGCAAGAACCGGATCATCCGCCTGGCCTTCACCGCCCTGCTCAGCGAGGGCCACCTGCTGCTCGAGGACGTGCCCGGGACGGGCAAGACGTCGCTCGCGCGCGCGATGGCGCAGTCGGTCGCGGGAACGAGCAACCGCGTGCAGTTCACGCCCGACCTGCTCCCCGGCGACATCACGGGCGTGACCGTGTACGACCAGCGCAGCGGCCGGTTCGACTTCCACCCGGGCCCGGTCTTCGCGAACATCGTGCTCGCCGACGAGATCAACCGGGCGAGCCCGAAGACCCAGTCGGCCCTGCTCGAGGTGATGGAGGAGGCCCAGGTCACGGTCGACGGCCAGAGCCACCGGGTCGGCGACCCCTTCATGGTCATCGCCACGCAGAACCCGATCGAGCAGGCCGGCACCTACCGGCTTCCCGAGGCGCAACTCGACCGCTTCCTCATGCGCAGCTCGATCGGCTATCCCGACCACGCATCGACGATCCGCATCCTCGAGGGCGCCGACCAGCGTGCGCACGCCCACCACGTGCAGCCGCAGCTCGACTCCGACGAGGTCGCCGCGATGGCGGCGATGGCGCGCACGGTGTTCGTCGATCCGACCATCCACGACTACGTGTCGCGCCTCGTCGAGGCGACCCGCGGCACCCGGGAGGTGCGGCTCGGCGTGAGCGTGCGCGGCGCGCTGGCGCTCATCCGTTCCGCGAAGACGCACGCGGCGGGCCGGGGCCGCCACTACGTGGTGCCCGACGACGTGAAGGCGCTCGCCGAGCCGGTGCTCGCGCACCGGCTGATCCTCGATCCCGAGGCGGAGTTCGACGGCGTGACCGCGTCGAACGTGATCGCCCAGGTGCTGATCGAGACGCCGCCGCCCTCGACGAGGCAGGCGGTGTGACGCCGGAGCCCCGTCGCACGCACCCCGCGGACGCCGCCCGCGAGGGGCGGCTGGCCGTCGGGATCTCCCGGCTCGTGCGGGCGGCCGGCGCCGCCGGCGCCCGTCTCGCGAGCGTGGTCGGCTGGATCCGCGGCGTCGTCACGCCGGTCGGCTGGGCGGTCGCGGCCGGTGCGCTCGTCGGGCTGGCGCTCGGGTACACGTGGGGATGGCTCGAACTGGTCGTCGTGGGCTGGGGGCTCGCGGCGGTGGTCGCGGCCGCGGTGCTCTGGCTGGTCGGGCGCGGGATGGTGGAGATCCGGCTGAGCCTGCCGACGCCGCGCGTCGCGGTGGGCGAACCGGCCCACGCCCGCCTCGCGGCGGAGAACCCCGGTCGCCGGCGGCTCATCGGGATGCTGGTGGAGGTGCCCGTGGGCGACCGCGTCGTCGAGCGCGCGTTGCCCGCCCTCGGTCGCGGCCGCGGGTTCGAGCAGTCGGTCGCGATCCCCACCGACCGTCGCGGCGTCGTCTCCGTCGGACCGGTGCGGACGGTCCGTGCCGACCCGATCGGCATCGTGCGGCGCGAGATCGTCTGGAGCGGCACCGAGGTGCTCCACGTCCACCCCAGGGTCGTGCCGATCGACGCGTTGAGCAGCGGGTTCGTCCGCGACCTCGAGGGCACCCCGACCCGCGACCTCACGTCGAGCGACATCGCGTTCCACGCGCTCCGCGAGTACCTGCCGGGCGACGATCGCCGGCACATCCACTGGCGCAGCTCGGCCAAGACCGGCACGTTCATGGTGCGGCAGTACGAGGAGACGCGGCGGAGCCGCCTCATGGTGATCCTCGATGTCGCGAGCTCGTCGTACGCCGACGCCGACGAGTTCGAGCTCGCGGTGAGCGCCGCGGCCTCGATGGGGGTCCGTGCGATCCGCGATGCGCGGAGCCTGGCGTTCCTCGTGGCCGGCAGCGACGGCTCGCGCGGCGGCATGGTGGAGCTGCCGACCGTCAGCCGCGACCGGCTGCTCGATGCGCTCTGCGTCGTGGAGACCGACGACCGCGTGATGCCGCTCGCCGACCTCGCCCGGAGCGGCGCCGAGGCACTCCCCGGGCTCTCGCTCGTCGCCCTCGTCACGGGCACGGCGCACGGGGTGGCCGGCATCCGCGCCGCCGCGGCCCGGCTGCCGGCCGGCGTCGAGGTGCTCGGCGTGGTGTGCGCGCCGGAGGGGTCGGCGGCGGCTCGCCAGTCCGGCGGGACGACGGTGTTCCGGATCGGCTACCTCGAGGACCTGCGCGCGATGCTCGCCCGGACGGCGGCGGTCGCGTGACCATCCCGCTGCGGTCGCCCCGCCGTCGGCCGCGGACGGCGGAACGGGCGCGGCCCGGTGCGATCGCCGTGACGACGGTGCTGCTGGCGCTGCTCCTGGCGGCCGCCTGCGTGCCGTGGTGGCTGACGTACGAGAGCGGCGCCTTCCTCGTGGCGGTCGGCGTCGCGCTCGCCGCCGGCCTCGGCCTCGGCGTCGCCGGAGCGGTGCGCCGCTGGCCGGCCTGGCTCGTCGTGTCGTCGACGGCCGCCGCCTTCCTCGTGCTCGGCGTGCCCGCCGCGGTGCCCGACCTCGCGATCGCAGGCGTGCTCCCCACGCCGGAGGGCCTCGTCGAGCTCGTCACCGCGACGTGGGCCTCGTGGAAGCAGCTGGTCACGGTCTCGGTGCCCGTCGGCTCGTACCAGGCCCTGCTCGTGCCCCCGTTCCTCCTCGTGCTCGTCGCGGCGGTCGGCGCCGCCACGCTCGGGATGCGCACCCGAGCGCCGGCGGCGGCCGTGCTCCCGCCCGCCGGGGTCCTCGTCGTCGGCATCGTGCTCGGGGCCGTGCGCGCCCCGTTCGCCGTCCCCAGCGGCGCACTGTTCCTCGTCGCGGCGATCGCGTGGCTCGTGCACGTCGCGATCGTCCGGCGGCGGGCGATCGGGGCCGAGGCGCGCGGGG
Organism: Agromyces sp. MMS24-K17; assembly: GCF_043950245.1. Classification (GTDB taxonomy): domain Bacteria; phylum Actinomycetota; class Actinomycetes; order Actinomycetales; family Microbacteriaceae; genus Agromyces. The sequence continues at coordinate 3,473,609 of NZ_CP171640.1, read as the reverse complement.
AGGCGGCGCTCGTCGACGCGCGGCGGGTCGTCGGGGCGGCCGCGATGCTCGCCATCGCGTTGGCGGGGGCGACGGCGGCCGCCTGGGCGGTGCCGACGCCGGCCCGCACGGTGGTGCGCTCGGAGGTGCAGCCGCCCTTCGTGCCGCGCGATGCGCTGAGCCCGCTCGCGGCGTTCCGAACCGCGTTCGACCCGGACGTCGCCGATCGCGACATGCTCGCCGTCGCCGGGCTGCCGGCGGGCGCGGGCCTGCGCATCGCCGTGCTGGACACGTACGACGGCGTCATCTACTCGGTCGGCGGCGAGGGAGCCGCCGGGCTGTCGGGACGGTTCGCGCGGCTGCCGTACCGGCTCGACCAGTCGGCCGTGGCCGGGGACGAGGTCGCACTGGCGGTGCGGATCGAGGACTACGACGACGTCTGGGTGCCGGGCATCGGCCGGCTCGAGCGGATCGAGTTCGAGGGCACGGGCGCCGCCGCGGCGACCGAGGGCTTCGTGTACAACGACGTCACCGGCACGGCGGCGATCGGCAGCGGGATGCTGTCGGGCAGCCGGTACCGGGCGTGGTCGGTGGCCCCCGTCGCGGTCTCGGACCTGGCCGGCTTCGTGCCGGGCACGAGCGTGCTGCCGGCGATGCCCGCACTGCCGACGGAGCTCGTGACCAGGCTCGAGACGTGGGCACCGTCGACGCTCGAGCCCGGCGCGCGGCTGCAGGCCCTCATCGCCGCCATCCGCGCGGAGGGCTACGTGAGCCACGGACGCCCCGACGACGCGCCGAGCCGGGCCGGCCACTCCCTCGACCGGCTGGTCGAGCTGGTCGATACGCGTCCGATGGTCGGCGACGGCGAGCAGTACGCGGTCCTCGCCGCCCTCCTCGCCCGTGAGATCGGCTTCCCGGCTCGGGTCGTCGTCGGCTACCTTCCCGATCCCGTCGAGGATGCGGTGCCGGCCGAGCGGCGGATCCGATCCGACGACCTCCAGGCGTGGATCGAGGTCGAGACCGCGGACGGCGCCTGGCAGCAGGTCGACCCCAACCCCACCTCGGAGGACGTGCCCGACCGCGAGCCGGACCAGCCGGAGCCCGTCACCCGGCCGCAGACCGCGGTACCGCCGCCGGAGCCGCGCACCCCGGTGGAGGAACTCGATGACGAGCCGGGGCGCGGCCCCGACCCGGACGCCGAGCCGGCCGACCCGTGGCCGGCGATCGCCGCGCGGATCGCGGGGATCGTCGGGGTCGTGACGGTCGGGGTCGCCGTGCTGCTCAGCCCCTTCGCGGCGATCGTGCTCGCCAAGGCGCGACGGCGACGCATCCGCCGCACCGCCCCGACCGCCGTGGAACGGGTCGAGGGGGCGTGGAGCGAGTTCGCCGACGTGGCCGCCGACTTCGGGTACCCGGTGCGCGCGACCGCGACGCGCGCCGAGCAGGCCGCCGCGGTCGGCGGCCTGCTGCCGCTCGCGCTCGCCGCCGCCGTCGACCGGGCGGTGTACGCGCCGGATCGCGCCGACGGGTCCGACGGCGAGATCTGGGACGCGGTGGGCCGGCTGCACGACGGGTTCGCGGGGGAGCGGAGCCGCCTCGGACGGCTGCGGGCCTCGGTCTCGCTGCGTTCGCTCGGCGGGTACGCTTTCTCGCGGAGAGGAGAGCGCCCGTGAGATGTCGCATCTGCTCGGCCGAGCTGCCCGACGACGCGATGTTCTGCGGCGAGTGCGGCAGTTCGACGAGCGCGACCCCCGAGTCGCGCCGCCGCGCCGATCCGCGCCCGGGCGACACGGCGATCCTCGACCGCGGGCGACTCACGAGCGGCGTGGTGAGCCTGCCGGTGCCGCTGCCGCCCGTGGACGTGCCGCGCGTGGACGTGCCGCCCGCCGAGACGGCCGCGACACCGCCCTCGGCGGCCGCGCCGCCCGCCCATGCACCGGCGCCGCCCGCGCCCCGGCGGCCCAGCTTCACCCTCCGGTTCAGCACCGGCGAGGTGCGGCTCGTCTCGGGCACCGGCCTCGTCGGCCGCCGGCCGCTCCCGCAGCCGGGCGAGGCCTTCGACCACCTCGTGCAGATCGCCGACCGCACGCTCTCCGTGTCGAAGACCCACGTCGAGTTCGGCGAGCACGAGGGCGAGCTCTGGGTCGCCGACCGGTTCTCGGGCAACGGCACGATCGTCCGTCGCAGCGACGAGCCGGCCGTGCGGTGCGAGCCGGGGCGGCGCTACCTCGTGCCGCGCGGCGCGAGCGTCCACCTCGCCGAGCAGTCGTTCTCGGTCGAGTAGTCCCTCCCCGAGTCGAGCCGCATCGGGCCCATCGGTCCTCCACAGTGTGCGACGCGAGGAGCCGGGCGCACGCCACGGGCTCCTCGACGGGCGGATGCCCCGGCCCGCCGGTTCGCTGGCGGCATGGATCATCCGCTCCCACCGGGGCTCGCCGACCGGCCGCTCGTCCTCCCGGCGCCGCTGCCGGACCCGGCGCGGCCCGGGTTCCCCCTGCTGGCGAGCCTCGCGCCCATCGGCGGAGCCGTCGTGCTGTGGTCGGTGACCGGGAGCGCGGCGTCACTGCTGTTCGCGGCACTCGGGCCGGTCGTCGCCGTCGCGTCCATGCTCGACGCACGACGCCAGCGTGCGCGACTGCGACGCCTGGCCCGGGCCGAGCGCGGCGCGGCCCTCGCGGAGCTCGAGGCGGCGATCGCCGACGCGCACGACGCCGAGCGCCGAGCCGCCTGGCTGCGGTCGCCGTCGGCCCGGTCGGTGCTCGCGACGCCGCCGGGTGCCGCGTGGCACGGGCCAGGGCCGATCCCGGTCGTGCTCGGGCGGGCGGCCGCCCCGAGCTCGCTGCGCGTCGACGGGGTCGCCGCCGACGAACTCGCCCGTGCCGCGCTCGCCCGCGCCGCGGTGCTCGCGGACGCGCCGTGCGTGGCCGACCCCGCCGCGGGCATCGGATTCGTCGGGCCGGCCGTGCTCGCGCGGGCCGCCGCCCGGGCCGCCGTCGTGCACGGCGCCCACCGCGCCACCCCCGGCGACGTGGCGATCGAGGCGCCGGCCGCCGACTGGCGATGGGTCGACGACCTGCCGCACCGCCGAGGCCGGCGACGGTTCCTGCTGCTCGACGGCTCGGGGCGAGCGGATGCCCCGGCCTCCGACGTGGCGGGCCGGATCGCCGTGGCGCCCGACGAGGCGCGGCTCCCGCCCGGGCTCGCGACGGTGCTCCGGCTCGAGGCCCCCGACCGGGCCGTGCTCGCGCGCGCAGCGGGGGTCCCCGACGGGCGGGTGGTCGTGCCCGAGCTCGTCTCCGACGCCGAGGCCGCCGAGTGGGCGGTGGCGGCCCGCCAGGCGGCGGAGCGCTCGGGCCTGCTCGAGGCCGCCTCGGCGCTGCCGTCGATGGTGCGGTGGGCGGAGGTGGCCGAGCACCCGGCCGCGTGGGACCGCCGGTCGCTCGCCGTCGTGATCGGCCTCGACGCCGACGGTCCGACGAGGCTCGACCTCGTCGCCGACGGGCCCCACGCGATGGTCGCCGGCACGACCGGCAGCGGCAAGAGCGAGTTCCTGCTCGCCTGGCTCGCCGCGCTCGCCGCGGCGTACCCGCCGGAACTCGTCGGGTTCCTCCTCGTCGACTTCAAGGGCGGGGCCGCGTTCGAGCCGCTCTCCGGGCTCCCGCACGTCGCCGGCATCGTGACGGACCTCGACGAGGCGGGCGCCGAGCGGGCGGTACTGAGCCTGCGCGCCGAGCTGCGCCACCGCGAGGCCGTGCTGCGCGACGCCGGCGCCCGCGACATCGGCGAGCTCGACGCCGCGGTCGTCCTGCCCAGGCTGGTCGTCGTGGTCGACGAGTTCCAGGCGATGATCGACCGGTTCGCCGACCTCGGCCGGCTGGTTGCCGACCTCGCGGCGCGGGGCCGGTCGCTCGGCGTGCACCTCGTACTCGCCGCACAGCGGCCGAACGGCGTGCTCCGCGAGGGCGTCACGGCGAACTGCCCGATCCGGGTCTCCCTGCGCGTGCTGCAGGCGGCCGACAGCACGGCCGTCGTCGGCGGTCCGCTCGCCGCCGAGCTGCCGGCCGGGCTGCCGGGGCGGGCCGTGCTCGTGCGCGGCGACGACGCGCCCGTGGTGTTCCAGTCGGCGTACGCCGATGCCGCGGCGCTGTCGGCGCTGCGCGCGGGCCGGACCGGGGCTCCCGTGCGCCGGCCCTGGCTCGATCCGCTCCCGGCCCGGCTCGACCGGGCCGACCTGCGCGATCCGACCGTGCTCGGGGGAGCCGCGGCGATGCCGGGGCCGAAGGCGGGGTCCCGACCGACGCCCGACTCCGGCCCTGGGCCGGGGCCGTCCGGGCCGCTCGCCGGCGGGCCCATCTCGTTCGGCCTCCTCGACGACCCCGAGCACCAGTGCCGGCGCGTGGCCGGCTGGGCGCCGGAGGACGGCAACCTCCTCGTCGTCGGCACGGCGGGCTCCGGGCGCTCGACCGCCCTGGCGAGCGTCGCGACCGGGTTCGCCGAACGGCACGGCGCCGCATCGGTGATCCGGCACGACGGTCCGCGCAGTGCGGAGTGGATCGGCCTCCACGACCTCCTCGCATCGGTCCGGCGAGGAGACGCCGCCGGGCCGCGACTGCTCGTCCTGGACGACCTCGACCTGCGGTTCCGCGGCTGGCCGGAGGCGTACCGCCTCGAGGGGCTCGACGTGGTCGAGGGGCTCCTGCGGGAGGGGCGGGCCGTCGGCGTCTCCGTCGCGGCGTCGGCCCGCGCTGCGCCGTCGCTGGGTCGGCTCGCGCACGACGGATTCGGTCCGATCCTGCGGCTGCGCCACGCCTCCCGCCCCGACCTCGTGCAGTCCGGGGGCGCGGGCGAGCTGTGGCGGCCGACCGAGCCGGCCGGGTCGGGGCAGTGGCAGGGGCTCCGGGTGCAGGTGGCGTCCGCCGAGGCCCCGTCGCCGGAATCGGCCCCGCCGACCCCGGTCCTCTCCACGCGCGACCTGGGCGACGGCCGGGCAGCGGTCGCCGTCGTGACCCCCTCGCCACGCGTCGACGCCGACGTGATCCGCGGCCTCCTCGGGTGCGAGCCGATCCTGCTGGCGCCGGGGGCCGAATCCGCGCAGCTCGCCCTCGCCGCCCTCGCCGCCCTCGCCGCGCGCGCCGCGCCGGCCGCCGGCGGTGGCGCTGCGGCGGTGATCGTCGGCGACGCGGAGGCCTGGGCGGGGGCCTGGGCGCTCGCGGCGGCCGTGCGCGACCAGGCGGTCGTCGTCGCTCGCGGCGGCCCGGCCGAGTACCGCGCGCTCGCCCGCGACCGCGGTCTGCCCCCACTGCCCGACGCGGTCGGCGTGCCCTGCTGGGTCACCCTCCCGGGCGCGGAGCCCGTGCTGCGGCGCTGGCCGTGACGCGGCCGCGCATCGTGACGGTTCGTCGGGTTCGATTCGACGGAAACCGCGTCGCCGGGCGTCGCACAGTGCGGAATCCGCACCAGATGTGCGTTGGAATTAACGATTCGGATACCAAATCGTGATTCTCGCCCGCCAGTGTGGCAGGATCAAGCCACCCTCGACCGCGCGCCGCAGCCCGATTGGAGTCCCCGTGACCAACCGACCCCTACCCGAGGACCCGATGATCCGGGCGCTCATCGCCCAGGCCCGTCGTTCCGGCCTCAGCCGGCGCGGGCTCCTCGCGGGCGCGGGCGCCGGCGCGACCGCCCTCGCGCTCGCCGCGTGCTCCGGTGGCGGCGGCCAGGCCAAGCCCACCGCGGCCGCCGACAAGTCCTCCTCCGACAAGACGCTGAACTGGGCGAACTGGGCGGCGTACATCGACGAGAACGACGCGGGGGAGTACCCGACGCTGCTCGCCTTCGAGGAGGAGACCGGCATCACGGTCAACTACGAGGTCGCCGTCGACGACAACAACACGTACTACGGCAAGGTGAAGGACCAGCTCGCGCTCGGCCAGGACATCGGCGCCGACACCGTCTGCCTCACCGACTGGATGGTCAGCCGCTGGATCCGCCTCGGGTACACGCAGAAGCTCGACCACGCCAACATCCCGAACCTCGCGAACCTGACGCCCGCCCTGCAGGACCCGGACTTCGACCCGGGCCGCGAGTTCTCCGTGCCGTGGCAGGGCGGCTTCGCCGGCATCTGCTGGAACAAGGAGGCCATCCCCGGCGGCCTCGCCTCCGTCGAGGACCTCTGGGCGTCCGACCTCAAGGGCCGCGTCGGCGTCCTCTCCGAGATGCGCGACACGATCGGCCTGCTCATGCTGCAGAACGGCGTCGACATCTCGGGCGACTGGGGCGACGCGGAGTTCGAGGAGGCCAACGAGCTGCTCCGCGAGCAGGTCGAGTCCGGCCAGGTCCGCAACATCAAGGGCAACTCGTACCTCGAGGACCTCAAGAACGAGGACACGCTCGCCGCGATCTGCTGGTCGGGCGACATCACGGTGATCAACGCCGAGGCCGGCGACAAGTGGGAGTTCGCGATCCCGACCGCGGGCGCGACCCTCTGGAACGACAACTTCCTGGTGCCGATCGGCTCGCCCCGCAAGACCAACGCGGAGACGCTGATCAACTACTACTACGAGCCCGAGGTCGCCGCCGAGGTCGCCGCGTGGGTGAACTACATCACCCCGGTCGTCGGCGCGAAGGAGGCCGCGATGGCCATCGACCCGGAGCTCGCCGAGAACCAGCTCATCTTCCCCGACGAGGAGACGCTCTCGCAGGCGCACATCTTCCGCACCCTCACCCCCGCCGAGGAGCAGAAGTACCAGGCGGCGTTCCAGAGCATCCTGCTCGGCTCCTGACCTCGAAGGCGGCACAGGCACATGGCAGTACGCGAATTCGCCGAGCGCGGCGCGGACCTCGAGCTCGTCGGGATCCAGAAGCGGTTCCCCGGCTTCACGGCGATCGAATCCCTCGACCTGACGATCCCGGCCGGGTCGTTCTTCGCCCTGCTCGGCCCGTCGGGCTGCGGCAAGACGACCACGCTCCGGCTCGTCGCGGGCCTCGAGGAGCCCACGCAGGGCAGCATCCTCATCGGCGGCGCGGATGTCACGAACACGAAGGCGCACGAGCGCCCCGTGAACACCGTCTTCCAGAGCTACGCGCTGTTCCCGCACATGACGGTGCTCGAGAACGTGGCCTTCGGCCTCAAGCGCCGCAAGGTGCGCGACGCGGTCAGCCGCGCGCACGATGCGTTGAAGCTCGTCGAGCTCGATCACATCTCGCAGCGCCGGCCGCAGCAGCTGTCGGGCGGCCAGCAGCAGCGCGTCGCGCTCGCGCGGGCCATCGTCAACCGTCCCGCCCTGCTGCTGCTCGACGAGCCGCTCGGCGCGCTCGACCTGAAGCTCCGCCGCCAGATGCAGCTCGAGCTGAAGACGATCCAGGAGGAGGTCGGCCTCACCTTCGTGCACGTCACGCACGACCAGGAGGAGGCCATGACCATGGCCGACACCGTCGCCGTCATGAACAAGGGCGCGATCGAGCAGATGGGCGCCCCGGAGGAGCTGTACGACCTGCCGCGTACGGCGTTCGTCGCGAACTTCCTCGGGCAGTCGAACCTCTTCGCCGGCGAGGTCGTCGGCACCAGCGGCGACGCGCTGCTCGTGGACGTCGCCGGCACCCGCATCGCCGTGCCGACGGCCAGGGCGCAGCGGCACACCGGCGAGGTGACCATCGGCGTCCGGCCCGAGAAGGTCGTGCTGCACACCGAGGCGCCGGCCGTGGCATCCGACCGCAACGCCCTCGGGCCCGGCCGCGTCATCGACGTGTCGTTCTCCGGGGTGAGCACGCAGTACCTGGTCGACGTCCCGGGCGCCGGCACGCTGCTCGTCTTCGCCCAGAACGTCGGCCACGGCCCGGTCGCCGGACTCGGCGCCGAGGTGTGGGTCGACTGGCACGTGGCGCACGGCTTCGGCCTCGTCGACGAGCCGGGCACGGTCGCGCGCTTCGCCGCCGACGACTCGACCGAGTCGATCGCGGTGCAGCGGCGGGAGGCGCTCGTCGCCGAGCTCGAGGAGGGCTGACCGTGGCGTTCGCAGCCTTCTCCACCGCCGAGGCGCAGCCGCAGGCGCCGAGGCGCCGCAGCCGCGTCGCCCTGCTCCTGCTGCTGCCGGGCATCCTCTACCTGGTGCTGTTCTTCCTCACGCCGCTCGTCTCCCTCGTGCTCACCTCGCTGCAGGTGCCG